>JBCKWP010000185.1:0-2020 GCA_038922455.1 Methylobacter sp. | reverse complement strand
TCTATTTCGTGCAGGATAACTGGTACAACGAGGTGTATGCACCACTCTATCGCGAGAATCGGGATTATAGAGACGGAGTACGTGATTACAAAGAACATAGCAATAAGGGAAAAAAACATAGTAATAAGGGCAAAAAACATAGCAATAAGGGCAAAAAACATAGCAATAAGGGCAAAAAACGGTCACGGGTAGAGTAGAAACAGGTTCTCGCCAGTTATTACCGCATTTAATTTGTATCTGACCCCCTGTTAGTAAAGGTTACCCGTTTCATGGATTAAATTTATCCGTACGATTTCGAGTGCCCTATTATAAGCGAGTGTAAACGTAAGAGCTCGAGCCAAAAAAAAGCTATAATTAGCGTTTTTTTACACAGAGGATCAGAACATGAATGAAAACTGGATTGCACCTTCCATCCTGTCCGCCAATTTCGCCAAATTGGGCGAAGAGGTTGATAATGTTTTAAAAGCGGGCGCCGATGTGGTGCATTTTGATGTGATGGACAACCATTTCGTGCCCAACCTGACCATCGGGCCTTTGGTTTGCGAAGCGCTGAGAAAACACGGCGTTACCGCGCCGATTGACGTGCATTTGATGGTTGAGCCTGTTGATCGTCTTATTCCCGACTTTGCCAAAGCCGGTGCCAGCATCATCACCTTCCATCCCGAAGCCTCTGTGCATATCGACCGCACCCTGCAATTGATTAAAGATTGCGGTTGCAAGGCTGGCCTAGTGTTTAACCCAGGCACTTCGCTGCATTATTTGGATTATGTGATGGACAAGCTGGATATGATTTTGTTGATGTCGGTTAACCCCGGTTTTGGCGGTCAATCTTTCATTCCTTCATCGCTGGATAAATTGCGCGAAGTCAGAAAAAGAATCGACGCCAGCGGTTTCAATATCCGTCTGGAAATCGACGGCGGCGTTAAAGTCGATAATATCCGCGATATTAAAGCGGCCGGAGCCGATACTTTCGTGGCGGGTTCGGCGATTTTCAGCCAGCCGGATTACAAAAAAGTCATCGATGAAATGCGGGTTGAATTGGCTAAGGCGGTTTAAAGGCTGGCATTACGTAGGGCGGTTTCGCGCTAGCAAACCGCCAATCAGCGCACAACGCCGATGACAGCCTGTCGTAGTTGCGGTGGATTGCCTAACGGCGAATCCACCCTACGTCTTACGCGGGTTAAAAGATGAGGTAGGCGACAGAGCGTGTTGTCAAAGGGAATGGGGAGCCGGACACGCTTATCGGTTTGGTTTTGTAAGCGAGCGAACAAAGAGAACAAAGGGGGCAGCAGTAGCATTGAGCAAGCGTTGGCTTTGGAATATTATGTATGCGTCTATTTTTGCTTAAAAATTGTATCGACAGGGGGAATGTTATGAATTTACCATCAACAAAGCTTCGCTTTCAACTCATTAATAATCTTACTGAGAATGAGGTAAAAAAAAGTAATTATTTTATTTATGCTCACGTTTGCTCTGAAGGGGTGTATGTGGGGATGTCAAGTGATCCAGTCAAGCGATTCCAGGAGCATTACTCTAACGCATTTAATAAGTACAGCCATCATTATGATGAAAAATTTAAAGGTGCAATTCGAAAATGCAGTGTTACGTTAACACATTATATTGTTGCCATAGCCTCTTCCGAAGAAATTGCCAGGAAAAAAGAAGCAGCAGCAATTGAATACTATAGTGATCGGCTTAACACAATAGTAGAAATCAATAATAGTGGTAGAGATTACGGTTTCAAACCTATTGGTAGTCAAATAGGCCAAATTGTAGTTCTTGAAAAAAAAGGATCCACAGGTGCTGGCTATTCTAGGGATGACTCTCAAAGAAAAACAGTAACCGCTGAAATATATATGGATGGTTGTAAAAAAAGATTGCGAACGATAGAGGGTCAAGCCTATCCAGCAGGACTCAATATAGAGTGTCCTAGGGATGAAAGAGCAAAGTTTGATGTGGGTGATAAAGTGCGTATCAATGTTTCAATATCAGAAAGAAAAGGCACTAAATACTTGGTTTC
>JBCKWP010000184.1:0-2030 GCA_038922455.1 Methylobacter sp. | reverse complement strand
TGCATGGCTTTCTCCTGCAAATAGTTTCGATAAAGGGGCGCACAGTAGAGATGCTCATTATATCAATAAGTGGGGTACGACAGACAAACAACTTCGCTTCGGCACACCGCTACGTTGCTTCTGCATGGATGTGGGTACTCAGGGATGAACAACGTGACCCGATAGAACGCGTAGCGAATCCCAGCTTTTTTGTCGTCCATGCTGGGTTTCGTTTCACTCAACCCAACATTTAACGGGATGACGGCCTACAAATTTGACAGCTACTTGATATTGAGGCTATCGTTAATCAATTTAACACGTTGGAGCCATAACGCGATGACCACCATTACTTTCGATACCCACAAATTTATTCGAAAACTTCGTGATGCAGGATTTGAAGAGCAACAGGCTGAAGCCGTGGCAGACGCTTTTAAAGAGGCGCAAGAAGAATCGCTGCCTGTTACCCGAGACTATCTCGATTCAAGGTTGTTTGAGCTTGAAAACCGATTAGTTAAATGGGGCATTGGCCTTGCTTTGGGGCAATTCGCCATGATTGCCGCGCTAGTTAAACTGCTTTGATGAATAGTGCCGTAGGCTGGGATGAACAACGTGACCCGATAGAGCGCGTAGCGAATCCCAGCTTTTTTGTCGTCCATGCTGGGTTTGGTTTCACTCAACCCAGCCTGCTTTCTAAAAGGTCGGGCATGATGTTTATGCCCGGCACTCCCACAAGCTCCAATACATTGACGGATTTCTGGGTTGATCAGGAAAAAACGCAAAAAAATGGGGGCTTGTTTTGTGCATTTCTCCCATCCCTCCCCCATAATGTTTGTTATGTTAAATCGATCAACGTTATTGGTCTGATGGAATTAAAGGGATTAAATTTTCAAAATTCTTGACGGGTTTAAATACTGTAACTACAATAAAAAATATGGAAATAGAATTCGACACTGGCAAACGCGACAAAGCCCTAACCGAACGCGGTTTGGATTTTGATCGTGCAGTGGAGGTGTTCGCAGGACACCATTTCACCGTCGAAGATGTCCGCGAGGATTACAGCGAACCACGCTTTATTACTGTGGGCAAGTTGGATGGACGGATGGTGGTGATGGTCTGGACGCCACGCGGCGAAGCGCGTCGCATTATCAGCATGAGGAAAGCAAATGAACGTGAACAAACGCACTACATTAACCGATTGGATTGACCCGGATGACGCGCCGGAATTAACGGATGCCTTTTTCGAGGAGGCTGACGAGTATCTGGGCGAAAAATGGGTGCGCCGTGGGCGGCCTCTGGCTGCCAGTACCAAGTTAGCGCTGACGGTTCGGTATGATGCAGATGTCGTGGCGGCTTTCAAGGCCACAGGAAGCGGCTGGCAGACACGCATGAATGCGGCGCTACGCGATTGGCTCAAAACCCATTCTCAGGTGGAAAAAGAAATATCAGAATAAAAAACAAAAATGGGGGGCAGGGTGTTCGCTGATTCCCAAGCTCCAGAGACTGTGAAAGGGCCGTAGGCTGGGATGAACAACGTGAATCCCAGCTTTTTTGTCGTCCATGCTGGGTTTCGTTTCACTCAACCTAGCCTACTTTGGCTTATTTCGTTGCCAGCTGCGCGGGTGTTGTCTAAACTTGGATTATGCGTAGCTACATTCGTCACCGCGTACCCGGCGGCACTTATTTCTTTACTGTCAATCTGACCGAACGTAAACACAACGATTTGCTGATTCGGCAGAGCCTAATGGCGGATTCGCCATTAGGCAATCCGCCATAAACGAAACTTTAAACCTGATCCCCGCTAGGATTTTTCCAAGCGGGGATTTTTTATGCCCGATTAACTTTCAGCCCAGGATAGACAACAGCTCAACGTATATTACTCATGGAAAATAAGCGAGTCGCAATTCAGTTCAATGAAGGAATGGGTTGTTAACGCAACGGCAATGTTTGAGGTGTGGGTTAGAAACAGTGCTTCCAACTCTGCATTGGAGATGTTTCCGGTAGATACCAAAAGCAACTTATAACTAATTTTGCTTATGTAACTGATGTTACGC
>JBCKWP010000183.1:0-2061 GCA_038922455.1 Methylobacter sp. | reverse complement strand
GTTAAGCATCGCTAATCAACGCCTGTATCTGATGGGCGACGTTAATACCACCCGCGAAGCGCTGGAAGCGGCGGATCAACGACTTAGAGAAAGCGGAGATGCCGGGGCGTTTAAGATACGCGAACAAATCGCCAAGGATATTACCGCTATCCGTCATGTTGCCGTTGCCGATATTGTCGGTATTTATGCCTCGATTCAATCCCTACAAGATGAAGTCGATACACTCGCCTTGTTTTTACCGTATACAGGAACAACATTGACTCCGCCAAAAACCGTGCAGGAGCCTATGGATAAGGCCGCTCATAGTTTGCTTGATTCCGCATTGGGACAGTTGGAAGGCATGGTAACGATCCGGCATACCGAACATCCGATCAAAGAAATATTAATCCCGGAAGAGGCTCAATTTATTCGTGAGCAGTTAAGGGTAAAGCTGGAAATGGTCAAAATCGCGCTAGTTCAGCAAAACGAGCAGCTTTATCAATCCAGTTTGGCCGATGCAAAAAAATGGACCGAGCAAAACTTCGCCAAAAACACCGAGACCAACAATTTCATTGCCGAGCTGGATAAGTTTAACGCCATTAAACTTCGTAGCCATTTTCCCGACATCAGTCTGTCGTTGCTTATGCTCAGGGACATTACCAAATTGAGGCTGGAAGTCGATAAAGCCATGCCGTCTGTTGAAAAGTCCAAACCAGCTCCGATTGAAAAATCAGCAGAGGCTGTGCCGCCTGCCGAAACACCAGCGCCAGCCGCACAATAAACCAGAGCGTACATGATGAAAAATAGTGTGTATTTTCTGGGTTCATTGCTGATGGCGATAGCCGCCGCATTTTTTGCCAATAAATGGCTGGGCGGGTTCGAGAACCCCGGTTATGTGCTGATCGGCATCGGACACTGGTCCATGGAAACATCGCTGATCGTTTTTGCGGTCGGCCTGATCATGGTATTTTTCGTGTTTTATATCTTCTTTCGGTTTTTAGGCTGGCTGCTTAGATTGCCGGGTCAAGTTAAGAATCGCGGCAAAAATATTAATTTTAACCGTTCCCAGGAAGCCCTGATTGCCGGATTAGTAGATTCTGCGGAAGGCAACTGGGAAAAAGCCGAAAAAGTGTTGATTAAACACGCCTCGCACAGCGGCGCGCCGTTGATCCATTATCTGACCGCAGCCAGAGCCGCGCAATCGCGAGGCGCATTGGATAAACGGGATGAATATCTAAAAAAGGCAGCTGATCAAGCGCCGGGATCCGAGGTGGCGATAGGCTTGACCCAAGCGGAATTACATTTATCGGAAAAACAGTTCGAGCAAGCACTGGAAACGCTGACACGCCTACATTCCATCGATCCGACCCACGCCAGCGTTTTAAAATTATTGCATCAGGCCTATCAACAAGCCGGTGATTGGCAAGGCATACGAAAACTCATTCCGTCATTGAACACCCATAAAGTGTTGATGGAAGCCGAGATAAAACTGTTGGAGACTGAAGTATTCAGCAAATTGTTAAAGCAGGCGGCCAAGAGCGGCAGCGTTGATGAAATTGAATTGCTATGGTCGGAAGTCCCCGATTACATAAGAAATATGAAAGGTGTTTCAGCCATCTATTTTGCCGCGATGATAGATGCAGGTGCGGGTGTAAAGGTTGAAGGCGGCTTGGCAAGGGCTTTGTCAACAACCTGGGATCAAACGCTGGTGGTATTGTTCGGCAATGTGCCGTCAATCGATGTGGCAGCACAGCTTGAAACCGCCGAGCAATGGTTGCCCATGCACCCTAGGGATGCCGTGTTCCTGACCGTTCTGGGCAAGTTGAGCATGAAATGCGGCGACAACCCAAAAGCGGCAACATACCTGACTAAAAGCATTTCAATAGAACCTAGTGTTTCGGCTTATCAAATATTTGGCGACTTGATGTTTGCCCAAGGCGATAAAGACAGGGCCAGCGAATGTTATAAGCAGGGCCTGGAGTTGGCATCCAGCGAGATAGTCAGCCGGATTGATTCAATATCTGAATAGGCCAGACAGGACTTAGGTAATTCGCTTACCGTACCGCCTTGGTTCTAAAGAAG
>JBCKWP010000182.1:0-2062 GCA_038922455.1 Methylobacter sp. | reverse complement strand
ACTCTTTTTTAAAGTGCAACGTTAAATGCTCGATAGTGCAACCCCGCGATAGGGTGGTGCAGATTCAAGTTGGAGAGTGCAAAATCACCCTCTGCTCTGCCTAACTACACACCATAATTGTCGCTTTTACGGCGGCTCATGTTATTTGTTTTCATCCTGCGCACCGCCAAAGGGTGCTCCGAAAAAGTGTCATGATATTCCATGCCAAAAAACTGACATTGCCCTCCTTGCCCTTCATAGTCATACTGAAAACCATGAATAAACTCCATCACGGTATGATCGATCAAATACGTATTGTTCAATTGAAATACCACTCTCTTGCCAGGTTCAAGATTAGCCAGTGCAGTTTTTAAGGGCATAAAGTTGGAGAAAATCGCAGCGCCGACTATTGAGACTACAACAGAATCGGCATCTTTTGGTTCAATAACAAAGTTTATCTTGAACAGGTTATTCGGCCTGACGCCGCGCAACATGTGGATGGCGAACTTGGTTAAAATGCCGATACCAACGCCGACTAATAAATCGGTCGCCAACACACCGATAATCGTCACCACAAACATAAACAACTGTTCTTTGCCAACGCCCATGACCTTGGCGAATTCTTTAGGCGAAGCTAGGCGAAAACCGGTAAATACCAGCAACGCAGCCAACGCAGCTAAGGGAATACTGTGAATCAGTCGCGGAAACAGCACCACGAACAGCAACAAAAATGCGCCGTGAAAAAAGTTGGCCCAGCCGGTCTTTGCTCCAT
This sequence comes from Methylobacter sp., assembly GCA_038922455.1. Lineage (GTDB taxonomy): Bacteria > Pseudomonadota > Gammaproteobacteria > Methylococcales > Methylomonadaceae > Methylobacter_A. The sequence continues at coordinate 1,311 of JBCKWP010000182.1, read as the reverse complement.
TATTAATGTTGGCCGAACTACGCACGATCTCGGCAATCATCGGCAAGCCGCCGATTAGACCCGCAAGCAGATTACCTACCCCCACCGCTGTTAAATCACGGTCGAGATTCGAATGGCGTTTATAGGGATCCAGTTTGTCTACCGCCATCGCACTGAGCAAACTCTCAAGACTGCCCACCAAACAAATGCTCACCACGGCTTCCCAAAAATCAAGGGTCAGGGCTTTAGAAAAGTCGGGGAAATAAAAGCCGGACATGAAATTGTCGGAAATCGCGACCAGGAACTTCGGCCCGACGGTTGCCTCGTGATGCGGCAAAAAATGGGCGTCCGGCAGAAACAGATACATGTGTTCATGTTCCAGATCGAAATACCGGGCCAAGCCCATACCCACCAACACCACGATAAGAGGAGCAGGGATCATCTTTAAGGTCGGGTTTTTTATAATCGACCAAACCATCAGTATCACCAATCCTGAAACGCCGATAATGGCAATCTCTGGATTGAGGTTGATAATGCTATGCGGAATCTGAGCAATAGTAGAAAACAGACTGCTGCCTTTCTCTGGTGTAGTACCCAGCACCACATTGATTTGCTTGGCCATGATGATAATGCCAATAGCCGCCAGCATGCCATGCACCACCGATGCCGGAAAAAACGAACTGAGCCTGCCCGCTTTAAAAATACCCATCAAAATCTGAAAAATACTGGCAACGACAATGGCAGCCAATGTATAGCGGTAACCGGCCAGCGCATCGCCTTCACCCAGAGATTGCACCGCGCCTAGGACTACCACGATCAACCCGGCAGCCGGGCCATTAATGGTTACGAATGACCCGTTGATGCGCGAAACCAACACCCCGCCGATAATAGCCGTGATAATGCCGGCCGACGGCGGAAAACCGGAAGCCATCGAGATACCCAGGCACAGCGGCAAGGCAATAAGAAAAACCAGGAAACCGGACAGCAAATCGCTACGCCAGTTTTCTTTTAAACCGGCTAGACCGGACGTTGGTAACGCTGACAGAGATGGTTCACTCATACAAATCCTCGTAATGATAAAAAGGCTCTTACTAGACTATAAGCGATTATCATGCCAAGCTTATTTATTTTTATAAGCTCATGATTTTAAATACTACCTTTTGTTGCATGGATAAAAATAAGGTTTCGAGTGGGTGCAAAACAACCACTGGATGTTGTTTTGCACCCTTGCTGGAAAACCACATATAGTTTCTCAGATAAATAATTTCCACGGTTTTGAACTCAAGCTCTCCTCCCTCAAGGGTTGCCAGTGCCAGACGTGGAAATTATTTA
>JBCKWP010000181.1:0-2081 GCA_038922455.1 Methylobacter sp. | reverse complement strand
CGCAAACCTGTAACAGTGCCACATAACTGTAAATCTCGAATAACCGCTAACGAAATCATGAAGCAAGCAAAAATCAATCATAAATTCTAACCCGTTTCGGTGGGTTTTTAGGGTCTTTTTTCTAAGCGGGACGGGGTTTGCAACCCCGTTCCTAACGTTTCTGCAATATCTGAGCTAAGTGACTAAACTTAACCAACGCCAAACGTTTCGGACGGGGCAACATGCCCCCGTCCGGCTCAGTAGGAATCCGGCCAACCGCAACCTTGTGAAAACGCAAGGTCTCTGTTTGTCGGTTCGTCTGTTGCCAATTGAGGGCATAGTCGCTAACATGACTGTCAATCCTGTCTATTCAATGGAGCCACCGTTATGGCACTCGCTCAAGAAGATTTAATACAAATACAAAAACTGATCGATCAAGGCATGGCCTCACGCCCGGAAGTGGTTAACGCCAATGTCCGTTATGAGCTGGATATTCGTGAGCGCATTGTTCGTGTTGAGGAAGAACTCAAGCATCAACGCCAGTTGATGATGCAGGGTTTTGAGATGATGGATAAGCGCTTTGAAGAAATGCGCACCGATACGAATAAGCGCTTTGAGCAAGTGGATAAGCGCTTTGAGCAGATGGATAAGCGTTTTGAAGAAATACGCACCGATATGGATAAGCGTTTTGAAGAAATGCGCATCGATATGGATAAGCGCTTTGAGCAGATTGATAAGCGTTTTGAGCAAGTGGATAAGCGTTTTGAGCAGATGGATAAGCATTTAACGGCTATCGGCAATCGTATGGATCGGTTCATGTTTTGGTCACTAGGCTTAACCGTATCCGCCGTCATTGCTATCATTAAGTTGACTTAATCCGTCCTGATTAGTTGTTTTAGGGTAAGCGTTCACTTCCCCCAAGCCGGACGGGGCAACATGCCCCGTCCGGCTGCCAGGATGGCAAGCATTGGTATTGGCGCTCACAGTGGTTTCATTCAAAAAATCCGTATAAATACATATCCTCATCCTCGCCTTCCAAGATGAACTTTACGTCGTCATCGGTGGTTTCAACATCCAATGGGTAAGGTTCGGATGCATCGTCAAAATAATCGGACTTTATATAAAACTCATCATCGCCCTTTTTTATCAAAGTTATCGAATAGCACTCTTTATCTTCGTTTTTATCGATATTCCTTAAACTAAAGCTGATGCTATTGCCATCGGCAGTAACAATGGGGCTTGCGTCCGTTTGCTCATATTCGCAGACTATATCTTCTTCATCCATGAACACATAAGTCATCGAAAAATGCTTTAAGCGATTAAAATTGACTGTCATTACCTAACTCCTAACATATTATCCAACGCCTTTTTGGCATACTTCGCCTCTTTCGCAGGCACTGAAATTCGGTTAACTACATGGCCTGCCGCCAGATTTTCTAGCACCCAGGCCAGATGTTGTGGGTCGGTTCTGAACATGGTTGAACACATGCACAGCGTGGGCGACATGAAATGGACGTTTTTTCCGTCTGCCTTGCATTCTTCATGCAGGCGGTTGACCAGATTCAATTCCGTCGCCACCAGCCAGCGGGTGTTGGCTTCGGCTGTGCGCACCATTTTTAAGATATATTCGGTAGAGCCGATGTAATCCGATTTTTGACAGACTTCAAATGAGGCTTCCGGGTGAGAAATAACCTTGGTTTCAGGATAACGTTTGAGGAAGTCGTCAATATGTTCCGGCTTGAACATCTGATGCACGGAGCAATAGCCATTCCAGAGGATGATTTTGGCATTGCGGATTTGCTGTTCGGTCAAGCCGCCCATCGGCTGGGTAAAATCCCAGGTGACCAAAGCGTCCAACGGAATGCCCATCCGGTAACCGATATTGCGTCCCAGATGCTGGTCGGGAAAAAACAGCGCTTTCTGCTTTTTGGCGAAACTCCACTCCAGTATTTTCTGGGCGTTGGACGAGGTGCAGACGATGCCGTCATGCTTGCCGCAAAAGGCCTTAAGGTCGGCGGCGGAATTGATGTGAGTGATTGGGGTAACTTCCGCTTCCACGTCGATCACCTGCGCCAATTCATCCCAACATTTTTGTACTTTAA
>JBCKWP010000180.1:0-2101 GCA_038922455.1 Methylobacter sp. | reverse complement strand
TTTGGCTTTTCTCCGTATTTAAAATGTTCCGCAAACAAAGAGACAAATAATGGATATGCAAAAGATCGAGATTCCGGCGCGCGCGCGCGCCGGTGTGCTGATTGTGGACGACACGCCGTCCAAGCTGTTGGCGCTGGGCGCCATCGTTTCGGACATGGGGCTGGAGATCGTGACGGCAACCTCGGGCGAGCAGGCCCTGCGCCAGCTCCTCAAGCGGGATTTCGCCGTGATCCTGCTCGACGTCAACATGCCGACGATGGGCGGCTTCGAGACCGCCACGCTGATCCGCAGCCGCCCGCGTTTGGAGCGCATGCCGATCATCTTCGTCACCGCTGGGGCAAACTCGGATGTCGAACGCCTCAGTGGCTACGCGCTGGGCGCAGTGGATTTCATCAACTCGCCGATCAGTCCCGGGATCCTGCGTGCCAAGGTGCGGGTGTTCGTTGACCTTTTTAATCTTCAAAGCCAGGTACTGCTCCACAACGAACACCTGGAAAGCCTGGTGGCGCAGCGCACCGCTGCGCTGACCGAGGAGATCGCCGAGCGCAAATGCGCGGAACAGAAAGTCAAACGCCTCAACCGCATCTATGCGGTCTTGAGCGGTATCAATATGACCATTGTCCGTACCCAAGGCCGGCAGGAACTGTTCGCCGATGCCTGTCGTATCGCGGTGGAACACGGCCAGTTCAGAAAGGCCTGGATTGGCTTACTGGATCCCAGCGGGGAGGTTTTGACACCGGTAGCCAGGGCGGGTTGCGAGGAAGGGCATCTCGATCAAATCAACTTAACCACCCTGGACGATGAGCAGAATGCCTGGGTGCTGGTGGCGCGGGCGCTGCGGGAAAAAACGCCCATCGTCTGCAACGACATCGGCACCGACCCGCAGATGGCGCTCTGGCGCGAGGAAGCCTTGCGGCGCGGCTATCGCTCGCTGGTGGTGTTCCCGCTGGTGGTAGGGGGCAAGGTAGTAGGCCTGCTCGCGCTCTACGCGTCGGAGAAGGATTTTTTCGACGCGGAAGAAATGAGGCTGCTCGGCGAGATCGCCGGGGACATCTCGTTCGCGCTCGAGTACATCGAGAAGGAGGATCGGCTCAACTACCTGGCCTATTACGACGTCCTGACCGGACTTCCCAGTCGCATCCTGTTCCATGATCGGCTCGGCCAAGCACTGACCTACGGGAAGCACGACGAGGGCAGGCTGGCGGTGCTGCTCATAGACTTGGATAATTTCAGCAACATCAACGACAGCCTCGGCCACACTGCCGGCGATCAGTTGCTGCAACAAATTACCACTCGGTTTGCCGGCAGCTTGCGCGAGAGCGATACCTTAGCGCGTCTGGCCGGCGACGAGTTCGTGTGGATCCTGGTCAACCTGGCGTCGGAAGACGATGCCTCAGTGGCGGCGCAGGAAATCCTCAAGCTTGCTGCTGAGCCATTCACTATTGATGGCCACGAGCTGTTCGTCACCTGCAGCATCGGCATCGCGCTCTATCCCAGGGACGGCGCGGACGCCGAAACCTTGCTGAAGAACGCCGATGCCGCCATACATCATGCCAAGGATCAGGGTCGCAACAACGTCCAGTTCTGTAGCGCCGAGATGAATGCCAAAGCGCTGCAGCGACTCACGCTGGAAAACAACCTGCGCAACGCGCTCAAGCGGCAGGAGTTCCTGCTCCATTACCAACCTCGGGTGGATCTGTGCAGCGGCGAGATCACTGGTATGGAAGCGCTGGTACGTTGGCAGCATCCCGAACAAGGCTTGGTTCCTCCGGGCAAGTTTATTCCGGCGGCAGAGGACTCCGGCCTGATCGTGCCGCTAGGCGAATGGGTGCTGCACACCGCCTGCGCGCAGAACAAGGCGTGGCAAGTGGCCGGATTCAAGCCGGTGTGCGTCGCGGTCAACCTTTCGGCGCGCCAGTTCAGGCAGCAGAATCTGGTCGAGTTAGTGACCCGTATCCTGCAAGAAACCGGACTCGACGCAGCCTATCTCGAGCTGGAGCTGACCGAGAGCATGATCATGCAGAATGTGGAGGCGACCATCGCCACGCTCAACCAACTCAAGGCGATCGGGGTGAAATTTTCGATTGACGACTTCGGCACC
>JBCKWP010000179.1:0-2137 GCA_038922455.1 Methylobacter sp. | reverse complement strand
AGTTTTTAATGCCGCTTGCCGTATTTTGGCTTTTAAGCCATTGATCGAAAGAGGCATTGTTGTCGCTGGTATAAGCGCCGTTATAGTTAAACGAGCCATAAATACCAATAAGCGCCCTGGGGTCCACTATAGGGTGAGGGTTATAGGTACAGTGCCTTAATACCTGTTTCAGACATAATCCTGCGCACTTTTTTGGAATTAATTTTATAGCCAAGCCTTTGTAACTGCGCAGTTATTCGACGGTAACCGTAAAATGGCATCTCTTTCCAAATATCATGGATTTCATTTGCCAAATCAGTATCTTGCTTACTAAATGCGGCATGATAATAAATACTAGAGCGAGAGTTGCATCGGTTTTAACTAAGAAAAATTGTATAATCCACGAAAAGCACGAAAGTCACGAAAAAAATCGATAGGTTGCATCAGTAAAGCCCACCCTTTGAGGCGCGCTTTACAGACCAGCATCTCTTTAAAAATTTTCGTGCTTTTGATGGTTTTCGTGGGCGAAATGATTCCTCTGGGATTAATCGGTTGCGCAGCTTTTCCTACCAAACACCTAGGCTGTCGAAAAATGGGTTTTTTGTTGAATTTTAACTTTTTATTTTTTGGCTTATAGAAAGCCGAATAAGCAATTGAATTTCGGTCAAATATTCTGTCAGATTACTATCCAAAAAACGGGGATGCCTTTATCTCTCAAATGGTTAAATTTCGACAGCCTACCAAACACCCCTTTTACCCACAAGGTTTACTAGCAATGCCCATTTCGCCTGTCGTTCTTGAAAATGTGATCCGTGAAGCCGGATCGATTGCCCTGACTTATTTTAGAGATTTAAAAAGCTTAGCAGTGACTAAAAAAAGTCCCCGTGACTTAGTTACCGATGCCGACGTAGCGGTTGAAGCTTTTTTACAGGAAACCCTAGCCGGACATTACCCGAAATTTGGTTTCTGGGGCGAAGAAAGTGGCCAAAGCGCCAACCAAACCAGCCGCTGGATTGTCGATCCGATTGACGGAACGCACTCCTTTTCGAGAGGCCAGTATTTTTGGGCTATCAGTGTCGCACTGGAAATCGATCAGGAACTTGTTTTCGGAGCCGTCTATGCGCCCGCGCTGGATGATTATTATGCGACCGAAAAAGACCAAGGAGCCTTTAAAAACGGACACCGGATTACTGTCTCCAACGAAAGCCAGCTTTCCGACGCGATGATCGCAACCGGATTCGCCTGCTTGCGCTCTTACTTAAAAGAAAACAACCTCCAGCGGTTTTGCCGGATCGCAGAAATAACCACAGGGCAGCGCCGTTTCGGATCAGCGGCAATCGATCTATGCTTGGTTGCGGATGGTCAAGTTGACGCTTTTTGGGAGCAGGAATTGAACCTGTACGACGTTGCCGCCGGCGCATTGATTGCCAGCGAAGCGGGCGCCACGGTGACCGACTTTCAAGGCAATAAAGGCCTCTTTCCAAAGCAGATCCTGGTCACCAACGGCAAAATTCTTAGCCAGATACTGCCGCTGATGTAGTCTCTTTTTTAATGATCGTTCCCAGGCTCCGGCGTCACTGCCATTAAGTTAAGGACTTATATATTGTGGGCGCGAATTTATTCGCGCCCACGACATTAACCATAATTATTTTTAGCTTAACTTAATGGCAGTGAGGCAGAGCGTGGGAACGATAAGTTATGGGTATTGTTTTTTTCGAGTTACCTTTGCAGCTTTAATTTGTATCACACCCCAAGTATCCATTGATGATTCCGTGAGTCCGTGGATTAGTTAGAATGAATTGCGCCAGTATCAATGTGATGGTTGATTTTGGCTGATTTGATAGCAAACAACAACGCAATAACCCCCCATAAAGCAATAAGCCCCATTCCTAAAAGCGCAGCAATTTCAATGGTCATTTTATTCCCCTTCTTCGTCTTGAATAGACATGAGTAGATGCGCGATGTGTTGACGATATGTCTGGGCAAATCGACCTATGCACGATGCGGTATTATCGTTAATGTCACGCCGCTGGAACCCGAATGGGAAGGCCATGTGACGTTGGAGTTTTCCAATACCACCACGTTGCCTGCAAAAATCTATGCCAATGAAGGCGTGGCGCAAATACTGTTTTTCGGTGCCGATGAAGTCTGCGAGACT
>JBCKWP010000178.1:0-2140 GCA_038922455.1 Methylobacter sp. | reverse complement strand
GCTTGGCCAACACTTTGTCCGCTAACAATTGCCACTCGGGAAGCCTATCCAGTTTGTTGATGCGTTGCAAATAATCGTGGTCCAGATTGATCTCAAATAGGCGGTTATAGCCTTCCATGACCGAAGGTTTCAATAGACATGCTGCAACATGCACTGTGGTTAAAGCGCTGACGCCGTCGTAATCGGTCTCGTTGGGATTTTTTTGCAGCAAAATAGCTTCAATAATGCGGGGTGGAATCTTCCATAGACTCAACACATACGCTGCGGCTTCGCAGCGATCAAAGCCAAAAATGGCCGTTTCGAGTTCAGCAACCGATGTCTCGGTGTTTTTAACCTGCTCCATCAACATTGTGAGAGATTCTCCACCGCGCGACAGGAAAATCAGCAGCCCCAGGTTATGTAACAATCCGGCCAGATACGCCTGATTGGGTCGGTCTCCCGGCTGTTGTTCTGAGTTTGCAATCAACAATGCCAAGTCGGCCACTCTGGCTGAATCCTGCCAAAGATATTCCATACAGCGCTGTATTTCCGGGTTGCTGACCGGAAATACCCTGTCCACATGCCTCGACAATACCAGGCTGTTGAGCTTTTTGACGCCAATCATAGTGATGGCCTCGCTTAGACTGGATATTTTACGATTCAAGCCAAAATACGCTGAGTTGGCCCAGTGCAGTAATCTTGCCGTTAGCACCATGTCACGGCCAAAGATATTGGCAATATCCTGGATCGTCGCAGTTTCGTCGGCGATAGCGGCATTCAGCTTTTGATAGATAAGCGGCAGGCTGGGTAGTCGGTTGATGTCGCCGATACCAGCGATGATGCGGGGATTGTTGACACAATCCTGAATTTTAAATACTTGGGCAATGGCTTTACGCAACACCTCCGCACTGCAAGGTTTGCTAAGGGTTTGATGGGCGACTTCCATGCAGCTTTTCAAGGTTTCTTCATCGGCATGGCCGCTGAGGATCATCCGCACCGTCGATGGGTAGTGTGCGGCCACTTTTTTCAGCAGCTCGTCACCGCGCATCTCGGGCATTATTATGTCGCTGATGATCAGGTGAATGTGTTGTTGCGCCATCAGTGCCAAGGCTGAGGAACCGCTATCGGCAAAATATAATTGCCATTGCTCACGATAAGGGCGCAACTGGCGTTGAATGCCGCTAATGATGTTAGGGTTATCGTCGACGAACAGAATATTTTTTTGTTCCATGGTTTTTTATGCCTGTTGATCATGAGTAATGGGTAGCTGTATATGAAAGGTGGTGCCAACACCGACACTGGATTCAAAAAACAGTTTGCCAAAGTGTTTTTCCACCACAATCGTGTGCGCCAGGCTCAAACCCTGTCCCGTGCCTTTGCCGACTGCTTTGGTGGTAAAAAACAGATTGAACACCTTTTCATGAAGGTCGGCTGGAATACCTGCGCCGTTATCGACAAACAAAATTTCCACGAGGTTGTCGTTCAATTTGCGAGTGACAATTCTTATCAAGCCCTTGCCGGTGTGTTTCTCTTCAATGGCGTGGGCGGCGTTAATGATCAGGTTAAGGAACACCTGGTTCAACTCGCCGGCATAGCCTTCGATGCTACCGACATCGGCGGCAAAATCGGTTTCTAGATCGCTAATGTATCTGTAGCTGTTGCGGCTGATGGTTAAGGTGCTGTTGAGCGCGTCGTGCAGGTTAATGATTTGTTTGTTGTGGCTGGATTCGACGTGGGAAAAGATTTTCATGGCCTTGACAATTTCCGCGACCCGTTCAACGCCTTCCTGTGCTTGTTTGATCGCTTTAGGACTGTCTTCCAGAATAAACGGCAGATCATGACGTTCGGATAGCGCCTTTAGTTTGGCTTGAAAGGCATCGTCCCCCAAAGCAGTCAGATCCTGTCGAAAGGCGAGGATGTCCTTAAAGTTGTCGTGCAAAGCCGACAGGTTATCGCCAATATATTGGATGGGGGTGTTAATTTCATGAGCCACACCGGCTGCCAGCTGACCGATAGCTTCCAGTTTTTGCGCCTGACCCAGCTGGGCTAGCAGCATTTTAGTTTCGCTAATGTCATTAATGACCTCGCAAAAAAACAATTCGCCATCGATTTCCATCTGATTGATGCGCATCACAGCCGGAAAAAATTCGCCATTTTTACG
>JBCKWP010000177.1:0-2150 GCA_038922455.1 Methylobacter sp. | reverse complement strand
CTTGAATACCACCAAAAGTGACGACAGCTTGGCGTTTGGGCTGACAGTTACAACCAGCTTTGGGGTGGTTCCCGGTTACGGTGTTCATGTGCAGCCCACCTTGTCGCTTGACCGCGGCATGGCGTTGGTAACGGCGACTGAACGTTTGAATAACCAAGCGCCGCAGCCGGTGCAAGGACTTACTATGATGGTCAATCAGAGAAACAGTGAAGAAACCACCAATGCCGATGGGCAGTTGGTAGTGGACGACCTAGATACCCTGTCCTCGGCTCGTTTGTCATTGTCTCGGTTTTCGTTACCGGATCCATTTTTGGTGTCAAAACGGGCGCAGGCTGAAATCTGGCCGCGGCCGGGCCAGTCGATAAGGTTGCCTGTTACGTTGGTGGAGTCGGCTTTTGTCAGTGGCTCGGTCCTCCTGGAACTGCCAACAGGGCAGCGAGTGCCGCTGCGACGCATGTTTATTGAGTTACTGGACGGCGAGGGGCGCGTGCGGGCCGAAACCTTGACGCTTGATGACGGATTTTACCAATTTGAGGAAGCGTTCGCCGGGCAATGGGCAGTGCGATTGAAAGCAGATCAGCCTAATGTTAACGCGCCGATGAATAGCCGCCCATTAGCCTTCGAAATAGAGTCGAATAAGCTTGAAAAAAGCAATATTGATCTGATTTTCAAGTCTGAGGTCGTGAAAGGGCAGATAATCGAGCCGATTAAGGTGTCTGCATTGGCCGGTGGCCAATGATTATGCGCCGGCTTATGGCCTTGATGCTCGCGGCAACGAGCTTGCATTCGATGAGTCTTTTGGCTGCGGACAGTGGCTGTGAAGGTGTGTTTATCAGTGCGGTATATCCTTTGAATTTGGGAGTGCTGCAACTGAGGCAAGGTGATACGGGTTGGGTGTTTATTGATGGCACTGGGGCTTCAACCAGTTCTGAGTTGGTGAGTCAGGCGGCTAACCGGCCCGTTTCTGCCGGTATGATCCGAGTAAGAGCACCAGAAAAAAGTATCCTCACACTGGGCCTAGAGGTGATTGACTCGGGCTCTGAAAATTTAGCCAATAAAGCTTTTAAAATTAACAGTTTACATCTTTATGGTGCTAATAATGTTAAAGTTCGGCAGCTTGTGCCGGGGAGGTTTGAAATTACCCTGCCCGAATCTGTATCAGGCCTGCCTGCAGACCGGCCTGATACACAATATCGCGAGGTCAGTACCGACTTGCATATAGGCATTGAAGCCAGTTTGACGGGCGTTTCTCAGTCAATCAAGACACATTATAGCGTTGATGTGAGTTGTTTGGCGATGGATCAACTTTCTCGATAAGGGTTTTAAAAATATGAAAACGAAAAACCAGCGGCGATTACTTGGCTTGTCTTTGTCAGCCTTGTTGTCGCTGAACGTGCTAACGGCCAAAGCCGAGCAGGCTAGCAGCAGTATTTCAATTTATGCAGGGCTAGAGCCGGTGATGACACTTGAGTGTACCGCTATTAACTTTGGCGTTTACCAGGTTGCACGGGGTGATAGAGGCATAAGCGTGCCAACTCGAGCGAGTCTTTCGAAAGCTAACGGTAGCTCACAAGCTGTAATCGCATTTACAAGGGGAAGCAATAATCAAATAGCCCTCTCAAACAAGCCTGAATACGGGACGCCACAGGCGGGTACCTGCACAGTGAAGAGTTCGAAGGTGCGAAGCGGTTCTTTATACATCACCAGAGACCCCGTAGACTCCACAGCGATGGCGTTTTCAGGTGGAGCCAACCTATTTGCAAGTAACCTGAAAAACCCCATAACACAGGCTATCGGCATTGTGGGCTATTCAACTGTTCCTACCACCGTTACCACTAACATCGACGGTGATGGCGTTTTTACGATTGTTGGCGAGTTGGACATACCCAACAATTTAACGGCTGATAATTATGGAAGCTACAAAGCGGCTGCGCTAACGATAACGGTCTCTGAAACGCTGCTTTAGGTTATTCGAGCCGGGCCTTTTTTTTCTTTTTTCCACCGCAGCGGTCTGCTGCTGAACGGCCGTACGGCGGATCAATGTTGTACGGTGACGGCGTAGGGTGGATTCGCGCTAGCCCCGTAGGGTACGCTGCGCGTACCTTTTGGATTTGCGGAAGGATTGAAAAATGGTACGCACAGCGTACCCT
>JBCKWP010000176.1:0-2169 GCA_038922455.1 Methylobacter sp. | reverse complement strand
TATCCCTAAATGTCTTGTAACTATTCAGCGTAGGGATAAGGTATGCGCATGAAATAATTTAGGTATGCAGAATAGTTACAATGTCTTTACGTTAAAAAACATTTGAGCCATTACTAAATGTGGCCATCATTGCCAAGCCGAACAATAACGTGGGATCCAAGATCCCTTATGACTCAGCACAGATAAGGTTCCGAAAAACATGCAACATCCAAAAATTCAGCAACCGGGAATTGTTCTGAGCGCGGGAATAATTCTGGTTATCGTCACCCTGCTGGCGGGTGTAAGCGTCTTTGTTGTCATGCAGCGCCACGCCGAGGCACTGCTGAGCAAGAGCCTCCGGTTGTCCCTGCAAAGTCGCGTACAACTAACCGAGGCTGAAATTAGAGCAGGTTTTGACAGAACGATAGTCGTTTCAAATCGCCCTCTTATGATCGATCAATTGCAGCTTTTAAATGTGCGCGCGGACGACACCGCTGCCCGGAACAAAGTCGATACGGTCGTTCGAACCTTTATCCATACCGGATTCACGGCCATTGCCTTGTATGGCGAGAACGGGCAAGAGCTGGCCCGTGCCGGTGTTTTTGCGCAGAATCCCGAACTGGCGGTGCCACTTAATTTGCCGGGACAAGTGCAACTGATGTGGGATGGGCAACTGTTATTGCGTGCCGTGGTAGACATAAAAAAGGCAGGGCGCGTTATGGGTAAGGTCATGACGGAGACGCCGCTGCCTGGCACCCTGGGCGCGCTCAAGGATGCCCGCAGTCTGGGCGAAACAGGGGAGCAGGCGCTGTGCGCGCCCTTCGGCTTCAACATGCAGTGCTTTCCGACGGCGCTCAACCCCAAAGTTTTCACGCCACCGCAAAGATCAGCGGACGGTGTGCGGTTGCCGATGACGCACGCGTTTGAGGGCAACACCGGATTCGTTACCGCCACGGATTACCGTCACCAGAAAGTGGTGGCGGCCTATGCGCCGGTGGGCGATCTCGGGCTGGGGATGGTGCTGAAAATGGACCGCGCCGAATTGCATGCACCCGTGTGGAAGCAGCTGCGCTTTCTGATCCCGCTGCTGGTGGGCGTGCTGATCATCGCACTGCTGTTGCTGCGTTGGCGACTCACCCCGCTGGTGCTCCGTCTGGTTCGCTCGGAGGCGCTGGCCCACGATCTGAATCGAGAGCTGATCGAGTCAGAAACACAATTCCGCCAACAAAGCCAACGTCTTGCCGAAGTCATATGGGGCACCGACATCGGCACATGGGAATGGAATGTACAAACGGGTGAAACCGTGTTCAATGAGCGTTGGGCAGAAATCGCTGGCTATACCTTAGATGAGCTCGCGCCGATCAGCATCAACACCTGGAGCAAACTCGTTCATCCTGATGACGCAAAACGCTCTGCTGAATTGCTGACGCAATGCTTTAATCGTGAGTCGGAAACCTACACATACGAAGCCCGCATGCACCACAAAAACGGTGAATGGATCTGGGTATTGGATCGCGGTCGAGTGGTCGAATGGACGGAGGATGGCAAACCTTTGCGCATGTCGGGCACCCATCAGGACATCACCGAGCGCAGGAAGTCGGAGGAACTTGTCAGGCAGTCCCAGAAGCAGTACGAATTGCTGGTGAACACGATTGATGGGATCGTATGGGAAGTGGAAGTCCCGAGTTTACGGTTTACTTTTGTCAGCCGGCAGGCCGAGCGCATCCTGGGCTACCCCCTTCAAAGGTGGCTCGATGAACCAAACTTCTGGAAGGATCACATTCACCCGGACGATCAGGAACACTCGTTCGCCTATTGCCAGCAACAAACTAGCCTAAAGAAAGGCCACCAGTTTGATTATCGGATGCTGACAGCCGACGGCAGAACGCTCTGGCTGCGGGATTATGTGAGTGTGATCGTCGAAAATGACCAACCGGTAAAGCTGCATGGCGTGATGGTAGACATCACCGAGCGCAAGTGTGCGGAAGATGAAATCTTGCGCCTCAATACCAACCTCGAACTGCGGGTGCAGGAGCGCACCGAGGAGCTACAAAGCCAAGGGGAAGAACTGCGCCAAACCAACGAGGAGCTGGAACAAAAGAACACGCGGCTGGCAGAAAAGAAGCTCGACGTCGAGCACAAGAACCGCGAGATCGAAGCCGCCAGGATTTCGCTGGCGGAGCGTGCCGA
>JBCKWP010000175.1:0-2230 GCA_038922455.1 Methylobacter sp. | reverse complement strand
GTTCAATATCGGCAATGACGTGGCCTTGTTGGTACAGCACCTCCGCGTAGTCTTCCGGATTGCTGAGGGTGATTTTTTGCGGTGCATGGAAGCGGTGGCCTTGCGTTGTCGCGCCGGTTTTCAGTCCTAATATTTCCGTATCGATCACGCGGTCGCCGTAAAGTAAAACCGCCCAGTGCACCGGTCTGACAAACTCGGTAGTGAAACTGCCCCAGCGCATACGCTTGGCAATCGGCAATCCGGCGATACTATGGCGGATAATATTGGGGATCAGCTGTTCAGTCGCTTGGCCTTTGACGGCTTGGGTAAAGCTCAGCCATTCTCCTTTGTTGGTTTTCAGGCGGTCAAGCTGATCGAAGATTGTGTCGCAACTGGCGGCAAAGCCCAAAGCCGCCTTGCTGGGCGAGCCGTCCGGTGCGAACGCCGCTTGTATTGCTGGGCCGCGTTTTTCGACGGTTTTATCCGGCTGCGCGGTTGCCAGATTTTCAATCAGCACCGCTAACCGTCTGGGCGTGGCGTAAGCCTTGCTCGCAGTAAAGCTCAATTCAGCGGCGTTTAGGCCATCAACGATGTTGTTCAGCAAGGCGTTGCTGAGTTTCAGCAGGGTTTTAGGCGGCAGTTCTTCGGAGCCTAATTCAAAGAGTAAATGTTTGCTTGTGCTCATGTTATGCTCCCTGCTCGGTTAGCATCGGAAACCCTAGAGATTCCCTGCGTTGGTAATAGGCTTCAGCAACGGATTTGGACATGTTTCTGACTCTTAACAGATAGCGTTGGCGCTCGGTAACCGAAATGGCATGGCGGGCATCCAGAAGATTAAAGGCGTGCGAGGCTTTCAACACCATTTCATAGGCTGGTAACGGCAGGTTCAATTCGATCAGCTTGGCGCATTCCTGCTCGTAAGTGTTGAAACACTGGAACATGAACTCAACATTGGCGTGTTCGAAGTTGTAAGCCGACATTTCCACTTCATTTTGATGGAATACGTCGCCGTAAGTGACCGTGCCGAACGGACCTTTAGTCCAGACCAAGTCGTAAACGCTTTTAACGCCCTGCAAGTACATGGCGATGCGCTCCAGGCCGTAGGTGATCTCGCCAGTGATCGGCCTGCATTCAAGGCCGCCGACTTGCTGGAAATAGGTGAACTGGGTCACTTCCATGCCGTTCAGCCAGACTTCCCAGCCCAAGCCCCATGCGCCCAGCGTCGGCGATTCCCAATTGTCCTCGACAAAGCGCACATCGTGTTCGAGCAAATCCAGCCCTAAATGGCGTAACGAATCCAGATACAGTTCCTGGATATTATCCGGCGACGGCTTTAACACCACTTGATATTGATAGTAATGTTGCAGGCGGTTGGGGTTTTCGCCAAAGCGGCCGTCGGTCGGTCGGCGCGAAGGTTGCACATAGGCGGCGTTCCAAGGCTCAGGGCCGATGGCGCGTAAAAAAGTGGCCGGATGAAACGTCCCCGCGCCCACTTCTTGATCCAACGGCTGCAATAAAATACAGCCCTGATCCGACCAGTATTCCTGTAAGGCCAGGATGAGTCCCTGAAAAGTAGATAAGTTATTGTTTATGCTGGACACAGGTTAATGCTCTTGGGCAATAAAAAGTGTGGGATTATAACTGAAAAACCGGGATGAGGCATATCCTTAGATTGGCTGAGCATGAATTCGCCAGTAATGAATCAAAAGTTGTTTAACAATCTGTAGGAGCGGCTTTAGCCGCGATAATCGCGGCTAAAGCCGCTCCTACATCAGGGTTTTATTAAAACAGTTATGGGTACCTACTTACCACTCAACCCGGTCTGGCAGGTTTTGCAGGATTAGTTACCCATCTAAAACGGAATTGTTTATACTCCATCTCTATGGATTGCGATGCTGTATATCGTTATCAGGATTTAGATGAATATCGAAATAAGTGTTTACTTAACGTTAGGCGACGTATTTTTTTAACAAAAGGAGAATCGACATGAACGATCAACAAAAGCAACGGGCTGTAGAAATTCTTAACAAAATTATGGAGCTTGAATTGGCGGGGGTGGTGCGCTATACCCATTACTCGCTGATGGTGTATGGCTACGGCCGTATTCCTATCGTTTCCTGGCTTAAGGGCAATGCTGACGAGAGCCTTGTCCATGCGCATAAAGCGGGTGAGCTGGTGACATTATTGGGCGGGCATCCTTCGCTTAAGATTGGGCCTTTATTGGAAACGGCCAAGCATGATATTGGCGATA
>JBCKWP010000174.1:0-2265 GCA_038922455.1 Methylobacter sp. | reverse complement strand
CATCGACGCTTATCGCGAGCAGACGAGCTTGTTCGGCCTGGTTCATTAAATCGGCTTCGGCTTCGGTGATGATGCCAGCCTGCAACGCCTCCTGTAGTACGCCCGGTAAAGCGCCTTTGCTCAACAGATCTTGCTTTTGGGCATTGCGTAGTTTTGTGTCGATGGGTGCGGCCAGCAATACGGCTTTGAATGCGACTTCTATTTTACCGGTCGCGTCATTCGGGTTGTCGTTAATGTAAATACCCTGCGTCAAGCGGTCTCGGGTTGGACTATCGTTAAGTAGCAGCAGCGCCAGTTGCCCGACCAGTTTATCCTGTGGGGGCGCATAGGGTTTGCCCAACGGAAACAGCACGGTGCGCAACAGCACCGCCGGAATGCGCGACGGCAACAGCCAGAATACGGCCAGCAGGGATTGCTGGGCGCGGTGCAGGCTGTGTTGGCAAGCCCAGTGCAAAAGCGGCAAATCGTCCGCTTGTGAACCCTGGTTTTCAAAGTGTTTGAGTGTGCAGGAACACAGATATAGATGACTGAGTACATCGGCGAAGCGGCCGGAGATTCTTTCCTTGCGTTTGAGCTGCCCTCCCAGCGTGAGTAAGGCAAAATCGGCGACCAGCGCAAAGCCGGTGCTGAGCCGGGTTAGTTGTTGGTAATAACGACGGGTATTTTTGTCGCCGGGCGTACGGGTCAGTTTCGCGCCACCGAGGCCAAACCAGAAACCCCGGGCGAGATTATTCAGGAAAAAGCCGATATGTCGGCATAACACGGCATCGAAGGCGCGTAAGGCGGTTGTCGGGTCGGGATCGTTCAAGGCGTTTATCTCGCTTTGAATGAAAGGGTGACAGCGCACCGAACCCTGACCGAAAATCATCATCGTGCGGGTCAGAATATTCGCGCCTTCCACGGTAATGCCGACCGGAATGACCTGGTACAGGCGGCCAATAAAGTTGCTTGGCCCCAGGCAAATCCCAGAACCGCCATGAATGTCCATGCCGTCGTTGATAATGCGGCGCATACCTTCGGTCAACTGGTATTTGAGAATCGCCGAAATCACCGCTGGTTTCTGGCCTTCATCCAGTGCGGCGCAGGTAACCTGTCGCGCTGCATCCATTAAATAAGTCGTGCCCGCCATCCGCGCCAGCACTTCTTCGATGCCTTCAAAAGCGCCGATGGGTAGATTGAATTGCGTGCGAATGCGAGCATAAGCGCCGGTGTTGCGGCAGATTAATTTGGCCGCACCAACGCTGAGCGCGGGCAGGGAAATGGAGCGGCCGGTGGCGAGACTCTGCATTAGCATTTTCCAGCCATTGCCGACTTGTGCGGTGCCGCCGATAATCCAGTCGAGCGGAATGAACACATCCTTGCCCCAGTTCGGTCCATTCTGAAAGCCGGAATCCAGTGGAAAATGCCGTCTGCCGATGGATACTCCCGCTGTGCCCGTTGGAATCAGCGCCAGGGTAATGCCGATGTCTTCCTGTTCGCCCAGTAAATGATCGGGATCGTATAACTTAAACGCCAGCCCCAATACGGTGGCGACCGGTCCCAAGGTGATATAGCGTTTTTCCCAGTTCAGACGGATGCCCAGCACCTGTTCTTTGCCTTCAAAGGCGCCGTAACACACCACGCCGGTATCGGGCATGGCTCCGGCATCGCTGCCAGCTTGCGGGCCGGTTAGCGCGAACGCGGGGATTTCCTTGCCTTCCGCCAGACGTGGCAGATAGTGGTCTTTTTGCTGTTCGGTGCCATAAGCGAGCAGTAGTTTGGCAGGGCCTAAAGAATTGGGCACCATCACCGTCACGGCTGCGGTGGTGCTGCGGCTGGCGATTTTCATGACGATTTGGGAATGGGCGAATTCGGAAAATTCCAGGCCGCCGTAGTGTTTGGGAATGATGATGCCGCAAAATTTGTGCTGCTTGATATAGTCCCAGACTTCCGGCGGTAAATCGTGGCGTATGTGGGTGATGTCCCAGTCGTTCAGCAGGGTGCACAGGGTTTCTACCGGACCATTAAGGTAGGCTTGTTCTTCCTCGCTTAAACGGGCGACAGGGAGATCCTTGAGTTTGCGCCAATCGGGTTTGCCGGTGAACAGTTCGGCGTCCCACCAGGTGTTGCCCGCTGCCAACGCCTCGCGTTCGGTTTGCGACATCGGCGGCAAATTCTTTTGCATAAGGTTGAACAGCGGGCGGGTCAGCAGCTTGCGCCGTAGTGGCGGTAAACTCAGGCTGGCGAGGCTGATTAAAATGACAATCAAGATGAATTCTGACATGG
>JBCKWP010000173.1:0-2274 GCA_038922455.1 Methylobacter sp. | reverse complement strand
CCATCTTTACCATAAAGGACTGGTATTTTTTGACTGCGCAAACATTTCTCTAGTGCGGCATTATTATCAAAGCCCGTTGCGGCTTTAAGTTCTTCATGGGTTACGAGTCGTGCCATTGTCAGAAAATATCAGGTACGGCAAACACAGCACACATTCTGCTGCAATTTATTAGTGATTAACTTTGCGCTCCGGCAATGGCCGCAACGCACTAATTTAAGGATTCCAGATTCCGACCATTTTGCAATCTGCCACGCATCAGAGAAGTCAAATAGCGGTTCGGTCTTTGAAACAGTTTTAATGTATGAACAATAGCGCTGGTACGCGTTAATTGATCGTCTACAAAAATCATGATTATTCTCAACACGAAAAAAAAATACATATAGCGTGGCCTCTTTAAGCCTTGAAAAACTCTTATATATAAATTGCGGTGTGGTTTTCAACGAACCGCTGGAAGGAGATCTTTGATGCATATCTATAAACGCCTTCCGAAGAATCTTCGGTGACAATCCTGATTCCTTTGCCACAATAGATATTCGGGCCTCAAGTGACAATAGTTCGATTGCTAAGGCATATTGATTAAGCGTATTCAGAGTCATAGACATTCTCTACACCACCAACGACGTTCTAAAATACGTCAACCTCAGATACTTCAAGCGTAGCCAGTTTTGCGGCGAATTCTGGGGTGAATCGTGGCTCAAAACAAACGACCCCGGCGAAGGCAAGCCGTCGAATCTGATCAATATCCATATTTGCGAATGACTCGATCATCTCGCTGTTTATACCAAAAATAACCCGTGCATCCGAAGGATCACGCCTTGATAGTTCCCTGGCCTTAATTAATAACTCGAAAGTGAGATCCGATATATCACCGAATGGCATTACGTGACGCGCGGAAATCCGTTCCATATAATCACTTGTTTTGGCGCAAGCTTCTTTATACGAAGCAAGGTGATCATTGTTGAGATTGGTAAGTTTCAGTCTATTGGTTATGGTTTCGCTGCCAAATTCAAGAACTAAAGGAAATATAAGGTCTTGAAAAAAAAGTGGCGAAATAGTTAAAATACCATCAAAGTCAACGAAGCATTGCTCGTCTGAATTAACCAATTTTTTTGTAACGATTGTAGAAAGACGAGCACCTTGATCATTCAGCGTATTTCGTTTAAAAAGTCCCTTTAGAGAAATCATAGGATGTCCATATGCAAAATGTACTGTGAGCAAAAATTTTTGTTATTTTTTTTCAATCCTTGTTGCAATGGCTTCCATTTTTGTCGCCCTGTAGAGTCAACGCTAGAGTCACAAATCGGGCAGAACTTATACGGTTCCGGAAATTCTTTGATAGAAACATAGGTCGAATTACATCGGGCGCAGGTGGTTCCACAGATATAGGACATGCTAATTTGCTGCCCTATGTGCCAGGCTCTGTTGATATTAAGAACCTTTGGTTTGTCGCCGGACACCAAGCTGGCGGCAATTTGGGCGGGTTTATTGGGTGTCGAACAGGTCGGCAAGCATGATGATTTTTTCGATTTGGGTGGCCATTCGTTACTGGCAATAGAGTTGGTGTTTGCTATCCAAAAAAACTTGGGCGCTGAAGTTGCGCTGGTGGATTTGTTTGAAAGCTCGACACTTGCCGCCCAGGTCAAGTTAATTGATGGCGATAGGGAAAATGATGATTTTCTCGATCTTGGGGCCGAAGCGAAACTCGATCCCGACATTGTCCCGGCCACATTGGCCAAAATCAACGTGGCGGAGGCCCAGGCGTTGCTGTTAACCGGCGCTACCGGGTTTCTTGGCGCATTTTTACTGGCTGAATTGCTGGCGCAAACTCACGCCAAAATTTATTGCTTGATCAGGGCAGCCGATGAACAGGACGCTATAATCAGATTGCAACGCCAAATCGGCAGTTATGAACTGCAAGACGGTATCAATTGGTGCCGGGTTATTGCCGTGTGCGGCGATTTGGCGGAACCCCGACTGGGACTTTCCGAATCGCGCTACAGGGAAATTGCCGAGCAGGTTGATGTTATTTACCACAACGGGGCGCAGGTCAACTTTGGCGAATTCAACTCATAAATGCAACACCCAGTAAATCATCGGTACTAAGTAAAGCCATTTCACAAAATACTTCCCAGGGTGTTTTGTAATTTAATTTCTTTCTGGGTCTATGGTTAAGCCCGGCTAAGGCTTTGTTAGCATCATCTTGGGATACCTGGTCTAAGGGTTGGTTCTTAGGGAAATATTGCCTCAACAAACCGTTATGATTTTCATTTAAGC
>JBCKWP010000172.1:0-2360 GCA_038922455.1 Methylobacter sp. | reverse complement strand
TGTGTATGATTTCAATCAAGCGATGGGAAACATCATTCTGCGCTTTGGTCATGGCTAAATAATAATCAGGAGGCACTCATGAACAAAGATCAAACGCTGTAAGGTGGATCATTTGTAGGGTGGATTCGCCGCTAGGCAATCCGCAGCAACTATGACTGGTTGTAATCCGCGTTGTGCGTGGTCTGGCGGTTTGCTGGCGCGAAACCGCCCTACAAACTTAAATATTAGTCAGGGTACGCTGTACATACCATTGAATTAAAGCTGTAAGGTGGTTCACTGTTAGGTAATCTGCCCTAAGCGAAGTCTTGGCTCGCATCTTTTTGATTATCTTTACGGCTATTTCGTCTCCATTCCCCCCGTTTCTATTTTCCTTATTACTGATAGCGCTCTGCCTCGTATTGATGTGATCGGTTATAATTCCCGTGTTGATTGGAAAGCGTGGTTGCGGGTAAAGCGACATCATTAAATAATTTGGAGACCGTTATGAGAAAAATATCAGTATTAAGCGCGTTATTGTTGACGGCTTGCGTCACCATCAATATTTATTTCCCTGCCGCTGCCGCTGAAAAAGCCGCAGATGAAATCATCAAAGATATTCAAAATATGGCGCCGCAAAAAGCGGCACCCAAGCCCAAGGCAAGCTTGCCGGATTGGCAGGTGAATGCTTATCAAATGATTGATGCGGCGATTAATGTCGTGATGTCGCCCGCGCAGGCCGGTGAGGCGGACTTGGCAATTGACAGCGCCGAAATCAGGCAGTTGCGCGCCGCGATGGCAAGCCGTTTTGCCAGTCTGCAACCTTTATATGTGTCGGGGTTTATCGGCATACTGGCAGACGGCCTACTGGCGGTCAGGGATATTGAAAGCGTACCGCTTAAAGACAGGAATCAGGTCAATAAACTGGTCGCCGCAGAAAATGCCGATCGGCAGGCGCTGTATCAGGCGATTGCCAATGCCAACGGCCATCCCGATTGGGCGGCGCAAATCAAATCAACTTTTGCCGGTCGCTGGGTGGGTAATGCTCAACCGGGCTGGTGGTATCAATCATCAGGAAGCTGGAAACAAAAATAAATATGGCAAATAGAAGAAGAGCAAAGAAACCGCTGCCGGTCGAGCCGGTTAAAGTTACCATCGAATCCTTAGCTCATGACGGGCGAGGGGTGGCGCATGTCGATGGCAAGGTGATCTTTATCGACGAGGCATTGCCGGGCGAGGAGGTGGAGTTTGTCTACACCGATAGCCGCAAGGATTATGCGGAAGGCAAGGTCGTCAAGCTGTTAAGCCGTGCCGCTGACCGGGTCGATGCGTTGTGCAGCCATTACGGCGTGTGCGGCGGTTGCAGTTTTCAACATGTCGAAGCGTCCGCGCAAATCAGGATCAAGCAGGAATTGCTGGTTGACCAGTTTAAACGTATCGGCAAGGTTGAAATACCGGAGCTTTGGCAGCCATTGATAGGTCCGCATTGGGGTTATCGTCGCAAAGCGCGGATGGGCGTTAAATATGTCGAGAAAAAGAACCGGGTGTTGGTCGGTTTTAGGGAAAGACGGCATCCTTACTTAGCTGAAATTGAAAGCTGCATCGTGATGCACCCGATCGTTGGCACTAAGTTAATGGCCTTGTCGGAGATGATCGGTGGCTTGACCATTAAAGACAAAATTCCGCAGATTGAAGTGGCTATCGGCGACGAGCAATGCGTGTTGGCGTTTCGGGTGCTGGAGCCGCCGACCGATGCCGATAAGGAACGGATGCGTGAGTTTGCTCATGAACATAATATATCGCTGTGCCTGCAATCCAAAGGCCCTGATACCATCGTGCCGCTGGATGGCGAACCGGAAGTGGTGCTGTCTTATGCGCTGCCGGATCAGGGCTTGGAGTTTAAATTTAAACCCGCGATGTTTACTCAGGTTAATTATGAAATTAACCAGCAAATGATCAATCGGGTGCTGGAGACGATGGCCTTGAATGAACACGACTCGGTGCTGGATTTGTTTTGCGGCCTGGGCAATTTTACCCTGCCGATGGCGAAGTTTGCAGGTTCCGTAGTTGGCGTAGAAGGCGATCAACCCTTGGTCAATCATGCCAAAGAAAATGCCCGTCATAACGGCATAGACAACGTTGAGTTTTATGCAGCCGATTTAAGCAAAGACATAAGCGATCAGCCTTGGGCCAATCGGAAATACAATAAAATCATGCTCGATCCTTCCAGAGCAGGGGCATCGGAGGTCTTGCAGCATTTTAAAAAATGGCAGCCTGAGCAGATTGTTTATGTGTCCTGCAATCCGTCAACCCTCGCCCGTGATGCGGGGATTTTGGTGAATGAACTGGGCTATAAACTGGTTAAGGCCGGAGTAATGGACATG
>JBCKWP010000171.1:0-2364 GCA_038922455.1 Methylobacter sp. | reverse complement strand
CAGGCCGGTTACCGCATAATTTGACTTGGGTTGCTTAGGCTTTTCTTCCAGAGATAAGGCTTTGCCGTCTACATCGAATTCGACAACACCGTAACGTTCTGGATCATGCACATGATAAGCGAAAACCGTGGCTCCCTCGTCCTGCTCCATTGCGCTGTCTAACAGGCGCTGGAAATCATGACCGTAAAAGATATTGTCGCCCAGTACCAGCGCAGAGTGGTCATTGCCTATAAATCTATCACCGATGATGAAGGCTTGCGCCAGCCCATCGGGCGATGCCTGTACGGCATATTGCAAATTCAGACCCCATTGTTCGCCTGTGCCGAACAATTGCTCAAAACGCGGAGTATCTTGCTGCGTGGAAATAATTAGGATATCACGTATCCCCGCCAGCATCAGGGTGCTGAGCGGGTAGTAGATCATCGGCTTATCGAATACAGGTAACAACTGTTTGCTGATCGCCAGCGTTGCCGGGTGCAGCCGGGTGCCGGAACCGCCAGCGAGAATAATGCCTTTACGTTGGGTCATGATTGTCTCTCAATAATTTCGGCAAGCATGCGGGCGACGCCGCGTTGCCAGTGGGGTAGATTCAAGCCGAAAGCGTTTTTCAGTTTACGGGTGTCCAGCCGCGAGTTTTTGGGGCGCGGTGCGGGCAAAGGAAATGCGCTGGTGGGCACTGGCCGTATTGCTTCCGGTTCAACTTTGATTTCGATACCGGCCTGCCGAGCATAATCAATGACGAAACTGGCGTAACCGTGCCAGGAGGTTTCGCCACCCGCCGCGAGATGGTACAGACCCGATACCTCAGGATGCTGCAAAGCCGTGCGAATAACGTGGGCTGTGACATCCGCCAGCAGCTCGGCGCTAGTGGGCGCACCAATCTGGTCGTTGATAACTGTGAGACTATCCCGCTCTTTTGCCAGACGCAACAGGGTCTTGGCAAAGTTGCCGCCACGCGCCGCATAAACCCAACTGGTGCGAAAGATGAGATGCCTGCAACCCGAAGCACAGATAGCCGCTTCGCCTTCCAGTTTGGTTTTGCCGTAAACGTTCAGGGGGCCGGTAGGATCGGTTTCCAACCAAGGCGTATCGCCGCTGCCGTCAAACACATAGTCGGTGGAATAGTGAATCAGCCATGCGCCGATACGTTTGGCTTCCTCGGCCAAAACTTCCGGAGCCAGCGCATTGATGATGCGAGCCAGATCAGGCTCGGACTCGGCTCTATCAACGGCGGTATAGGCCGCGGCATTGACGATGATGCCTGGGACGACGGTGCGTATAGTTTCGGCAATGCCTTGCAGGTTGGTGAAATCGCCACACAAGTCCCGGCTGTTGGTATTTAGCGCCACCACCTCGCCCAACGGCTCAAGGCTGCGTTGCAACTCCCAGCCGACTTGGCCGTCTTTGCCGAACAGAAGGATTTTCATGTCGAGCTATCCCTGCCCGACACCCTTCGGGCATCATTATCGCGGCTAAAGCCGCTCCTACAAGCATTTGTCATGCAGTTCGGCCTGTATAGTTTTTATCGACCCATTCGCGGTAAGCGCCGGATTGCACATTGGCTACCCAGCTTTGGTTGTCCAGGTACCACTGAACAGTTTTACGAATGCCGGTATCGAAAGTTTCTGCAGGTTTCCAACCAAGTTCACTCGCGATCTTGCTCGCATCAATAGCGTAGCGACGATCATGGCCGGGACGATCCGTAACGTAGGTGATTTGTTCGCAATAGCTTTTGCTGTCTACTCGGGCGCAAAGTGCGTCAAGCAGTGCGCAAACAGTGTGGACGATGTCGATGTTGGTTTTTTCGTTCCAGCCGCCGATATTGTAAACCTCGCCGACTCTGCCCGCTTCGAGTACACGGCGAATGGCGCTGCAATGATCCTTAACGTAAAGCCAGTCCCGAATTTGCTGTCCATCGCCATACACAGGTAAAGACTTGCCCGCAAGGGCGTTGACAATCACCAGAGGAATAAGTTTTTCGGGAAAATGATACGGACCATAGATGTTGGAGCAATTGGTGGTAAGTACCGGCAAGCCATAAGTATGATGGTAAGCACGCACCAGATGGTCGCTCGCGGCCTTGCTCGCCGAGTATGGACTGTTGGGTTCGTAGCGATTAGCTTCCGAAAATGCCGGCTCATCTTTGGTGAGCGAGCCATAAACTTCATCCGTGGAGACATGCAGGAAGCGAAAGTTTTGCCTAGCTTCGTCCGGCAGCTTGTTCCAGTAAACGCGAACCGCCTCCAATAGACGGAAAGTACCGACGATGTTGGTCTGAATGAAATCTTCCGGGGCGTAGATGGAACGATCCACATGGCTTTCGGCGGCGAAATTAATGATCGCACGGGGTTGATGCTGGGCAAG
>JBCKWP010000170.1:0-2407 GCA_038922455.1 Methylobacter sp. | reverse complement strand
TTCCCAACACCCTTTGGGTGAACCCTCGCCCTGGTGCAACATCTTATTTCCTGATTAGCAAGATGCTTTAGCTAAAATTAAAGGCTCTGTACTCGGGTGGGGGCGGCTTTAGCCGCCCTGTGGCGACTAAAGTCGCCCCCACATCTACTCATTCGTCAGCATATCAAATATTTGGCTGAAGCATCTTGCTAATCAGGTAAATCTTTAGCACGGTAGGATGGGTAGAGCAACGCGAAACCCATTACATAAGCGGTGTAAGCGTTCAGTCCCTCTCTTTGGAAAAGAGACCAAGGTCGGGTTAGCGACAGCGTAACCCGACATTTGCGCCGCCGATTTGTCGGGTTACGTTATCTCGCTACGCTCGATAAGCTAACCCGACCTACTTGGCTGCACCAGTCGTAGCAATGTTTCGGCAGTTGCTACATCGGTCAGGCGTTGTTTGCCGTCCTCGGCAGTCAATTTCAACTGGTGACAATTTGTCACCAGTTGACTGCCTTCCTTGCTCAGCCGTTCCTTGAGCTTATTCCAGTATTTGCGAGCAGCCTGGTAATCAGCTTGCTGAGTCAGCACCTGTACGATGTCAATCACCGAGAACAGCCAGGTTTCCGTTTCTTCGTCATATACGCGGCGAATTTCGTGTTCTTCAAAAAAAGCTGGCTGGATAGTCATGGCAGGGTTCCTATAGTTGGCCGCTGAAAGCCTGATTGAGGATGGACTTTTTAAGCTCGGTGAGGGCGGTTAGCTTTTGCTGGTAGATGGCTTCGAGGCGTTGGGTTTCGGTGGAAAGCTTGTCAAGCTTAGTGACTATTTCTGCCTGCTCGATGAGTGACAACGGGAAGGAAATCTCAATTTTCTTCAATAAGCTTGCCTTGATTCCTTGCACTGTAGCTCCAGTTCCTTTCGTGCGAATGCGTTGTTGAATTGGCTGAGAAAGCAGGAGGTATTTCAGGAACGTGCTATCGAGTTTCGATGCATCTGTTTGCATAATAATGATGCGCTGTGCAAAAACAACTTTCTCGGCTGTGTCTAGTTGTGCAACATTGCCGAGCGGTGCTTCCGTAGTAAAAAGTACGTCGCCAAATCGAGGAATGCCCCTAGTCATCCAGCTGTCATAAGATTCCGGTGCAACGAACTCTTGCGGCTCAATTTGAACATATCCCATCTTCACGTTTTTAGCTGTGATGAGCCTTGTGCCACTATCGATTTTATTTGGTGTTTTTCCTCGATAGTCAATAAATCGAATATGTTCACCAATTGATGTGTCTATCCACCCTTCATGTTTACGAGTAAATACCGATTGCAAGTAACTCTGAAACACCTCACGGGCATTAGCGAGGTTAAGCTCGGCATTGGCAGTGACAGTGGCAATGCCTTCAAACGCTTCATCCAGAATGGCGACGATGCGTTGTTGTTCGGGGAGGGGTGGAACTGGAATTGAAATTTTGAGCAATTCAGACTTCACTAAGCTGGGTATCGTTGTGCCCCGGTTAAGAACACTGAAATCAAAGGACAGGCAGTAATAATAGAGGAATTTATTGTTCAACCCAGTCTTGGCAGCCAAGCCGAATGCCGTGTCAACATTCCAAAAATTTGATTTAGAAAAAATTGGGGTGTTGATATTCCCCTTACGGCCAATGATCGTTGTACCCGCCTCGCAAATGAAAGACGTCGCATATCCCATCACGTTACCGGCGCTGCCAAAGATTGGATATTTACCCTCTGGCGACTCGACTTCCCGTTGATTTTTTCCGTTGCGAATATCCATGACATCATCGAATACCTGCATTGTCCATCCCGCCTTCATGCCCCCACCCCCGCCGTCCATTCTTCCAGCTTCTGGCGCAATTCTTCCTTGCTAGGCAGGTAAAGCTGGTATTCCTTGGCGTGGATGTTGGCATCCTTGGGCAAGGTGATTTCGACCAGCGCCTGATGTTTTTTCTTGCACAGGACGATGCCGATGGTGGCGTTTTCAGCCTCGGCCTTGACGTGGCGGTCGAAGTAATTGACGTACATCTGCATCTGGCCGAGGTCTTGATGCGTGAGTTTGCCGAGCTTGAGGTCGACCAGCACATAGCAGTGCAGCAGGCGGTTGTAAAAGACGAGATCGACGAAGAAATGATCGTCGTCGAAGCTGAATCTTTTTTGCCTGGCCTCAAACAAAAAGCCTTTACCGAGTTCGAGTAAAAACTGCTCAATCTGGCTAATGATGGCGGTTTCAAGATCGGATTCGGAGTAGCGGGCTTGTTCAGAAAGACCCAAAAATTCGAGCACCAACGGCTCTTTGAGTAAGTCCTCGGGTTGCGCGACGATCAGCCCTTCACGCGCCAGTCGTCGGATGCCCTCCTTGTCGCGGCTCAGTGCCAAGCGTTCATAGAGGCTACTGTCGAACTGGCGCTTGATCTCCTTC
>JBCKWP010000169.1:0-2462 GCA_038922455.1 Methylobacter sp. | reverse complement strand
TTCGCCTTTAGCCTTTAGCCTTTTTTCTGTAGCCGGATTTTAATTTTTACGAGGTCTTTTGATTATGATTTTCAAAAATGTGCAGTTGGCTGTTGTTTTTACGTTGTTTTTGTTCGTGACGGTGAACGCCTTTGCTCTGGATGAAGGGGGTGCAACTGCAAGGCAAGTAGTAGAGAAACTGCAGGCCGACCTAATTACCGTAATGAAAGACGGCAATAAATTGGGTTATGCCGGAAGGTATGAAAAACTAAAAGGCCCTGTTTCCAACAGCCACGATCTGACAAAAATTGCCCGCATTGTTGTTGGCAAGGAAGGGGAGAAACTATCCGAAGAGCAGCAACAAAAAATGGAAGATGCATTCAGTAAGCTGAGTATCGCTTCTTATGCGCATAACTTTAAGGATTATTCGGGTGAATCATTTGTATTCGATTCGGAAGAGGAAACGACAAGAGGCGGCGTAGTCGTGCATTCTCATCTGGTTATTCCTGATGATAAGCCCGTTAAATTCGATTACATGCTTAAGGAAAAGGGTAATAGTTGGCGTATCATCAATATCATTGCCAATGGCGTAAGTGATTTGGCCTTGAAAAGGTCGGAATATACGACTATCTTACAGCGGGAAGGCTTTGATGCTTTAATCACCAAGATTAACGAAAAAATTGAAAATTATTCCAAACAATAGGTTTCATCCCAATGAATAGCGGCAAGCGTAGCGTTAAAATAATCTTACTGATTGGGGCAGTCCTCACATTGGGCGGCTGTGCAACCACAAAGCTTGCGCAACCGCAAATTGCAGTGAGTAAGGTCGATCCTTATGAGAACTTCAACAGGAAAATGTTTGGTTTTAATAATACCGTCGATGATTATGTAGCTGAACCTGTTTCGAATACCTATAAATGGATAACCCCGCAATTCATGCAAACGGGTGTGTTTAACTTCTTTAATAATCTCAAAAATGTAAACGTCGTCATCAATGACGTTTTACAGGCTAAATTATCACAAAGCGCTGAAGATACCGGACGACTTGCCATCAATTCAACAGTAGGCTTGGGTGGTCTGTTTGATGTAGCTAAACATGTAGGCCTGGAACAAAATGACGAAGATTTTGAGCAGACTTTGGCGGTATGGGGTGTGCCTCAAGGCTCTTATCTGGTGCTGCCTCTTTTAGGGCCGTCAACTGCGCGTGGTATTCCCGGAGCGGTGCTTGATACGGCGGCAAACCCTGCCAATTACATAGGTTGGCCCGTGCAGTTTCTGTCTTTGTTGAATGCTCGAGCCAGTGCGGAAGGCGCATTGAAATTTATCGATGAAGCAGCGTTGGATCCTTATGTGTTTACACGTGAATCTTTTTTACAATGGCGTAATAATCTGGCCACGGACGGAAAGTCAGAGGCATCTTGGGATGTAGATGGTTTTGATGACGAGTTATCTGGAGGTGATAAAGACAAGGCTGCCGAGCAAGGTGGCATTGGCGCAAGTAAAAAACCAGGTTTTTCTTTGCGCCTGGACGCAGAGACTAAAGAGTTTGTACAGGTCTCCCATTCATTTAGCAGTGTCGCTCAATCATTTGATGACACTGCTAAGTCGTTTGAACAGGCTGGTGTCAAAGTCGATAAGCTGAAAAATCAACAAGACGTAG
The DNA here is from genome assembly GCA_038922455.1 of Methylobacter sp. Taxonomy (GTDB): domain Bacteria; phylum Pseudomonadota; class Gammaproteobacteria; order Methylococcales; family Methylomonadaceae; genus Methylobacter_A. The sequence continues at coordinate 823 of JBCKWP010000169.1, read as the reverse complement.
ATAAATAAAGGTTCAAGGTGAAAGGGCAGTAATGCCTTGAACCTTTCACCTAATAATGCAATAAAGAATGAACCTCGTAATCTCTTAGTTTTTCCCTTCCAGCTAGAAAATCCAGCTCCACCACAAAAGCACAAGCCTCTACCTTCGCGCCCAGTTGTTCAACTAATTCGCAGCTCGCTTTGGCCGTTCCACCGGTAGCCAGCAGGTCATCAATTATTAAAACGCGATCGTCTGCATCAAAAGCATCGATATGCGCTTCCAGCGTGGCCGAGCCATATTCAAGGTCATACGATACACTCTGCACATCGTAAGGCAGTTTGCCCGGCTTTCTCAGGGGTACAAATGGAAGCCCCAATTCCCATGCGACTAAAGAACCAAAAATAAAACCGCGCGCTTCCATACCGGCAACTACCGTGATATTTCGACCTAAAAAAGGCTGTAGCAATTGATGGACGGCAAGTCTCAAGGTGGCGGGATCTTTGACCAGCGGCGTAATATCTTTGAAGATAATGCCAGGTTTTGGAAAGTCGGGGATGTCGCGGATTTTATCTCTTAATCTATGCATGGTTTTGTTAATAATTAGGGGCTACAAATATCGGATCGGTATTTTATTTTAGCATTAATCGCCAGCAGAATAATTAATGCATGGTTTTAATTCATAAGGAAAGCCGATACTAATCCAGGGTTATGAAATATCGGTTTAATTGCTCTATACTTGATGCCAGCTCCAGGCCGTGACAGCCTTTAACGCAAGAGAGGACGTTTAATATAATGGCAAATATCAGTCAGTTTCTCCGTTTCAGTATCGTTGATCCGGTAAACT
>JBCKWP010000168.1:0-2509 GCA_038922455.1 Methylobacter sp. | reverse complement strand
GTAACACCCGACATCTTGCCATCCACAGAACAACTACTGCTTTCCGGCGGCGATGAGCGCCTCGCCGTCGACCCGTTCAGCGGGCTGAACAAATATGGCTGTGGGCCGGTTCCAGACCCTCAACTGCTAGCCTTCGGCTCCTCTACCGCATCAAGCATTGCCACGGAGGGTTTCGCCGTTGCCGACCGACTGCGGCAAAAATTATTAAGCGCCATCAAAATCGAGCCGCACACAGCGGTTTACGCACGCGAATTGCAGCGAATGCGCTTGGAATGGTTAAGGTTATGTCAATTATCCGACATGACCGGGCTAGAACTTATATTCTCCCCCTCGGGCACCGACATCCATGCCATAGTCGCCCAATATGCGGCTAGCGGTGTGTCTACGCCGCCTTTGATAATCATGGTGGAAGCCAATGAAACTGGAAGCGGAGTTGTCTCGGCAATTGCTCCATGCATTGCTCTACCTCCTGCATCCATGCAGTCGTCGGCAATTGCTCCATGCATTGCTCTCGATTGCTGTTCCAGACGCAATTCTACCTCCCCCATCCTTGGGGTCGTACCTCCTGCATCCATGCAGTCGTCGGCCTTAGCGGAAAATACCGTTGAAATTGCGCAAATAGCCATTCGCCTAGACGATGGGACACCCAGACCGTCAGCCGTCATCGACGCCGAAGTGGAAGCCCTGGTCAGCACAGCCGTTGCCTCACATCGGCGAGTGCTGTTAATCCTGGTCGATCAATCTAAAACCGGACTTATCGCGCCGAGTCCGGCCTGCGCCATCGCGCTGCAACGCCGCTTCCCCGATAACCTTGAGGTATTAGTCGATGCTTGCCAATTTCGCATCGCCGTACCTACCTTGCGTGCCTACCTGAAACAAGGCTTCATGGTCGCGCTGACCGGCTCTAAATTTCTTGCCGCTCCGTCGTTCTCCGGCGTATTACTGCTTCCGCCAACCGTAGCCCGACGCCTCCAGACTCGTCCATTCCCGCGCGGTTTATCGCCTTGTTCGTCCAGAGCCGTTCGACTACGCTCACGGCAAGCCGAAACAGAACTAGGGGCTTGCCGTGAGCGTAGCCGAACGGCCGCTAATTTTGGACTGCTGCTACGCCTCGAAGTCGCTTTGGAAGAACTGCGTAGATTTCGCGCCGTGCCGCAAACCGCCGTCATTGACTTCATGCAGGACTTTGCAGAGGCCATTCAACAACGGCTGGCAGCCGACCCCCACTTCGAACCCTTGCCCGTCTCCGCACTCGACCGTCGTCCGTTAATAGAAGCCAATAACTGGGATCATCTCCAGAGCCTCTTTCCTTTCGTGCTTTATGACCCCCAACCTGGCGGGCGGGTCGCGTTAAATCGTGAACAAACCCTGCATGTCTATCAACAATTGCCGATGGCGTTAGACCTTGGCGATAGTGCCGCAATACGCTGCCAACTGGGCCAGCCCGTAGCAGTCGGCAAACGTAACGGCATCGCTGTAAGCGCCTTACGTTGTTGCCTCAGCTCACGGTTGATTATCGAAGCAACAACAAGCGATGATAAGGGTATTGCGGTGATTAATAATGCTTTGGCGGCTTTGGACAAAACAGCGCAGTTAATTCAATCAAGCGGATGAACTAAATAGGCTTCAAACGTAATATTGTCTAGTTCCCACGCGCTGCGTGGGAATTCATGCTGTCCGCGCTGCGGTCTGCCTCTCAACGCAGCGCGTTGATACTGCATTCCCACGCAGCGCGTGGGAACGAGACACAAAAAACAAACGCACTTAAACGTGAATATCAATGCCTCCGGCACTGGTGCCAGACGCCGAAGCAATCAACTGTAAAACCGCCTCCCCGTTAGCCTTGTCAATATTCTGACCTATCTTAAGTACCGCAATCTGTATATCTTGCGTTGTTGTCGCCTCCTTCATAGCCGCTGCAATCAACACCGACGTATTTGAACTACCTACCGAACCAATCATCTTAACCTCCAAAGCGACTACTTATAGTCATCGGGCAGTGCATCCCAGCCCATTTTCACTTGTACCATCAAACTGGAAACTTCATCCAAAACACTTTCATCATTCTGACTATTGGCTACCAGCAGACGGCGCACCATATAGTCATAAAGATTATTCAGATTTTCCGCGATCTCGCCGCCTGCCTCCACATTTAAAGAGCCTTGCAGCCCGCCCACAATCTGAATGGCGTGGCCGATATTTTGGCCTTTCATGGCGATTTCATTACGCGCCATACTGGCTCTGGCAAGTGCAACCCGCTCCAAAACACCTTCCATCAACATTTGCACCAGACGATGCGGCGACGCACCCATGACAGAACTGTTAACACTCACTTGTTGATATTGTTTTATGGCTGATGCAGTATTCATTGGTCTATCCTCATTGTTCATTACGTTGATGATGGTAGCGACAGCTTTAACCAAAACTTTAACGTAATGTGGGGAAATAGTTTTCTCGCCGTCTCCCAAAACGGGACGGGGTTTAAATTCCTGGCTGGGCGGGGTTTGCA
>JBCKWP010000167.1:0-2581 GCA_038922455.1 Methylobacter sp. | reverse complement strand
TTGCCAAGCTGCAAACGGGGTTTGATGAGAAGAAGTTGCACACCCTGTTTCTTGACAAGGAAATTAGGGGCATCAGCGCCATCCAAACCATTTCACGCGTGAATCGCACCACGAAGTACAAGAACGACTGCAAGATTGTGGATTTTTCTTACAACAACGTGAATGTGCAAAATATCAAAGACGCCTTCGAGCATTTCTCTGATGTAGTGGTGAGTGATTTTGATCCGTTTGGCGACAAAAAAGTGCTGGATATTTTGCTGACTGAGCTGAAGAAGTCCGATACCTTCGATAAGTTTTTTGCCGTCTTTATGGCGATTTACAAGGATGCTGCCAAGCGTGATGATCCTGAGAGCTATCTGGATTTTGAAAGTAGTTTGAAGAAATATATTGACGCCAACCCGCAGCGTACCGCTGATACCAAAGCTAAGGTGGCACAGTATTTCACGATCCTCAATCGTATTGAATATGTGATTGAGTTGGATGCCAAGTACAGCGAACCGAACTTTCTGTTCTTCTGGCGCAAATTCAATACGCTCTACAACATGCTACATCGTAGCGAGGATGTCAAAGACCCGATTGAGGTGTACTTTGACAACCAGATTGGCATGGTTGAGGTAGTTGCGGAAGAATCAAAGAAGAAGGAAAAGAAACCCACTGAAGTGGCGACAGGGCTTCCGCCCGGTATTGGTGGGCTGTTCGATATTCTAGCCATCATTGCGGCACGAAATGAGCAAGAAGCCAAAACGGGGACGCTGATAAAGGAATTCGAGGCCAAGATTGTAGATTTTTTCCACTACGTCCGTGAGTCAAGCGAAGGCGAGAGATTGGTAGTCAAGATCAAGTCTCATATATCTGAAACCGAGATTTACGAGGACTTTGCTAAGGTATATCGACGGTACAAGGCACTGTATCGGCAGACTGTTGGCGACTACTTCTTCAAGGAAACGGAAGATTTAGTGGACAAGCTCTGTGATGATTTTGAGGTAACTGTGCGGGATGCAATAGAGTGAATTGAATAGCAGCGGCGACCAGCCCAAGAAGAAGGGGCTCGATCTCAGCTTGCCTCAATAGCAAAAGCCGCGAACATTTGACGAGGCGGCCTAAGTGTTTTGTTTCAAATATTCCGCCACAAAATCAATCGATGAAACGATGTCTTTTATGGATTTATTTTCTGTTACAGGTGACTGTATAAGACCATGTATTGTTCGGCGCTTTTGCTCCAGGAATAGTCTTTTTTCATGCCGTTGGTTTGCAGTTTTTTCCAGGTTTTAGGATGGCTGTATAAGATCAACGAGCGTTTAATGGCCTCCATCAATGCGCCGGGGCTGGCTTCGTTGAAGACAACGCCTGTTGCGGTGTGGTTGTCCAGCGTTTCCGGGACGGTATCGACGACGGTATCGGCCAGTCCGCCGGTTTTTCTGACAATGGGGATGGTGCCGTAGCGTTGGCTGTAAATCTGGTTTAAGCCGCAGGGTTCAAAGCGCGACGGCATCAGGAAAATATCGGCTCCCGCTTCAATCAAATGCGCCAGCGCTTCGTCATAACCGATGGTGATCGATATTTTATCGGGGTGGCTTTCGGCAAAATTATACAGGCGCTGTTCAAAGCCCTTGTTACCGCTGCCGAGTAAGACAAATTGTAGCGGGTGGGTCAGCATCTCGGGGAGGCATTCCAGTATCAGATCGATGCCTTTTTGTTCTACTAAGCGGCTGATCAGCGCGAACACCGGTATGTTTTTGTTAACGGGCAGGGATAGTTTTTCCTGTAGTGCGGTTTTATTGAGGCCTTTTTTGTGTATTGTTTGACGATTAAATGTTTGGCTGATGTTGGCATCGGTTTCGGGATTCCATTGGTCGGCATCTATGCCGTTGATAATGCCGGTCAGAAAATCTTTTCGGTAGCTTAGTAGTCCTTCCAGGCCATAACCGAACTCGGCGGTTTGAATTTCCTTGGCATAGGTTGGACTGACCGTGGTGATACGATCCGAATAGACCAATCCGCCTTTAAGAAATGACAGCATGTCGTGGAACTCAATGCCATAAGGATTCCAAAGTTGTCCCGGCAAATTCAAGGAAAGGTAAGTCTTGCTTGGGAATAATCCCTGATAAGCCATGTTATGTAGGGTGAATACGGTGGCGGGCCGACTGTGTTCCAGCGATAGCAGAGCAGGTACCAAGCCGCTTTGCCAGTCGTTGCAGTGGACGACATCGGGTTTCCAATCCAACCAACTCCGGTTCATCGCAACTTCCACCACGATCCGGCAAAACAGGGCAAAACGTTCAGCGCTGTTCGCCCAAGGTTTGCCTTGTGCGTCAACATAGGGGTTGCCGGGAAAATTAAAGAATTCCGGGGCATCTACCAGCCACACGATGACGCCGGTACCCGGCAGTCGGGTTTCGAGAATATTCACGGCATAATTATTCACGTGTACCGTGCTTAGGTAGCGGACTTCTTCGGTGGTTTTGATGGCCTGGTAATTGGGCATGATAAGGCGCACATCTTCGCCTAATTCTGCCAGTGCCTTGGGCAGGCTGCCGCTTACATCGGCCAGTCCTCCGGTTTTAATCAACGGATGGGCTTC
>JBCKWP010000166.1:0-2584 GCA_038922455.1 Methylobacter sp. | reverse complement strand
AAGGCTATTTCATCTACCCCAGCCAGTTGTTTGTAAACATAGCCGCAGGCGCCAACAATAACGCCAACCTGAACACCGATTTAGCCGCACTCTTTTCTGCCATTGAAAGCTCGGCCAACGGCTACCCGTCCGAATCAGATATTAAAGGTTTGTTTGCTGATTTTGATACTACCAGTAACCGCCTAGGCAACACCGTTGCTGACAAAAACACCCGCTTAGCCGCTGTACTTAAAGGCGTAGAAAAACTGAGCTTTGGCCAGTTCAGTGATAACCAAATCGACCTGTTTGGTGATGCCTACGAGTTTTTAATTTCCAACTATGCCGCCAATGCAGGTAAATCAGGTGGCGAATTCTTCACCCCGCAAAGCGTGTCCAAGCTCATTGCACAACTGGCGATGCACAAGCAAAAAACCGTCAATAAAATTTACGACCCAGCAGCAGGTTCAGGCTCGTTATTATTACAAGCCAAAAAACACTTTGACGCGCACATTATTGAAGATGGATTTTTTGGCCAAGAAATCAACCACACCACCTATAACCTTGCACGTATGAATATGTTTTTGCACAACATTAACTACGACAAGTTTAATATGATGCTGGGCAACACCCTGTTAGCGCCGCATTTTGGAGATGACAAACCCTTTGATGCCATTGTCTCTAACCCGCCTTATTCAGTGAACTGGATTGGCAGCGACGACCCAACCCTGATTAACGATGAACGATTTGCCCCCGCAGGTGTGTTAGCACCCAAATCCAAAGCCGACTTTGCTTTTGTGCTGCATAGCTTAAGTTATTTATCCAGCAAAGGCCGTGCGGCGATTGTCTGCTTCCCTGGTATTTTTTACCGTGGCGGTGCCGAGCAAAAAATCCGCCAATATTTGGTGGATAACAACTATATAGAAACCATTATTTCTTTAGCGCCCAACTTATTTTTTGGTACCACCATCGCCGTCAATATCTTGGTGCTGTCCAAACACAAAAGCGACAACCTTACCCAGTTTATCGATGCCAGCGGCCTGTTTAAAAAAGCAACCAACAATAACGTGCTCACCGAGGAACATATTGCGCAAATTATGCAGGTGTTTGACAGTAAAGAAGATACCCAGCACTTAGCCATAAGCGTCGATAACAGCGCGATAGCCAAAAACGACTACAACCTATCGGTAAGTTCTTATGTGCAAGCCAAAGACACCCGCGAAGTGATTGATATTACTCAGCTGAACGCCGAACTTAAAACCACGGTAGCGAAAATCAACCAGCTACGTGCCGACATTGACGCCATTGTTGCGGAGATTGACCTGCCTGCCGGCAGGCAGGGGGAGTGATGTTTTATACGTATGTTTTGCTTTGCGATAATGGGTCATATTACAAGGGTTTTACCAATAACCTTGAGCGCCGTTATCAACAACACTTGAATGGTAATGGTGCGCAGTACACTGCAAAACACAAGCCCGTAAAAATTGCTTACTATGAAACCTTCGAAACCGAACAAGAAGCCGTTGCAAAAGAAAAATACTTCAAGTCTGGTTCTGGTCGTGAATGGCTGAAAACCCAAATTGACCTGCCTGACGGCAGGGGGAGTGAAGCATGATATTAGACAACAAATTAAACATCACCCATCAGATTGAGCTGGCTAAAGCCGAAGAAAAAATCAGCAAGCAAAAAGCCAAACAGCTTTTTGACTCTGGCGACCTGCCTGCCTGCCGGCAGGCAGGGGCAGGCAGGGGAAGTGGGCACATTCGCTGGGCTTGCATTTATCCATGCCTATTTGTTTGAAGATATTGATGGCTTTGCAGGCAAAATTCGCGAGGTCAATATCGCCAAAGGAGATTTCCGTTTCGCGCCGCTCATGTATCTACAGCCATCGCTAAAGCATATCGACACCCTGCCGCAAGGTGATTTTGACCCAATCATCGAAAAATATGTAGAGATGAACATTGCCCACCCTTTTCGCGAAGGGAACGGACGCGCCACCCGCATTTGGCTTGATCTCATTCTCAAAGCAGAAATCAAACAGGTGGTAGATTGGAATCTAGTGGATAAGGATGATTATCTCTCGTCCATGCAGCGCAGTGTGGTGAAAGATATTGAAATTAAAGCCCTACTCAAACAAGCACTCACCCATCAAATCCATGACCGTACTTTGTTTATGAAGGGCATTGATGTGAGTTATTACTATGAAGGCTATAGTGAATTTAAAACCGAGGAGCTATAGGCATGAGTAATACGAACTTTATGGAAAAACTGCTTGAAGGTGTTGCGGTGGAATGGAAGGCGTTGGGGGAAGTGGGTAACTTCACTAATGGCAAAGGACATGAAAAAGATATATTAGAAGACGGTAAATATATCGTCGTCAATTCTAAATTTATATCTACAGATGGCAAAGTTGCGAAATATTCTGACAAACAACTTTGTCCGCTTTTTGCTGATGATATTTTAATTGTAATGAGTGACTTGCCAAATGGTAAGGCACTCGCAAAGACCTTCTTTATTGATGAAAATGAAAAATACACATTAAATCAGCGCATTGGTGAGATTAGCGTAAAAGTCAAAATGACGTTATTACCAAGGTTTTTAAATTTCT
>JBCKWP010000165.1:0-2646 GCA_038922455.1 Methylobacter sp. | reverse complement strand
CGTTTAAGTTGGAATTCCTGCCGAAATGACAGTCATTTTGGCGCTGGCTGAAACATCTTGCTAATCAGGACCTTTTATGTTTCCAAATGGATGTATTGGATAACGTCAAATGAGGTCTCAAGAGTCGTATTATAATATTTTCTTTTTTAGCGGGTATAAAGTTGATAAAATCATTGTTTTTTCATTTATTGGATGATTATCATCATGAGCGTTGTAGAAAGAATTAAAGACCAGATTGAAAATAATCCGGTAGTTTTATATATGAAAGGGTCGCCGGATTTTCCTCAATGCGGTTTTTCCGGCCAGACGGTGCAAATATTGGGGGCTTGCCATGCCAAATTTATGTACGTTAATATTTTTGAGGATCCTGAACTTCGCGAGGCACTTAAAGAATATTCGAACTGGCCGACTTATCCCCAGCTGTATATCGGCGGTGAGCTAGTCGGCGGTTGCGATATTGTTATTGACCTGTACCAGAAGGGTGAGTTGGCAACGATGCTGGCTGCAGTTGGCGCTGTAGAGGAATAGGTTCAAAGTTCAAGATATAATCATTAGCCTTGAACCTGGTCATTATCAGCTATCGCGTGCTTCCAGTTGCTTCCAGCGGTTGACGATCATGCAAAATAGTTCTGCGGTCTTTTCGGCGTCATAAAGCGCCGAATGCGCTTTTTCGTTATCCCAATCCAATCCTGCTGCGTGGGCGATTTTCGCCAGCACCGTCTGCTGATACATCAATCCCCCCAAAGTCGCGGTATCGAAGGTGCTGAACGGATGAAACGGGCTGCGTTTTATTTGGGTTCTTTGAATGGCGGCATTTAAAAAACCGATGTCGAAAGCCGGGTTGTGCCCGACCAGAATGGCTCGGGTGCAGTTGTTACGCTTGACGGCTTCTTTAATGGGTTTAAACAACATGTGCAGCGCGTCTTTCTCGTCAATAGCCATGCGAAACGGGTGGTGCGGATCTATGCCGTTAAACTTGAGCGCGGCTTCATCCAGTTCGGAGTTTTTAAAGGGAATGACGTGTGTTGTATAACGTTCGGTAATTTCCAGATCACTGTTACTGTTAAGCTCGACAATCACGGCGGCAATTTCCAGTAATGCATTTTTTTTGGGATTAAATCCGGCTGTTTCAATGTCGATGACTACCGGGAGGAAGCCTCGGAAACGCTTGTCTAAGGGAATTGCAGATGTATCCATTTTAAAGTTTGCCCAGAGGTGTCGAAATGATGAGGAATAAATGCGGCGATTTATGATATGTTACGCGAAAATTTACTCATTATAAAAATAATAGCGATGTGGAGCGGATGTAATGCAACAGAAAAAATTAATGACTCAGCTCGGATGTCTCGTTTTATTGAGTACGTTGGGAGGGTGTGCAACTACTGCGAAAGACCCTCAAGATCCGTTCGAAGGATGGAATAGGGGGGTGCAGACGTTTAACGATAACCTAGATAATTATGCGATGAAACCAGTCGCCAGGGGTTATCGCTGGATTACGCCATCGTTTGTTGATCGTGGAGTGACTAATTTTTTCAGTAATATTAATGATATAGGCGTAACAATCAACGACTTGATGCAGCTTAAGGTTGAGCAAACCGGTATGGACGGCTCTCGTTTTCTTGTTAATACCATCGCTGGTATTGCCGGATTTATTGATGTCGCAGAGATGATCGATTTACCCAAGCATAATGAGGATTTTGATCAAACCATGGGAGTTTGGGGTATGCCTACAGGTCCTTATCTGGTGCTGCCGTTTTTTGGGCCAAGTACTCCCCGAGGCGTGGGTGGGTTGGTCGGCGATGCGGCGATGAATCCGATCAGTTATCTGGATAGCGGCATTATCACCGGCGGGCTGTTTGCGGTGAATACTGTCGACCTGCGTGCAGACAATTTGAGCACTGAAAAAATTGCGACGGAAGCGGCTGTAGATCGGTATGCATTTTTTAAGAGCGCTTATTTTCAACAGCGTGAATACTTGATTCATGATGGCAATATGCCCGAAGGATCGGATCTTCTGGATATTAATGAGGACTTTAATAAGGATAATTTGGGGCCGGTTAATCCTTATTGATTTTAGGCGAAGGGCGAAAAACTAAACCTTTCGTGTAACGCTTATCCACCGCTTATTTTGATACACAACATCAAAAAAACGTGCTTTTTTAAAGTTCAAAGCAAGCTTTGCTAGTCAAAAACCCATCGGTTATGTCATGCATTACTCCCATTTGATTCAAAAATAGCCTCATTAACAAGGCGTAGTCTGGGAGTCGCTATTTTTGCGAACGCTTTTATGGGCATGAGCGCCAGGGATGGCGTGAATGCATGCAAATGCAGGAGCAATTTGTCGTCCCCGCCCAAAAAAGCAGCAAAAACTACGAGACCGCTCCTGCGTCGCCTAGAGGCGTCTACGGTTGGCCCTCTACCTCCCCCGTCCGTAGGGTCGTACCTCCTGCATAACCCACAGGGGTGTGGGGAATGCAGATATTGCACGGAGCAAATATCTGTCCATGACGGTCGTTCTCACGCTAAGTACCTACATCCCTGTAAGCAACGCGATTTCGTAAAGCCTGCATTTTCACTACGCAAGCCCGCAAGACCGCAGGGGGCTTCCCCAGTTCATTAAGCCATTACATAGTCAGTGAAGTGTGA
>JBCKWP010000164.1:0-2657 GCA_038922455.1 Methylobacter sp. | reverse complement strand
CGCTAACTCATTGAAAAATAAGCTTACCTGTGACTAATGAGAAGTTACTTTTTTTGAACTCCGAAACTTTAGTACACAAGTTTTCAGTGCAATAGAAACAATATGTTGCAAGGCGCTTCAGCTCCCAATCCTGCTGGATAGGTCTGGTGTTATGGAAATAAAAACAATAACAATAACTTACATTCCACACTCATCCCAACCTTCTCCCTCTGAAGAAGGAGCAATAGGACTTGTGTAGATACCTATGGACTTCGTGGTGAATAAAAAATGCTAAACGACTTATTTCCGCCTTTCGCCTCAATCAACCTCCTTTATCAACGCCATCATATCCTGAATCGACATTTTTCCGCTCACTTCCCCGCCTTCGAGCAGACTATTAGCTAAGTCGCGTTTGTGTTTATGCAGCTCGACAATTTTATCTTCAATCGTGTCTTTGGCGACTAGCCGGTAAATAGTGACAGGGCGCTTTTGCCCCATGCGGTGGGCGCGGTCTGAAGCTTGATCTTCAACCGCCGGATTCCACCAGGGATCCATGTGTATCACGTAATCGGCAGCGGTTAAGTTCAAACCGGTGCCGCCCGCTTTCAGGCTGATTAAAAACAAATCGCCCTCGCCCGCCTGAAATGAATTGATCGCTTTTTTTCGTTGCGGAACCGGTGTCGAACCGTCCAGATAATGATAGGCGATGCCTTTTTTGTCCAACAGTTCGCGGATCAAGGTCAAATGCCCGACAAACTGGCTAAACACTAAGGCCTTATGCCGATTGTCCAGCAAATCATCAACCAGTTCTTCAAACGCCTCCAGCTTGGAACTGCTGATAGTGCTGTCTGCCATCACCAAACGCGGGTTACAACAGGCGCGGCGCAATTTCATGATTTCGGCCAATACTTTCAACTGTTGGTGTCCGGGCTGACCGGTGGCTTCGTTCATGGTTTGCATGGCGTTACGCCGCAGCGCTTCATAAATAGCCCGCTCTTCTGGGCTTAACTCGACATGCAAAGTCACTTCGGTGCGCGGCGGCAACTCGGTTAGCACGTCATTTTTAAGTCGCCGCAAGATAAACGGGCGCAACAATTTCCTAAGCCGTTGCTGCACTTCCGGATCCTGCCGAATTTCGATAGCTTGCGCGTAACGTTCATTAAATTTTTGTATGCTGCCCAACAAGCCCGGATTGATGAAGTTAAACAAATTCCACAATTCGCCCAGATGGTTTTCTATCGGCGTGCCGGTGGTGATCAGTTTAAACTCGGCCTGCAAGGCCATTGCGGCTTTGGAGCGTTTGGTCTGCGGGTTTTTAATGGCTTGCGCCTCATCGGCAACCAGTGTTTGCCAGTGTTTTTGCGCCAAGCGCTCGCCTTCGTTTTGCAACAGGCCGTAACTGCAAACGACCACATCGAATGGCCCCGCCTCATCGAGCATGACCTGCCGGTCGCCGCTACCAAATTGATGCACATTCAGCGTTGGCGCAAAACGCTGGCACTCTTCCAGCCAGTTGATGCACACCGAGGTGGGTGCCAAAATCAGCGTGGGGCCATCCGGGGCGCGGGATAAAATCAGCGCCAGCGCCTGCACGGTTTTGCCTAGGCCCATGTCGTCCGCCAGACAGGCCCCAGCGCCTAAATACGCCAGCCGCACCATCCATTGATAACCTTCGATTTGGTAGTCGCGCAATTCGCCTTGCAAAGTTGACGGCAGTTTGGGGTTTAAATCGCTCATTTCGTTAAGGCGGCGCAATTGATCCGTCCACGGCTTGGCAGCGGTGATGTCCATCCCTGCGGTGATTTCATCCAGTGCCTGCGCCGCCAGGGGATGAAACCGCACCTTGTCTTTTTGCACGTCGCCTAGACCCGCCAAATCATCCAGGCGTTGGCGCAATTCACGGGTCAAAGCGATAATCTGGCCGTCTTCAAGCTTCAAAAACCGTCCTGGTGAACCGTTTAACAGCATCATTAGGCGCTGCATATCCAGCACTTCCTGTTCATCAATCTGCAAGCCGCCTTCGACGCTGAACCAGTCTTTTTCCTTGCGCACCGAAAACCGCGCCTCGGACAAACCGACCTCGCGGCTGATGTGTATTTTTTTACCCTTAGGCCATTCTAAAACCGCAAAGTCGCCCAGGGCCTGCAAGTGCAATAAGGCCTCCAGCGCCAATTCAAGATCATCCAGCAGCCATTTGGCGTCTTTATCGGCGTAAAGCTCCGGGCACTCATTCAGGACTTGTTGGGTATATTTCTTTTCGAGCTTGAAATTACGGGTAGTCTGCAATTGCTTGCCGTCGATTTCCGCCAACACCGTGGTTCCGCCTGCGCCTGGCTTATAAAGCGGGCCGCCGTCGCTAAACGGTTGCACAAAAAACTCTATTTGTATGCCCTGCCCGACCGGCTGTAGATGGACATGCAGGCGACTGTCCGCTTTGACGCTTTGCGCATGACTGGAGGTGCCGCCTATATCGGACTGCACGGTCAACATCGAAGCGACCGAGGCAATCGAATCAATCACCTGCTGCCGCGCCGATGCCGGTACGGTTAAGCCGTTTTTACCCAGAATCTCGGCCACCTGGCGATGTTGGTCGTTAATTTTATAAACCAGCAAGCCGTTCCCGGCGGTTTTTTGGGCGATGATTTTTTGTCCAGTGATGGTCGGGATTAATGAAATAT
>JBCKWP010000163.1:0-2657 GCA_038922455.1 Methylobacter sp. | reverse complement strand
ATACCCCGATGTTGTATCATAAAGCCTCAACTTTGCCTCTTTTTAGTCAAAAAAGACGGTATCTTATAGTAAATAATCGGGGGAATTAATGACTGTTGGTGTTGATGATTTTAAACAAGCAATGCAACTATGGGCCAGCGGCGTCACCGTGGTTACCACACAATCTGAAAAATTCGGCACTCAAGGCATGACGGTCACCGCATTTTCCAGCGTTTCGACAAATCCGCCTCTAATACTGGTTTGCATCAATGAATCTGCCGATACCGGAGCGGGAATCCAAGAAAGCCGATTCTTTGCAGTCAACGTATTAAACTCAACTCAACAAGACGTTTCCAATCAATTTTCCGGTGGCAGCAGTCAACAGCAACGGTTTGAAAACACACCCTGGACAGCCGGTATGAACGGTGCTCCCATTTTAGATAACGGCATCATGTCTCTGGAATGCAAGGTCATAGAACAAATTCAAGCTGGCACCCACTGGATTATTATCGGCGAAGTGCAAGACTGTAGTTGCCGCCCAGGAGCACCTCTTTTATATTATCGAAGTGCTTACCAACAACTTATGACTCATTCGTAGTCTAGAGCAGAGTGCCACTCAGCACCTTTTGACTAGCCCTGCAACCATCTATCAGTTTTGTAATAAACTCCTCTCGCTTAAAGCTTTTTTGGTACCTGCATTAAGGTTATGATGTAATTATCTTTAAACCTAGTTAAAATATTTTGCCCTGCTTATATCTTTAATGCTATTATTTGCCTCAATTAGAGTTTGAGCCAGCTTTCGTTATGAAGCTGGGATTTGTAACGCCAACAAAATTGGCGATTTTTTTAAGTAAGAGTGTGATATGTCAGAGCAAGTTGTAGGTACTGTTAAATGGTTCAATGATGAAAAAGGTTTTGGATTTATTGAGCAAGAAGGTGGCAAAGATGTTTTTGTTCACCATAGTGCAATTAACGGCGCCGGTCGTAAGACTTTAAGGGAAGGCGAAAAAGTTACTATGGAAGTAACTCAAGGCCAAAAAGGTCCGCAAGCCGAGAATGTAACCCCAGCGTAACAAACTCAAATACTTGACCCAAAATTCGACCGAATTTTGGGTCAAGCTCGTGTTTTAATCGGTCATTCATAAGTTAAGCATGACGCCCTACTTGTACGATATTTTCCGTGCGCGTCAGTGTAACTATTATGCTCACCCCCAGCCATTTAAGTCATCGACTTTTGGATCTGGCTTATCCCGTTTTTTTAAAAAAACGTAGCTTAAATACTCCTTATTTATCAAGGATCCTTAGAATCCCATGATAACTTTGCTGCATTATTTAGCTTATCATCAACTACGCCCAACACTTTTGTTAACAGTTCCGCTTGACCGGTCTGAAAACTTGACGCGTCGGTTTCCCTGCGCAACCAAGTAAACTGCCGCTTGGCCAGCTGCCGTGTAGCTATAATGGCTTTTTCGGTCATAGCTTCAAGATCATATTCCCCTTTCAGATAAGACCACGCCTGCCGATAACCGACCGCCCTGATCGATGGCATTTTTTCGGTTAAATCGCCGCGCTGATAAAGCCCCTCCACTTCATCGATAAATCCCTGTTCCAGCATTTGTTTAAAACGCCTAGCGATAATGTCATGCAGCATGGCCCGATCTTGCGGAGCTATTATTAATTTTATTTTTTGATAGGGAATGTCTTGCGCCTGAGCTGCCGTAAAAAAAGACGTTAGCGGCTGACCGCTGATTTCGTAGACTTCCAATGCACGCTGTACGCGTTGCGGGTCATTAGGATGAATCCTCGCTGCCGCCACGGGATCTATGTCGGCCAGCCGACGATGCAGAGCTTCCTTGCCCAGTTGCTCCAAGTCCTGGTCGAGTTTGGCCCGGATGACTGGGTCGGCTTCGGGCAATACCGCAAGCCCGCTGTTCAGGACATTAAAATACAGCATCGTGCCGCCGACCAATATTGGGATTTTGCCGCGCCGGGTTATATCGTCCATTAAGGCCAGCGCCCGTTTCCTAAACTGCCCAGTAGAGAACGATTCGACGGGATCGAGTATGTCAATCAAATGATGGGCAATACCACCTCTTTCATCCTGCGTGGGTTTTGCCGTGCCTATGTCCATGCCTTTAAACACCAGCACGGAATCGACGCTGATAATTTCGCCGTTAAGCGCCTGGGCAAGCTGAACGGATAGCACGGTTTTCCCCGAAGCGGTAGGCCCCATCAGGAAAATAACCGGGGGATGAGATTGATTTTGCATAATTTGGGCTGACCCACAACTAAAATTAAAGATGGAACGCAGATTCCAAAAGTAGGCGCCTCTAGGCGACGCAGGAGCAGTTACCGAGGCGACGCTAGCTGGGCAGATAAAAAGGCAAAGGGCGAGCGGGGAGTCGCTATTTTTGCGAAAGCTTGTTTTGGGCATCCCAGCCCAAGCAAGCGCAAAAATTACGCGACGAATTATTGTTCCAACGGCACCGGCTGTCCTACTTCACTCGTTGAATACCCAACAAGGGGATATTCAACATCGTTCTCGCAATGACGTTACGCGATTTCGTAAAGCCTACATTTTCACTTCGCAAAAAACGCTTCGTGAAAACATATGCACTATCGCTACCGGCGGGCTAAAAAATCTTCACTTCGCTAATGCTACGTTTCCAAGATTTTTC
>JBCKWP010000162.1:0-2710 GCA_038922455.1 Methylobacter sp. | reverse complement strand
CCAAACAACTCCCGCATCTTTTGCCCTGGGCTTTCCGCGCGCATAAACACTTCGCCAACCAGGAATGTGTAGATGTCGTTATCCAGCATTAGCTGCACGTCTTCATGGCTATGAATACCACTTTCGGTGATGATTAATCGATCTGCCGGAACTTGCGTTTTTAAATCCAGAGTAATCTGCAGTGAGGTTTCAAAGGTGCGCAGGTTGCGGTTGTTGATGCCGATCAATTGGGTATCGAGCGTTAATGCCCGTTGCAGCTCTTCCGTATTATGGACTTCCACTAAGACGTCCATGCCCAGTTGGGTGGCTGTGTCCGACAGCTCGTGCATTTGGCTGTCTGCCAAGGCGGCAACGATCAGCAATATACAGTCGGCACCCAAGGCGCGGGCCTCATAAATTTGATAGGGGTCAATCATGAAGTCTTTTCGGAGCACCGGCAGCGGGCAACGCTCCCTGACCATTTGTAAATAAACTTCCGAACCCTGAAAAAACTCTTTATCGGTTAATACCGACAGACAAGTCGCCCCGTTCATCGCGTAATCCTGACCGATCATGATCGGGTTAAAATCTTCCCTGATCACGCCTTTGCTGGGCGAGGCTTTTTTGATTTCGGCAATAATGGCCGGTTTTTTTGCCAGTACCTTGCTGTACAGGGCGTTATAAAAGCCGCGCGGACTTTCTACGCCCTCGGCAATTTCTTCCAGATTGGCGATGGTCATGCCTACTCTGCGCCTGGCGACTTCTTCGGCTTTTTTATCGAGGATTTTTTTTAAAATATCAGGGGTATCGGTCATGGTCTCTGGTCGTTTTATGAAGTTTTTGAATAAGCGATCAACGCATCGAATTTGGCTTTTGCCGCACCGCTGGCAATTAGTTGCAGTGCTTTTTCTATGCCCGCGCTTAAGGAATCGGTGATGTTGGCCGCATAAATTGCCGCCCCGGCATTGAGCGCCACGATGTCTCTGGCCGCACCGGCTTTATTATCCAGCACCGATTTTACCATCACCAGACTGGAGGCTGCACCATCGACGGCCAATTCTTCCAGACCGGCGCGTTCAAAACCGAACTGTTCCGGCGTTATTTTGTAAGTACTGACTTGACCGTCTTTGAGTTCGGCAATGGTCGAGGGCGACGCAATGCTGATTTCATCAAGCCCATCGTCGGCACTTACGACCAGCACATGCTGGCTGCCGAGTTTTTTCAACGCCTGCGCCAATGGCTCCACCCACTGTTTATTGAATACGCCGATTAACTGGTTGGGCGCTCCAGCAGGATTGGATAACGGCCCCAACAAGTTGAACAAAGTCCTAACGCCCATGTCTTTACGGGCGTTGCGGGTGTATTTCATTGCACCGTGATGGTTGGGGGCGAATAAAAACCCGACCCCTATGTCATTGACGCACTGCACGACCTGCTCGGCGGTTAAATCCAAGTTTACTCCGGCGGCTTCCAGTAAGTCAGCACTGCCACAACTGCTCGATACGGAACGGTTGCCGTGTTTAGCAACCTGCCCTCCGGCTGCAGCGACAACAAAAGCGCAGGTGGTGGAGATGTTAAAGGTGTTCGCGCCGTCGCCGCCGGTGCCGCAGGTGTCGATGACATGCTCGCCTGTTACAGTCACTTTGCTGGCTAGTTCGCGCATCACTTCGGCGGCGGCGGCAATTTCGTCGATGGTTTCGCCTTTGCAACGCAGGGCGATTAAAAACCCGCCGATTTGCGCATCCGTCGCGTTGCCGCTCATGATTTGCCGCATCACGGCGCGCATGTCATCGGAACTGAGATCTTGTTTGTTCAGTAGGGTTTGCAGGGCTTGTTGTATGTGCATTCGGGTAAATTTTTTGTATGTGCGTTTTCTTAAAAAGATTTCACTACGAAGGCACGAAGAGCACGAAGTTTTTACCTTGTTTTTCTTCGTGCTCTTGGCAACTGCTCCATGCGTTGCTCTACCTCCTGCATCCTTGCAGTCGTTCGTGCCTTCGTGGTGAGTAGTTCTTGTTTTAAAAGTTAATTCAATTCATCCTGCAAACGCTGGTAAATACCGCCGAAACTGCCGTTGCTCATCAACACAAAATGTCCTCCGTAACGCGCTTCGAATTTCAGTTTATTGATGATTTCATCCAGCGATGAACAGATTTCGATATTACCGGCGTATTTTTTCAACTCGGTTAAGTCCCAATCCATCGCTTCCGGTTGGTAGATGATGGCCAGATCGGCATTGCCCAGCGACTCCGCCAGCGTTTTGGTATGCACGCCCAGACGCATGGTGTTCGAGCGCGGCTCGACGATGGCAATGATGCGCTCCTGCCCCACCTGTTTGCGTAAGCCGTCCAAGGTCGTTTGTATTGCGGTCGGATGATGGGCAAAGTCATCGTATAGTGTCACGCCATTAATATTGGCTATCACTTCCATACGCCGCTTTACATTCTTAAACTGCCCCAGCGCGGTTATCGCATCCTTGGCTAGGATACCGACGTGTTTTGCGGCGGCTATTGCCGACAGTGCATTGTAGACATTATGTTCGCCGGTTAACGACCACTCGACCCGGCCTTGTAGCTGATCATCGAACAATACCTCAAAGCGGCTGCCGTCGCTGCTGATCAGCTGGGCATTCCATTGAGCCTCAGTACCAATCGAAGTCTTGGCAACTGGCGTCCAGCAACCCATCGCCAACACCTCATTGATATTGGCGTCGCATTCGGGGCTGATAATC
>JBCKWP010000161.1:0-2767 GCA_038922455.1 Methylobacter sp. | reverse complement strand
TGAGCACGCGGTTGGTGCGGGAGAAGGCCTGGATCAAGCCGTGATACTTGAGGTTCTTGTCCACATAGAGCGTGTTCAGGTATTTGGAATCGAAGCCGGTGAGCAGCATGTCCACCACGATGGTGATGTCGATTAGATGGTGGCGGGAGCATCCTGCTCCCTTCTGCGCCATTGGGAGCTGGAAGCTCCCGCCACTTTGAAAATACTGCTGATCCTTGATGCGCTTTTGCACATCCTGATAGTAGAGATCGAACTCGCCGACGGTGTGATTGGAGCCGTAGCGGGTGTTGTAGTCGGCGAGGATGGCCTTGAGGGCGGCTTTCTTCTTCTCGGGCTCGACTTGGTTGTCCGCCTTTTCCTGCGGCAGGTCTTCTTGAATCTGCTGCACATCCTTGTCGCCCTCGGCAGGCGGGGAGAAGACGCAGGCGATATTCAGCGGCTGGAAGTCGGGGTCGGCGGCGTGTTTCTCGGCCTGAAGGGTCTTGAAAAGGCCGTGGTATTCGATGGCGTCATTGATGGAAGCTGTGGCGAACAGGGCATTGAACCGGCGTCCGCCCGTGGCGGCATCGTGCTTGGTCAGAATGGCGTCAACGATGGCGCGTTTGGGCACAGTAGCGGGAGCATCCTGCTCTCTTGTTGTTCGAGTTCGAGAGCTGGCGGCGGCTGTGGAGATAAGGGAGCTGGAAGCTCCCGCCACTTTGGGATTCTCGCGGATGTAGCGACGGATGGCCGCCATGACACGCTCGTGGCGCACGATGTGGTCGTAGGACTCATGTTGCCAAAACTGCCCAGTCTTTCCCAGACGTTTGTTGATCTGATTGGCGGTGAATGATTTCCAAGAATGCGTGATATCGGACAATCCATGACCATTCATCGGCTTGACCAAAACATGGACATGGTTGGGCATAATGACGAACTCGTCCAAGAGATACCGCTGTCCTTCAAAGTGCTGAAGCGCATTACGAACAATTTTGGCGTTCACTTCATCACGCAAGACACAGGAGCCACTGCCCGCATTCAGCAGGGCTTCGTAGCGGTCGGAAAAGAGACGGTGATACTCGGCGAGTTCTGCGGGACTCAGGTTGTCAAGGTCGTGGGTTTGTTTCCAGCGTTCGCGTTCTTCTTTGAGTTCGTCCACGACAGCCTGGGGCAGAGAATCGGCGAGTCGGAAGGTCACGAAATACCAGACTGAACCCTGCTCCCAGTGGGGAAGATTATCACCGGAACGGATGTCGATCTCGGTCAATGGATTGAAGTATTCCCACGTAGCGGGAGCATCCTGCTCCTTGGCGATTCGGGCTTGGGAGCAGGATGCTCCCGCTACCGTGGAGCTGGAAGCTCCGGCTACTTTGTAGTAGTCCACATGGAACTTTAGGACGTTTTGGTCCTCGATGGCGTGGGTGATGGTGTAGGCGTGGAGCTGCTTTTGGAAAAGGTCCACGGTGGTCTGATAGGAGGCTTGCTGGCCTTCGATCTTTAGAGAAGTGGCGTTTTGCTCAAAGATAGGCGTGCCGGTGAAGCCGAAGAGTTGGGCTTTTGGGAAGAACTCTTTGATGGCCTTGTGGTTCTCGCCGAACTGCGAGCGGTGGCATTCGTCGAAGATGAAGACGATGCGCTTATTGCTCAGTGGCTCGAGCTGCTCCTTGTAAGTGGCCTTGCCGTCCTTTTTCTGCTGCTTGTTGCGCTTGCTGTTTTCATCCAGCGCAAGGCCGAGTTTCTGAATGGTGGTGACGATGACCTTGTCGGCGTAGTCGTCGGAAAGGAGGCGGCGAACGAGGGTAGCGGTGTTGGTGTTTTCCTCGACGCAGCCTTCTTGGAAGCGGTTGAACTCCTCGCGCGTCTGCCGGTCGAGGTCCTTGCGGTCCACGACGAAGAGGCATTTCTCGATGTCGGGGTTGTCTTTCAGTAGCGTGGAGGCCTTGAAGGAGGTAAGCGTTTTGCCGCTGCCGGTGGTGTGCCAGATGTAGCCGTTGCCGCAGTTCTGGCGGATGCAGTCCACGATGGCCTTGACCGCGTAGATCTGATATGGGCGCATCATCATCAGCTTCTGTTCGCTGGCGATCAGCACCATGTAGCGACTGATCGTCTGGCCGAGGGTGCATTTGACCAGGAAGGTGTCGGCGAAGTCGTCGAGGTGGGTGATCTTCTTGTTGTCCTCGCTGGCGAACTGATAAATGGGCAGGAAACGCTCCTCGGCATTGAAAGCGAAATGGCGGGCGTTGTTGTTGGCGAAGTAGTAGGTGCTATCGCGATTGCTGACGATGAAGAGCTGGATGAAGCAGAGGAGCGTGCGGGTGTAGCCGTTGCCGGGATCGTTCTTGTATTCGACGATCTGCTCCATGGCCCGGCGCGGGTTGATGCCGAGAGTCTTCAGCTCGATTTGCACGACAGGCACGCCGTTAATGAGGAGGATGACGTCGTAGCGGTGGTGGCTGTTGTCCGTATTGATGCGCAGTTGGTTGATGACCTCGAAGGTGTTTTTGCACCAGTCCTTGATGTTGACGAGGGTGTAGTTGAGCGGCGTGCCGTCGTCACGGGTAAAGGCATTGCGGTCCCGCAGGGTGCGGGCGGCGCTGAAGACATCCGGGGTGACGATCTCGTCGAGCAGGCGGGCGAACTCGCCCGGAGTCAGAGTGACGCGGTTCAGGGCTTCGAACTTTTCGCGGAAGTTGCGCTCCAGCGAGGCGCGATCCGTGATGTCCGGGCGGTAGGTGTATTTAAGCTCCGTTAGTTTGTCGAGGAAGCTTTGTTCGATTTTTTGTTCAGT
>JBCKWP010000160.1:0-2775 GCA_038922455.1 Methylobacter sp. | reverse complement strand
ACTAGCGTATCAATTTATGATGCAGATTACGTCTCAGTCACTAAAATTTAATCGGGTCAACAGGCCATCAATGCTAGAATTTTGCATAATAAAACGCATTTTCTTTTCCTTATTTCCGGAGCATCAATGGGCCCTCATTATCTGAACCGTTTTTTTACCCCCAAATCCGTTGCTATCGTTGGTGCCTCCGAACGTGAGGAAAGTGTGGGCTACCGGCTGCTGTTGAACATGCAAGAGGCGGGCTTTAAAGGCGGGCTTTATCCGGTTAACAACAAACGCGAAACCTTGTTAGGTTTAAAAGCTTATCCCGATCTCAATGCCGTCCCTGAGGACATCGACTTAGTGGTGATCGCCACGCCTGCGCCTAGCGTCCCCGGCATCGTCCGGCAGTGCGGCGAAAAAGGTGTCACCTCGGTGATCATCATCAGTGCGGGCTTTGGAGAACTGGGCGCAGAAGGAAAACGCCTGCAACAGGAGGTTCTGGACATCGCCCACCGCTACAGTGTCCGGATCATCGGCCCGAACTGTCTGGGTGTGGTGCGTCCCAGCGGGCAGCTTAATGCGACCTTCGGCGACGGCACGGTCAAAGACGGCAATCTGGCGTTGCTGTCCCAGTCGGGCGCAGTGTGCACGGCGATTCTGGATTGGGCTAAATCCCAGGACATCGGTTTTTCGACAGTGGTGTCGATGGGCGGCGCGGCGGACATCGATTTTGGCGAGGTGCTGGATTATCTGGCGACCGACAGCAAAACCACCGGTATTTTGATGTACGTTGAAGGCATCCGCGACGCTCGTCGTTTTTTGAGCGGCCTTAAAGCGGCGGCGCGGCTAAAACCGGTGATCCTGATTAAATCAGGCCGTCATGAAGCGGGCTGCAAGGCGGCCATGTCCCATACTGGAGCGATGGTCGGTGGCGACAATGTGTTCGATGCCGCGATTGCCAGAGCCGGTGTGGTCAGGGTTTACAGTATCAATGAATTGTTTTCCGCCGCACGCGTTTTGGCCAACAATTATGTGGTCAAAAAAGACCGTCTGGCGATCATCACCAACGCCGGCGGCCCCGGCGTGATGAGCACCGACCGTGCCGAGGATGTCGGGGTGCAAATGGCGGAACTGAGCCCCGCCAGCATCGCTGCGTTGGACGCCGTTTTGCCGGCGCATTGGTCACATGCTAATCCTGTCGATATTTTGGGCGATGCGACTTCCGAACGTTACCAGAAAGCACTGGAAGTTTGCCTTAAGGATAAAAATATCGACGGCATCCTGGTCATTTTGACGCCTCAGGCGATGACCAATCCAACCCAGGTCGCCGAATGCATTATCGAAGGTGCCAAATCCAGCAAAAAGCCGGTGCTGGCGTCATGGACAGGCGGCGCACGGGTTCAGGCAGGCCGTAACTTTTTTGCCAACAGCAAAGTCGCCCATTTTAGTACGCCGGAAGTGGCGGTCGATGCGTTTTCATTTTTATCCAGTTATACCCAGAATCAAATCCTGCTCAAACAAATTCCCATGCCTACCGATGAGTTGGCCACGCCCGATGTTGCAGGCGCGCGCCTGATCATCGAACGGGTGCTGTCTGAAGGCCGCCAAGTTTTAACCGCGCAAGAATCCAAGGCCATCCTGGCCGCGTTCCATATCCCGGTCAACCAGACCATCAAGGTGTCCAGCGCCAAGGACGCGATGATTGCCGCCGAAACCTTGCGCTTCCCGGTGGTGCTGAAAGTCAATATGGCCGAATTCAGTCACAAGTCCGATATTGGCGGCGTGCGGCTTAACATCAACAGTGTTCAGGATATTTCGCGCCATTACATGGAAATGGAAGCCGCCATCAAACAAAAACATCCCGAGGTCACCGAAGTCGGCATGACCGTCGAGGCGATGTTCAAGTCCGATAGCGCCCGCGAGCTGATGATCGGCGTGGTCAGAGACCCTGTGTTCGGCCCTGCGATCAGCTTTGGCCTAGGCGGCACGATGGTGGAAATTTTGCAGGACAATGCCGTCGCTCTGCCGCCGCTGAATGCTTATATGGTCGAGCAGATGATCGCCAAAACCAAGGCGGCCAAATACCTGGACGCGTTCCGCCAGTTGCCGCCCGCCAACAAACAAGCCCTGGTCGATGTGCTGCTGAACGTCTCGACGATGGTCAGCGAGCTGCCGGAGATATTGGAGCTGGACATCAATCCGCTGATCGTTGACGAGTATGGCGTGATAGCGGTTGACGCCCGCATTAAAGCGGAAACATCGCACCAGCTGTCCCGTTATTCGCACATGGCGATCCATCCTTATCCTCATGAATTAACTCAGCAACATCAATTAACTAACGGTGCCAATATCACCATCAGGCCGATCCGTCCTGAAGACGCGGGCATGGAAAAGGATTTTGTTCATCGTTTGTCCGAACGCACTAAGTATTTCCGTTTTATGCAGGCCTTGCAGGAATTAACGCCGGAAATGATCGTGCGCTTCACTCAAATCGATTACGACCGCGAAATGGCCTTTGTTGCGGTAACCCAGGATGAAAATATGCCGAATGAATTGGGTGTAGGTCGCTACATGGTGAACCCAGACGGCCATTCGGTGGAATTTGCGCTGGTCGTTGCCGACGATTGCCAATGCAGGGGTATAGGCACCAAGCTGATGCTTACCTTGTTGAAAACCGCCAAAGCCAAAGGCATGTCGTTCTTTGAAGGCGAAGTGCTGGTTGTCAACAAGCCGATGTTGTCGCTGGTTACCAAGCTGGGTTTCAGCATCGAAACCATCGCCGGAGACCAGGAA
>JBCKWP010000159.1:0-2792 GCA_038922455.1 Methylobacter sp. | reverse complement strand
AGGTTATGTTGGATAACGAGCTGTACAAGGCCATCAGGGCGTTGCGGGAGGCGCAGGAGTGGCGGTTTAAATCACTTGCTGTTGATGGGTTTGTTTTTAGGGATTAGCTGTTTGTAGCCAGGGCTACTTTTATTTCATGCCCAACTCATTTTATATACGACAGCGGCCATCGAAATTTAGGCTAATTTTCTGGGCTTTCGTGCTATTGTGCAAAAAAATCTCTTTGGCCTCCTGTTAAAATGTTGCCCAGGGTAAAAACCCGGGGAATCCCAATATAGGTTTTCGCCAACATCCAAGGAATTAGTAATGGGCAAGACTTGTTTAAATTGTGGGTATCAAAGAAAACCGTTAGAAGATGCACCAGACTATGCATGTCCGGCCTGTGATATTGTTTATGCGAAATATGAAAAAAAATTACTTAGGGATGCAGGATTAGGTGAAGATGAATCCGAATCAGATTCGGATGCAGTAGCTAAAGCAATGGACTTATTTTTGCGTGCAGCTAAAGAAAAAGAAGCCATATCCGCCGCAACTAAAGAAAATGAAGCTAGAGTGACCAAGGAACAGGATTTATTAATAGCTTGGGTAGCTAAAGAAAAAGAAGCTATAGCGACTAAAGAAAAAAAAGCTATTAAAGAAAATAAAGCTATAGCGACTAAAGAAAAGGACAAAAAGTTAAGGGAAGCATGGTGTAACCTAAATCAAGAAATTAGACATACCATTCACAAAAACATCAGAACACTTAAGTTAGCGTATTCAAAAACGGTCTATCAAGATGTCTACGGTAACTGTTTTTATGACAAATGGTCTGATGCCGTTGATTATTTTATCGATAAAGTTCTTTTTAACAACAACACAATAGCTTCGGCTTTACTTAAATCGCAACGATTCGAGAACGAGGGCTGGGATCAAGAAATACGGCGCACGAGCCTTGGAATATACAGTGTTATTTATCAAGGCAACCCCGTCGCTTTAATTACCCGTGATAGTCTTAGTCAAATGGTGCGTGCGGCCGTTGATGCCAGCAATACGGCTGAAGTACCCGTCATAGACGACAGCTTAGAAACAAGTTCCAATGAACAGGAGCAGAATTATTTTGAGGACAGTTGGTTGAGCGAAGCCCGCTACAAGGATGGGGTGGAAATAACTAGGATAGTTACATATTGGCTTAAAAATGGGCAGAAGCTGCGTGAAATCCACTACAAGAATGGAATCAAAGAAGGCCAAGGAGACGAAGATTTAATGCATATTATCAGTGGGGATCAAAAGATAAATAATAAAGAGGAACCAGCCTGGCTGGACTCCTTTCTAAATCCTGGAAAAAGAGTAACTTGGTATAAAAATGAGGCAGGCGAAGTGTTAATAAAAGAAACCTGTATTCAAAACCAAGACATCAAACCATTTAATTGGCGCATATTCTTTATCGTTTTTTTTATCCTTACCGGAATGATTTGGGGGTTTCAAGCTTACAATATGGAAACAACAGTTATGACTGGAGGCCACCTTGTCTTAGGTGAATATATCCCCAGTCAAGCGATAAATAACATTGGATTAATGGATGATCGCAGAAATAATCTTATGATTTCTGGTTTTATAACACTGGTGGGGGTGATTCTTTTGGCCGTCCATTTAATGCGTACACCACCTGCTTTGGTAACCCCTTCGTTATTCGAAGATACAAGAGAATGCCCCTACTGTGCCGAGTTGGTGAAGGCGAAAGCTAAGCTGTGCAAACATTGTGGTAAGGAACTGTCAGAGCTAAACACCTAATAAATTTTTGGTGGCTATCGTATCAGGTAGATAAAAACCAGATAATAAGATATGACTTGCCGTCATTGAAAGTTAAGTAACATTTCCACAAATCACGGTTCTTCTGGATTTCCCGTGGTCACCACAATATCTAGTGTGCGCCGAACCACAGGCGGCGTTCCTCAGCATCTAGCCAAATTCGCAGGAAAAGCCACCTCGCGCTACGCCCTTCGACGTTGCTCAGGAGAGCCTTGGATGGTCTTATTCCGGCCTACGACTGGAGCTTTGGAACGAGCAACAAATATAATATCCATCAGAAAATGGCTTTGAACAATAACGAACTTTTCGCCCTGCATGAAGGCAGACTGATAACGCATGGCAATTTATGGTCTGATGTGAGGGCAGTAGCGGAATGCTTGCCCGACCGGCCTTATGTTTTCAATTTATGCAAAAACCGCTACCTATTTTGCCTGACGTTATTGGCAGCCGCCAGTCGGGGGCAGATTTGCCTGTTGCCACCCTCCAGCAAGAAAGCGGTGATCAGGGAAATTGCCCTAGATTACCCCGGCGCTTATCTGGCTAGCGAAATCAGCCCTGAACTACCCGAACTGCATTGGTTTGCAGTGACCGCTCCGGGCTCCGAGGCCATTGCCTCGGCAACAGGTTTGGATTGGGAACGCAGTTCATTGATCGCATTCACTTCGGGAACTACCGGAAAACCCAAGCCCTGCATCCACCCGCTAAACACCTTTAAGGTTTCGGCGAAGATGGCGGTAGCCAGTCTGGGGATTGGCCAACAAAAACTGCTAATCTTGTCCACCACGCCCCCGCAACATATGTACGGCCTGGAAACCTCGGTATTTTGGCCGTTGTTTTCCAATTTGCTGTTGCATGATGCACACCCGTTCTTCCCGGAAGACATACGCCAGTTGATCGAAACGGCTCCCTATCCCACGGTACTGGCGACAACGCCGACTCATTTGCGCGCCCTGACCCACGCAAATAATCCTTGGCCTAAACTGGTCGGCGTGATTTCCGCCACC
>JBCKWP010000158.1:0-2819 GCA_038922455.1 Methylobacter sp. | reverse complement strand
GGATACCCTTTCGAGGTGGCGTTACCCCATGACTAGGTAAACGGTGTGATGCTGGCCGATCAAATACGCAGTCTCGACTGGACAGCGAGACGTGCAGAGCGAATTTCTTCGGTTGCTGACGAGATTCTAGCCGAGGTGTTGGCGAAACTGTCGACATTAATGTGATCGGAACTGTGTCAATCCCTATCAACAACACGAACGCGGCAATTTTAAAATAAGCGAACACAGGATCGACAAATCGAACTAGCCAGCCGCCCGCTTCATCGGCCAAGGCGGACGCGTAGGTCAGGCTGCTTAGCCAGATTTTCAGCCATACCGAAAACTCGGTCATCAACATTAAATGGGTTAAGGTTAGCACTAACATGCCCATCGAGAACAGGTGAAAATGCGAGACTTCCAGCATACCCTGATAACTGCGCGGCTGGGTAAACTGCTCCTCGGAACCCAGATAATAGGCAACCACTGAGTTGGGCGTTAAGTCCATATGATGAAAGTACATCATGCCGTTACTGACCCATAACAAGGCGATATACACCAGAAACATCAGCACCAGAGTGTTTAACAATGATTTGCGATGCTGTTCGCCGGTCACAAAATAACGCATTAATCTTTTCCTTTATTGTTGATGAGTAATTGATAAATTGCCATCACTTTGCGGACGCTGCTGACTGCCGCCCGTGTACTCAATGTCGCGCCACTGATGCCATCCACGCCTTTATTAAAATCCATTTCGGCTAACGGACGTTTATACAACCGCTCAAACCAGCGTTCAGGCGGCAGATATTCCGGTGGTTCGTGAAAAGCGAGAGTGGTGACGCTGCGCAATTCGCCGTCCGGGCTCAGTACTATCATCAAGGTTTCTGGCTTGGTTCTGACCGTGCCGGATTCAATCGCTGCGTAGCCGAGAACCTTGCCTTGGTCTTTGCCGACATAGAAGGTAAATAAGCCTGAATCCAGTTTAACCTTGGCCAGCTGCTCAATTTTGGCGGTTTGTTGTTCGTCGGGAAATAACGATAACAACTCTACTTGCGTGCCTTTGCCGAACGCCAGTTCCAGCGCTTCATTTTTGCTGTAGAAGATTGTGGCGAAGCTGGGGGTTGCCGTGCTTAGCAGCAATAAAAAGAGCATAAAAAAGCCCCCTTGCCTGATTGTTTTCATGGTGCGTCCCGTTGCGGAATTGATTAAAACTAAGTGGATAAACGCAAATAGTTTAACACCACCGACAAGCTATGAATTTTACTTGTTTTCTGCAAAGAACACGAACGGCTGCATGTTATTGCAGCCGTTCGTGTTTTCGTGGTGAAAAATGCGGGTGAGCTAGAAAATAAAGCCGAAGCCTAAGTTGAAATCATCAGGCAAGCTGCCTTTTTTCGCGGTGAAATTACGATAATCCGCTTTGATCACGACATTGGGAATGGGCTTGTATTGCAAGCCAAACTGGTAAATTTCCTTGTCTTTGGTTAGATCATCGGCAAAACCTGTCGGCGCTTTAGCAATAGTATCTAATGTTTCATAACGGAAGAAAGGCGCCAGATATTGCGTTGTGTCTTTAAACAGTAACGGCAACACGTCATAGCCTAGCTCTGTGTAAAAGCCGTAGTTTTCTTCGCCTATGGTTTGGCCTTTGGCGGCACTGAGTACCCCAGCATCGTCGATATGTCCCCATGAGCCTAAGGTACGGAATTCCAGGCCACGGTATTTCCATTGCACATGCCCTTCATATAACTGGGTAAAGGCATTGACATCTTGACTTACTTTGGTTTTTAAATTGACAAAGGACTGATTTTGCCCGGAGTTACCCACATACGCCGAGCCGCCGAATGACAAGCCCGGCACCACGGCTGGGGCATAATCCAAGCGCGCGACATAACCGAAGTTTTCCGCTTTGGCCTGACTGCCTTGCTGCCTGCCGGATCGGATGCCGTCAGCATTAAACTTGGCGGCATTCAAGCCGTTAACCACATAAGCAGTATAAGTCAGATTCGGCAACACTTCGCCAAACAGGCCTACACCAACATCACGCCAGGTGCTCGGGAGAATCTGGCGCTCCACTTCCGGCCGGTTGTTGCCGAAGTAAAACGGCGGCTCGTGAATCAAGTTGACGAAACCCATCGGCATTAGCACCATGCCGGCACGGATATTGGCGCGTTTATCGATAAAAAAATCCAGTGCTGCAAACTCGACCGATACCGAGCCGTCATTTCCGGTCGAGCCGTGTTCAAATTCAAGTTCACTGTTAAATAAAATACTGTCGGTGAACTTGTAACCGGCATACAGCACCAGACGTTCAAAATCGGTATTGTCGAAATCCTCCTTCTTCGTTTTGTCCCCATCGATTTTTTTCTGGTAATTGGCTTCGCCATAACCGCCGATCGATAGCCCCTTACCTACTTGGTAAACCTTGGATGCCGCAGGTCCCAAGCCATAAGCGCTTTTATACTTCACCTCGTCAGGAATGGTCAGGTTGGTGCGCAATTTTTCAACTTCCTGACTCAATACATCGGTTTTTCGTTCTAATTTCTTGACATCGCTACTGGCCGTTTTAGCCGGAGCGGCATTCATCCCTGATTTCATTTCATCAAGTTGCTTTTGCTGCGCCTGGATGATTTTCCACATATCTTCCATAGTCTGCGGCTTTTCTAATGCATTAACCGGCACACTCAAAGCGACAAGCGCAATCAGTACCCCGCCTTTTAATAATTGTTTATTCTTTTTCATTTATACGGTCTCACTCAAAATAATGGGTAAGGTGAGTATAAGTCAAATAGACATGCAAATGCAAATAGTTCGCATTTAAATTAAAAAATAGGGGTTTGTGT
>JBCKWP010000157.1:0-2827 GCA_038922455.1 Methylobacter sp. | reverse complement strand
TCGATGTCGGTAAGCGGTGAGCGGTCAAACTCAACAACCTCAACTAATTGCAGCATCCGCTCGTCTATATCCAAAAACGACATGTGACAGCCGAAGCAGCCTGCCAGCGATGTAGTCGCTACTCTAATTTTATTTGCCATGTTTAGGATGCTCCGTTTCGACGGCCAGGGATGGTGGCCGCGACTGCTCCCGGCAGTCTTCGGCATTTCCGACTGCCAGGGATGGCGGAAGTGTCGCAATTGGTATGGAATCGATGCGACCTCCATCCATGGAGGTCAGAAGTGCCGCAATCAGTCGGGAACCGGATGCGGACAAACTCACTTGATCAATTTGTTTATGATCGTAAATACGCTGACCAATCGGCACCTGATAACCGGTACGTTTAATCAAAATCGCACCGGTAGGGCAAATGTGTGCAGCTGGGTCTGTTGCGTCCAAATCGGTATCTTTCAATAAACCGCTTTGGGCATTAACGATCAAATGCTTGTTAATGCCGCGCCCGCTGATAGCAAACACGTCTTTACCGTCTGCTTGCTGGCTGGCGCGGACGCACAACGTGCAAAAAATGCAGCGATTATGATCAATCATCACCTCGCTATGCGAGGCATCTACTTCCCGATTTGGATAAAACAGCGGAAAATGGTTGTCGAGCATATTCAAATGATAGGCCACGGCCTGCAACTGGCAGTTGCCGGTTTTTTCGCAAGAAGGGCAAAAATGATTACCTTCTACAAACAGCATCTGGGTGATTCTCTTCCGGTCGTTGATCAGCTCTTCGGTTTTATTCAGCACATCCTGCCCCTCCATGGCCGGAAAGGTGCAGGCGGAACAATTGCGCCCGTTGACTTTTACCGTACACAGCTTACAGCTGCCGTGCGGGGCTAATCCCGGCTGATGACATAAGTGCGGAATATAAATTTCGGCTGCTAGCGCGGCATCCATAATGGTCTGCCCGTCTTCAAACGGGATTGCTTTCCCGTCTATGGTGATTGTTTTACTCATGTTCGCCCCCTTGAGCCAAATGCGCACCGGCATCATCCCGATTCGCCATGCGCCGAGCTGTTTCCAATGCGCCATCCAAATCGAACCCCGGCTCATAGCTGATGGATTTTAACCGGCTTTGGTACACATCAGAATAGCGCTCCAGCGTTGTTAATATCGGATTCGCAGCCGTTTGCCCCAAACCGCAGTGACTATAGTTTTTGACCAGCTGACACAGTTCTTCGAGCGCAACTATATCGCCCGCCGACCCGTGGCCTTCGACAATCTTATCGAGCTGTTTTTTCAATAACGCGGTGCCGACCCGGCAAGGCGTACAAAAACCGCAGCTTTCATGGGCGAAAAAATGCGTAAAGTTATGAACCATGTCGAGAATATTACGACTGGAGTTAAAAATAATGAATGATCCGCCGGTGGCCAAATCTTCAAAAGCCAGTTTGCGGTGAAACTCCTGATTGGAAATAAAAGTCCCCGACGGCCCACCGACCTGAATACCCAACACATCGACCGCCCCACAATCATTGAGAATGGTTTGGACTGTGGTGCCAAACGGGTATTCATAGATACCGGGGCGAGCACAATCACCGCTGATACTGAGTATCTTGGTGCCCTTAGATTTTTCGGTGCCGATACTGGCAAACCAATCGCCGCCATTGAGCGCAATACTCGCCGCCGCCAGAAATGTTTCGACATTATTGACCACGGTCGGTTTACCCAAATAACCCTGGGTGACTGGATAAGGCGGACGGTTGCGTGGAATGCCAGCCTTGCCTTCCAGCGATTCGATCAGCGCAGATTCTTCACCACAAATATAAGCGCCAGCGCCCAAGCAGATTTCAATATCGAAAGCCAATCCTGAACTTAGAATGTTATGACCTAACAAACCTTCTTGGCGGCGCTGAGCCAAAATGCCTTGCAGTTTGTCGTAAAGATGCAAATATTCGCCGCGCAAATACAAAAAACCTTGTTTTGCGCCGATAATCGCGGCACAAATAGTCATGCCTTCAAAAACCTGATCTGCGTAAGAATTCAGTAGCACCCTGTCTTTGAACGTACCGGGTTCGCCTTCGTCGGCGTTGCAAACCACATAACGCTCAGCCTGCTGCTCTTCCGAACAGAATTGCCACTTTGTCGCCGTTTTAAATCCGGCACCGCCCCGACCCCGCAAACCTGATTTATCAATTTCCTTCAGCGTTTCCTTGATGCCTCGTTTTAAGGTCGACCTGAGCGCAGCACCCTGTTCAATCTGCTGGTTCAGCAATAAACCGGATTTATGGATGTTATCGTCTACTTGAAATAACTCGTTCGGCCACTCGTCCAATGGTTTCTGTTGGTTGATCAGCGCCACTATTTTATCAATCCTCGAACGATCCAACCGGGTCAATGCGTAGCCGTTAACCAAACCGGCTGGCCCTTGGTCGCACATGCCGGTACATGAAGTGTTGTCCAGACTGACTACGCCATCTGCCCTGACCTTGCCGACTGCAACACCCAATTGTTTTGCCAAATAGTCGAGCAGGTTAAGCTTGCCCAGCATATGGTCAGTTATCGAATCGCTGATCAATAGCTCGTATTGCCCTCTGGGGGTCAAATGAAAAAAACTGTAGAATTCAACGACGCTGATAATGTGCGTCCGGGAGATGTTCAGTAAGCCGGACAGCTGTTCTATGGCGACGTCCGGGATATAATGATAGCGGGATTGGATTTTCCTTAGCATCTGCAACAAATGCGTTGCCTGATGATGATTATTTTCTACGATACCCTGAATAAATTGTCTCACTCTATCTCCCTGGCCCTATCTTTCTGGATGTTTGTGGATATGATACTA
>JBCKWP010000156.1:0-2828 GCA_038922455.1 Methylobacter sp. | reverse complement strand
AACTTCGTTTCGATAGTTCCGATATTGCCACGATCAGCAGACTTGTGATAATAATTTTGATTATTGTGTAACTCATTTTGTGCCACCGTTATGCTCCCCATCTTACTTTGAAAACGTACCGTTTTGAATAACCCAACCCCCTTCTAATCAAGGGCTGCCAAGTCTTACAAAAGCATACGATTTGTCACTCAGATTAGGAGTAAGCTCAATGCGGTTTTGTCCGCGTTAATGTGAAGACGCGATAAATCGCGTCTCTACGAAACGAAAGAGGGCTTATTGAGCAGGCGGTGCGCGAGGGGATAGCGATGGAATAAACAATCGATAGACAAACTGCTGCGATTGCGGGGAGAAATGGGTATCGAAAGGGGATATTGCGGCGTTAAATACCGGAGCCTGTTGGTGCAGATAGTGACTGTTATCCAGGTCTGCAACGGTGTTAACTTGTTTATCTTTTATTCCGGCAGCGACACCGACTATGACTCCGTCGGAATGGAAATCATAATCGACTGCCTGAAACGCAAGGGCATCGTGTTCAACGCTATGCATTTCAAGACCGTGGACATGCAGCCCAAAGTCAGGAACTTTCTCTCCGGCATGCGCATGCACCAACGGTGCAAGCAATTGCAGTATCGCCAGAAAGATAACGGTGGATTTGCGTAATGCTATAAACATGTGGACAATGCTATGCTATTAAAAAGTAATTAACAACTTGTTGTTTAATTATTCGTCCTGATAGTAGATGAACCAAACTTGTTGCCTGAAGCGGCAAGAATTGACCCGAAGAATGCATGGACGGGACGGCCTTGCACAATTCAACTTAAATTAAACTTGTGAGCGTATGAACAAATATACCGGAATTATGGCTGCTTTATTGATGGGGCTTACCTTAACTTTAGGCGGGATGTCGGATGCTGACGCCAAGCGTTTCGGTGGCGGCGGTTCTTTTGGCGGCAGATCCTCCTACAGCGCCCCGTATCAACGCTCGGTGACTCCACCGAGCCGCCCCGCAAACCAACAACCGGCAGCTGCGCCCAATCAGACGGCAAAACCGGGCTGGGCCGGCCGTAGCGGTTTGATGGGCATGTTAGGCGGCCTGGCCTTAGGCGGATTATTAGGCTCGATGTTTCACGGCGGCGGTTTTCAAGGCATTAACTTTATGGATATGCTCATTTTTGGCGGGATTGCCTTTTTATTGTATAAATGGTTCGCAGCTAAAAAAGCGGGGGCCACACAAAGGCCTGCCTATGACCGCACTGCCGATCATGGCTCTTCAAGCTATCATCCGCATCAGGAGGCATCGGCTGAACCGACAGGTTTTGACACCGACATTCTGTTCAAAAAAGATAAAAACACCGGTGTTTACGCTCAAGCTGTTCAACAGGATGCCGAATTCGTGACTGCGGTTATTCCTAAAGACTTTGATCAACAGGCTTTCCTTACCGGCGCAAAGATAGCTTTTGCCAACTTGCAAAAAGCTTGGGATGCCCGCGATCTTGCCGAAATCAGAGGCTTGACCACGGATAAGGTATTCGCTGAAATTCAGGATCAGCTTAAAGCATCCGCTACTGAAAACCACACCGAAATACTAAAACTGGAAGCGGAACTGCTGGAAGTCAGGGAAGTCGGTTCTGAACTTCAAGCGACTGTGATGTTTGATTCGATCATGCGCGAAGCTGCCGACGCTCAGACTGAGCAAGTTCGGGAAGTTTGGCATTTCATTAAACCGAAAGTCAGCATCCAGCCCAAATGGTATCTGGACGGCATTCAGCAATTGGCCGATTAAGTTCGTTTTTATTACGAAGTCCGGCGCGTAGGCCGGACTTCGTGATTTCTACGGCGAGTGAGTGATAAAAGGCGAGCGGCAATGAACGATGTCAAGATTAGCTCCTTTCTTGCTTTAGATGTGACACACAGATGCCTGACCGGTTTTTTTAGCTGGAAAGGTTGGGGACATTTATAATTCGTTTTGGAAGAAAAATGAGGGGAAGTCATGAAAAAGTTTAATTATTTCAACCGATTGATGCTTGGCTTGTCGCTGGTGTTAGTTACGCTCAGCGTTGATGCGGAAGAGACTTTAATTGTTACCGACTATCAAACCGAAGAGTTTGTATACAAAGCACAAAACCCTTTAACCCCGATTTACAGCATCCCATTAAAATATACCTATCACGGTGGCGTTGATAGTGGTGGTGTATCGATCGGTAGTTTACAGCCTATCATTCCTGTTTCACTCGGTAACTGGAACATGATTAATCAGTTATCATTGAATTTTATTGGCCTACCGGGTCTTGTAAAAGGCTTAGCCGAATTGCCGGAACCAACTCCTAGCTCAGGGGTATCAGGTCTCGGCGATACGAATTTTACATCACTTTTTACACCGGTAAATTCTGGCATTTTTAGTTGGGGTATCGGGCCTACTTTCGTTTTACCTTCCGACACCCTTTTTTTTAGCACAGAGGATCGTAGATCGCGGGCACTGGGTAGCGGAAGATTCAGCGCTGGCCCTGCTTTCATGCTTGTAACTCAACCTAAACCCTGGACGCTGGGTCTTAACGTCAAACAAATCTGGTCAGTATTGGGTAACGATACCCGCCATAGGGTTAGTCAGATGGTGCTGCGGCCTTTCGTTAATTACAACCTGCCCGATGGCTGGTATATGGTTTCTGATATGGATATGATCGCCAACTGGAATCGCGATAACAATCAGCGTTGGACCGTACCGGTTGGCGGGGGTGTCGGTAAATTATTCACAATCGGCAAAAATGCAATCAATACCCGACTGGAGGGATATTATAATCCTGTTAGACAGGATCAAAGTCCTGAATGGT
>JBCKWP010000155.1:0-2887 GCA_038922455.1 Methylobacter sp. | reverse complement strand
TTAATCCTTTCGGCTTTCGTAAACGCTATTTACTGTTATTTACAATGGTCGGCTACCTCTTATGGCAACCGATAGTCTCTCTATTATGAGCCTAATCAATCAAATGCTGCGCGATCTTGCAAGTCGCAACACCATTAATGATGCCCCCTCGACCCTGCAGAACCATATTTATGCAACGCAGATCCCGAAGTCAAAAATGCTGTTTCTGATCTGGAGTTTAGCGGCTGTTATTGCGACAGGCAGCACTTATTGGGTTTATCAATACAGCAAAACGCTGACTAAAATCCCTCCAGTCATCGTTGCCGACAATATTAAAAAAGCTCTGGCTCCTATTGCCTCTTATGAACAGGTACTTGCAGCGCCAAACGCCGTTACCGGCACTGCGCCAAAAATCGAACAACAACTACCGGAAAATACAACGGCTCAACCTGTAGCAGCGGTTCAAATCACGCCGCCGATTCCAACGGCTTCGGCAAGTCAGGCTACAGCCATCCCTTCTAATAAAAATAGGCCGCTTTCTCCTAAACCGGCGCTCATCAAACAAATAACCGCTAAGCAGCAAGCGGATGCGCTTTATCGTCAGGCAGAAAATAATGTTGGAGGTTATTCGACAGCCTACAGACTGGAAGAAGTCCTTAAGATTGATCCTCGACACCTTAAGGCTCGATTATTATTGGTTAAGACGCTACATAATCAGGGACAAGCCAATAAAGCTGCCGAGGTACTGGATCAAAGCCTCGCTTTATTTCCCGATAACCTGCAATTTATCAATACCCGTGCGCAGTTATTCCTGCAACAAAAAAATCCCGGCGACGCGCTTAAAACGCTACAGCGCATTGATTTAACAAGCGGCTCTAATGATGAAACTTTTTTATCTTTACTGGCGGCAAGCTATCAACAACTGCAATCATTTACTAATGCCGCCCAAATCTATCAAAAACTGGTGACAATCAATTCAGGAAAAGCCGAAAACTGGCTGGGGCTTGCTCTATCTCAAGAAAAACTCGGCAATTCAAAACTTGCCCGCGAAGCTTACCAACAGGCTCTCAGCAAAAATACTCTGAAAGAATCCATTGTGAACTATATTAAGCAGCGGTTAATCGAGCTCAGGTGAATTTGCCCCCCCTATTACCGAGGATTCAAAGAGAATGAATCATCAACCGCCAGATACGGAAAGCAGCCTGTCCTGCGGTGTTGGAGATGTGAAGGTCGGTGTTACAACGATCCAAAATAAGCCCTTAATACTTTAAAATCTGCCTCGGGCAGGTTGGCTGTTAGAAGGTGATACAACAGTGGCCGTTTATCAAAGCTTCCGCTCCTCGGCAATTGCTCCTGCATTGCTCTACCTCCTGCATCCATGCAGTCGTGCTCACGCCCCTTACCTACATCCATGTAGGCAAACCACCCGCTAATCCCTGTTAATGACTTTAACTTCGCTGGCAAAGAGGCCTTGCGCGAGGCGGGTCTGAACCATATCGCCCACACTGATCTGCTGGGTGGAGCGGATGATTTCACCTGATGAGGGTTTTATCGCCATTGCATAACCCCGGTTTAACGTAGCCAGCGGGCTGACCGCATGCAAGGTCTGGCTGGAATTTAACAAGCGTTGGTTGAGCTGCTCCAATTTATGCGTAGTCGCGGCAATCAGACGTTGCTGCAAATAATCCTGCCGTTGCTTATGACTGCTGATGCTTACCACAGGATTATGCTGCCATAATTGGGCCGTTTTTGCCTCGATAACACCGGTCATATGACGAAGTCTTGTGTGCATGGCTAGTTTAAGCCGTGACTCAAGTTCAGCCATGCGCCGTGTGTTTCTTGCCAGTTTCTGTCCGGGATGCTGCTGTTGCAAACGCTGGGTCAGCCAGTCCAAAGCTTGCTGTTGTTGATTCAGCTTCCGTTGCA
Source organism: Methylobacter sp. (assembly GCA_038922455.1). GTDB lineage: Bacteria > Pseudomonadota > Gammaproteobacteria > Methylococcales > Methylomonadaceae > Methylobacter_A. Next base: position 982 of record JBCKWP010000155.1, on the reverse strand, counting down.
GTTGCTGTTGCAAGCGCGATTCCAGATAGACAAATCGGGACAGCCATTGTTGTTGGTCGGGGCTGGCGTGTTCTGCGGCCGCCGAGGGCGTTGCTGCACGCAAGTCGGCGACAAAATCGGCAATGGTAAAGTCGGTTTCGTGTCCGACGGCTGAAATGATCGGAATTTCGCTGGCATAAATGGCTCTGGCAACCCGCTCTTCGTTGAATGCCCATAGATCTTCCAATGATCCACCGCCCCGCCCTAGAATGATAACGTCACATTGCTTAAGACGGTTGGCGGTGGCTATCGCGTCGGCAATTTCATGTTTTGCGTTATCACCCTGCACCGCAACCGGGTAGACAATAACCGGTATCGCCGAAAACCGCCTTTTCAGCACGGTCAATATGTCCCTGATAGCCGCGCCCGACGGCGAGGTAATGACACCAATAGTTCTTGGCAGCGTGGGCAGGGCTTGCTTGTGCGCGGCATCGAATAGCCCTTGTTCCGACAGCTTCTGTTTTAACGCGTCAAACACCCTGCGCAAAGCTCCGTCACCGGCTTCTTCAATATGCTCGACAATCAGCTGATAATCGCCTCGGGGTTCGTACAGACTGACTTGCGCCTTGACGATAACGTGTTTGCCGTTTTCCGGTTTAAACGCCAATCGGCGTTGCTGGGTGCGAAACATCGCACAACGCACCTGGGCGTTAGCGTCCTTCAACGAAAAATACATATGTCCGGAAGCTGGGCTGCTTAAATTGGATAGTTCACCCTCAACCAGCACCGACAAGAAATGTTCGGCGAGTAATTGACTGGTTTCACGATTAAGCTGGGTAACGGTGATTATATTGCGCTTGATAGAAGTTAATGTGGAGATCATAGCCATTGACTTACACACGTTCAGAGCGTGTTTGATATTTCAGAAAAAAAAGCTTACTCATGTTCACTTTGTTTTTGTATGCTTTCTCGATAAAAAAACCATTCTTTCTACAAATCCTCT
>JBCKWP010000154.1:0-2898 GCA_038922455.1 Methylobacter sp. | reverse complement strand
TCCCGCTTCCGACTCAAAACCTTGCTTAGCACCGCCGCCGATACCGCCGACTGTCCCGCCTATTGCTGCACCTGTTCCGGGACTTCCGGCTATTGCACCTATTGCTGCGCCGCCAGCCGCACCGATTAAGCCGCCTACGCCTGCACCGATAGCGGTTTCCTTTGCAGTCCCGCCTGACGCCTGGCTTGCAAGCTGTTTACACTCAGCCATATCCTGGTTGATTCGGTAAGCATTTGGATTATTATAAGTATCGATGGTGGGTGTCCATCCGGTTTGACTGGCGCAAGCCGTCAGTAACAGACCGCCTGCAAAAACGACGCTGGTTGTTAGTTTTTTCATGGTAATCACCTTGGCTGGAGTTGTTTCATTTTAGAGTAGTTCATTGCTTATGAATAAAGCATGAACGAACGGCACTATTATGTACTGAAAAATAAGTTGGCTTAGTGCAGATACTTTATAGCATAAAGAATCCAAGTCCTTCAATCAATCAATAAGCAGTATCACTAGCGGTAAAGTTTAGGGTTAAAGCTCCCTAAAAACCTGGAGCGGCGATTTATTAAGCACATTCCTTACGCCCCAGCAGGCCGGAAATTAGCCAAAGCGTAATCAATGCCGTCAGATTGAATTGATTACGCCTTAAAAAACGAGTTCTTGGCATAAATTAACCTGATTAGCAAGATGCTTCAGCCAAATATTTGATATGCTGACGTATGACTAGATGTGGGGGCGACTTTAGTCGCCACAGGGCGGCTAAAGCCGCTCCCACAAGATAGCCGCAACCCAGTTACGGCTCGAGTACAGAGCCTTTAATTTTAGCTGAAGCATCTTGCTAATCAGGTAAATTAATTCATCTGCCCCTATGATTCATTGAAAGCGGCATTACTTTGGAAACGTGGGACAGGGTTTTTGTTGTGTTATGATTTGCGCTGGTTTTGAAAGGCGGTTTTATGTTTGATGATAAGTTTTTTGAAGAATGGATTGATTCGCAAGCGCAAAAATTGATGGAAAAAGTGGCTAGTGGCGAAGGAATTGCCCCAGAACATATGATGATTTTGATGCTCAAAGCACAAACGAATCATTTTGCACATTTGGATGTGGATTTGCGAAACGAGATGATTGCCTTGCGTGAAGATATGGACAAACGTTTTGAGCAAGTTAATAAATATTTTGAGCAAATGCAGCAAGAGACGACAAAACGTTTTGAGCAAGTGGATAAACGTTTTGAGCAACTGACTTCGCGCCTTGATCATTTTATGATTTGGTCATTTGCCACGACGGTTTCTGTCGGTGGAATAATTGTCGCAGCGATTAAGTTTTTGTAAAGCGGATTGTTGTTTTAGCTGGCTGGCTTTGAAATGAAACTCCGCCCTTTTGAAAGATGGGGCGGTTTTTTTGTGGGTGGAATTTGCCTGAACGAACTCGCCGACGATGGCAATACTTTCACCGGATCTAATCATCAAATCTATGGATGACAAGATAGGCCATATTCCATCGGACGTAGTAACCGATTTACCCAGGTTTTTCGTTATTAGGGTGGCTATGCCGCGACTGCGGATAGTGTTTAATGATTGAGTTTGCACAATGACCCATTTTTTATTTGCCGTGATTGTTTCGTTAATGTCGCTGACCGCTACGGCCAAATCCATTGTGGTATTGGGCGATAGTATCAGTGCCGGTTACGGAATTGAAATCTCTCAGGGCTGGGTGACACTATTGCAGGAAAAACTGGATGAGCAAGGTATCGGCTACAGCATCGATAATGAAAGCATCAGCGGCGACACCACCGCCGGCGGTTTAGCGAGGATAACCCCGGCCTTGGCCTTGCACAAACCGAGTATCGTCATCGTGGAACTGGGCGCTAATGACGGCCTACGCGGTTTACCGCCGACGCTGATAAAAAGCAATCTTGCCGAGATCATCCGTCGTTCGCAGCAAGCCGGGGCTAAGGTATTGTTGCTGAGCATGAAAATCCCACCCAATTACGGCCAGCGCTATATCGACCTTTTCTACAACATTTACCCGCAGTTAGCTACGGAACTGGGCGTCCCCTATGTACCGTTTATCATGGAAGATGTCGCCCTGACCCAGGACATGATGCAACCCGACGGTCTGCATCCCAATGCCCAAGGCCAGCCGAGCATTGCCGATAAAGTATGGCCGCCGCTGCGGCCACTATTAAAATAACGCATAACTATTCAGCGTAGGGATAACATCCCTGAGAAGCAGCAGCCTTAACGGGGATGGCATTATAAAAGACAGCGTCAGAGTTTGTAAGGCTCCTTGCATAGGGATGTTATCCCTTATGTACTAAATGATTACAATAACGCTTGATTAACCAGATGCTTCAACAAGAAGAGAACCACAGATGAAATCATTAACACTTGAAAAAGCCAACATCATTATCAATACCGCGACCAACAAAGCCCGTAAATTAAACATGGCACCGATTACCGTGGTGGTTTTGGATGCGGCCGGACATTTAAAAGCCATGCAGCGAGAAGACGGCGCAACCATGATCCGGGAGCAGATTGCCACCGCAAAAGCCTGGGGGGCGGTCAACATGGGCATATCGTCACGCAGCCTAGCCAGCGTGGCCGAAGAGCGGCCCGATTTTATGAATGCGCTGCTCAACATGGCCGAAGGGAAAATAATGCCGGTGCCGGGCGGCGTGCTGATTCGCGACACCAAGAACAATGTGCTCGGCGCGGTGGGCATCAGCGGCGACAGTTCCGATCAAGACGAGCGTTGCGCCATTGCCGGCATTGAAGCAGTGGGCTTTATTGCGGGAGTTTGAGGCTCCTTCTGTAGGGCGTGCCGTGCGCGCCTGAGTTTCCACGGCGCGCGCGGCTCGCCCTACGACTAAAAACTTAACTTACCAACGGAAAAACTATGTGCTGG
>JBCKWP010000153.1:0-2913 GCA_038922455.1 Methylobacter sp. | reverse complement strand
ATTCGGTTTCGATTATCTGCGCGACAATATGGCTTTTAGCCTGGAGCAGAAAGTCCAGCGGGATTTAAGCTTTGCTATCGTCGATGAGGTGGATTCTATCCTGATCGATGAGGCGAGAACACCGTTGATTATTTCTGGGCCTACCGAAGAAAGTACCGAAATCTATATCAAGGTTAATAAGCTTATTCCCTTCCTGACCAAACAGGAAAAAGAAGACGGGCCGGGCGATTATTCGGTTGATGAAAAAGTACGCCAGTTGTATTTGACTGAAGAAGGCCATGAACGTATTGAGCGATTGATGGTTGAACACAGCCTAATGGTGGAAGGCACCAGTTTGTATGATGCGACCAATATTCGTCTGATGCACTATCTGACGGCGTCATTGCGGGGTCATGTTTTATTTAAAAAAGACGTCGATTATATCGTCGCCAATGATCAAGTGGTTATCGTCGATGAGTTTACCGGTCGGATTATGCCGGGGCGGCGTTGGTCGGAGGGTTTGCATCAGGCGATTGAAGCGAAAGAGCAGGTCGCTATTCAAAATGAAAATCAGACGCTGGCCTCGATTACCTTTCAGAACTATTTTCGCTTGTACGAGAAACTTTCCGGCATGACCGGTACGGCGGATACCGAAGCGTTCGAGCTGAACAAGATTTATGGCCTTGAGGTTGTGGTCATTCCAACGCATCGCAATATGATTCGTCGGGATTTGGGCGACGTGGTGTTCCTGACTACCGACGAGAAATATATCGCCGTTGCTGATGATATTAAAGAGTGCGTCGAGCGTGGACAGCCGGTGTTGGTGGGAACCACATCGATTGAAAACTCCGAGCGGCTGTCCGAGTTATTGAAAAAGCTTGGCGTTAAACACGAAGTGCTTAACGCCAAGCAGCATGAGCGCGAAGCTCATATCATCGAACAAGCCGGTATGCCGGGAGCGGTCACTATTGCTACCAACATGGCCGGACGGGGTACCGATATTGTACTCGGCGGTAATCTGGAAGCGGAACTGGCGGCATTGGGCGAAGAGGCCGGTCAGGCTGATAAGGATAACGTTCGCGGTGCCTGGCTGGAAAGGCACGAGCAAGTTATCGGCACCGGCGGTTTGCATGTGATCGGATCTGAACGTCATGAGTCGCGTCGTATCGACAACCAGTTAAGAGGCCGCTCGGGTCGTCAGGGCGATCCGGGTTCAACCCGTTTCTATCTGTCGCTGCAAGATGATTTGATGCGTATTTTTGCCTCGGATCGCGTCGCGGGTTTGATGCAGAAACTAGGCATGGGCGACGGCGAAGCTATCGAACATCCTTGGGTGACCCGATCGATCGAAAGCGCCCAGCGCAAGGTTGAAGCCCGCAACTTCGATGTGCGTAAAGAAATTCTGGCTTATGACGATGTCGCCAACGATCAGCGCAAAGTTGTCTATGCGCAGCGTAATGAGCTGATGGCTGCGGAGGATATTTCCGACATCATCACCGCGATACGCGAAGATGTGGTCAACAATGTGATAACTCAGTATATCCCGCCCAAAACCATGATGGAGCAGTGGGACATCAAGGGTCTGGAAGAGCATTTGCAGCATGAGTTCAACGTTGAAATTCCAGTGCGTAAAATGCTGGACGACGATCACTCGTTGGTGGAAGAATCTTTGCGCAAACGTATTATCGATATTCTGGAACAAAATCATAAAGACAAAGAACAGCAGATGTCCAAGGAAGTGTTGCAGCATTTCGAGAAGTCAGTGATGCTGCAAGTGCTGGATAACAGCTGGAAAGAGCATCTGGCGGCGATGGATTATTTGCGTCAGGGTATCCATTTTAGAGGTTATGCGCAAAAAGATCCTAAGCAGGAATACAAGCGTGAAGCGTTTGAAATGTTTACCAGCCTGCTTGAGCATCTTAAGTATGAGGTGATAGGTATCCTGTTTAAAGTTCAGGTCAGGCAGGAAGAAGACGTTCAGGCTATCGATCAGCAAAGGCAAGCACCGAGGGAAATGCATTTTGAGCATGCCGAGGTATCGGCTTTGGATGCTTATGAGGAATCGTTACAGGCACCCGAGCCGTCAGAAAATATTGCTTCAGAGCAGCCGTTTGTCAGAGAGAGCCATAAAGTGGGTCGCAATGATCCTTGTCCTTGCGGTTCAGGCAAAAAGTTTAAACATTGCCACGGTAAACTAAGTTAATTTCGTTTATTAACTGATGTTACGCACCCATCATAAAAAATCAATGAGTTATAAAAATTCCAATTCGCTACAGCTATTGATTCTTCTACAGGTCTGCGTAATATCAGTTATTAAATCCAATAAAAAATTTGTACCACGAAGGACAGGAAATTTTATTTTTTTGTGTCCTTCGTGGTTAATTCTTCAAAATAGGTCTTCAGTCGGTTTTTCATCAGCTTGATCGGAATCGGTTGCCGCGTTGTCGGATGAGTATTCGGTCGGCACATGTTCTGCTTGAAAAAACTCCCATATTCCACCTTTATTCGCGGCTGCTGTTAACAGGCCGGTCTCAGGATTTATATAGGCCTTCACTATGCCTTCCGGCGCTTCAAGTGGCGTTTCAGGTGTGTCTTTTAAAGCGACCTGCATAAATTCAATCCACATCGGCAATGCGGCCACGCCGCCTGTTTCACGGTTCCCTAACGGGGAAAAATCATCATATCCGACCCATGCGCTGGCGACATTCGATTTTGTGTAGCCGTTAAACCAGGCATCGCGCTGTTCATTAGTGGTACCCGTTTTTCCGGCAAGGTCTTGTCGGTCCAGTATCTTCGCATCGGTTGCGGTGCCATGTTGGACGACGTCTCTTAATAGCGAATTCATCAGGAAACAGGTTTGTGGCGTAATAATCCGGGGTGCATAGCTGCGCCCTAATTCCTGATCACCAACGCAGGAAGGACAGGCAGTTTTAG
>JBCKWP010000152.1:0-2990 GCA_038922455.1 Methylobacter sp. | reverse complement strand
TCACAGCCCTTTTCTATAATCGCCTTGGTAATCCGACAATGACGTCCGATATTAACTTCCGGCAAGACAATAGTGTCTTGCAAGGTCGTGTACGAATTAACCCGGACATTCGAAAATAACAGCGAATGCCTGACTTTTGCGCCGGAAATCACGCAACCGCCTGAAACCATCGAGTCGACCGCCTGACCCCGTCTTTCGTCATCATCAAAAACAAATTTAGCCGGTGGTGTTTGTTCCTGATAAGTCCAGATAGGCCATCTTTTATCATATAAATTCATGTCCGGTTTTACCCCAATCAATTCCATATTGGCGGACCAGTACGCATCAATGGTGCCCACATCGCGCCAATAACTCTGCTCCCCGCTTTGTAAGTCCAAAAAGGGATAAGCATTGACCACATATTTATCGATGACTGCCGGAATAATATCCTTGCCGAAATCCCGAGTTGAACCCTGGGTGTCGGCATCTTTAAGCAATTGTTCAAACAGGAATTTGGCATTAAAAATATAAATCCCCATCGATGCCAATGCAGTATCCGTTCTGCCCTGCATAAGAGGAGGATGCTCGGGCTTTTCCACAAAAGCCCTGACTCGACGATTCTCATCGACATCCATGACCCCAAAAGCCGTTGCATCTTGAAGTGAAACCTCGATGCAACCTATCGTTAAGTCGGCATTTTTTTCGACATGGTCGGCCAGCATCGCGCCGTAATCCATTTTATAAATATGGTCTCCGGCCAGCACTAAAATATGCTCGGGATTACGGGTGCGCAGGATGTCGATATTCTGAAAGACGGCATCAGCGGTGCCTTGATACCAAGAGTTCTCATCAACACGCTGTTGGGCGGGCATCAAATCGACATACTCGCCGAATTCGCCGCGCAAAAAACCCCAGCCCTGCTGGATATGCCTGATCAGCGAATCCGACTTGTATTGGGTCAAAACCCCTATCTTACGGATGCCGGAATTTATGCAGTTCGACAGCGGAAAATCAATAATCCGAAACTTGCCGCCAAAAGGCACCGCTGGCTTGGCGCGCCAATCGGTCATATTCATTAACCGTGAGCCGCGACCACCGGCCAATATTAAAGCAATGGTATTACGGGTTAAATGGCTGACATTATGATCATGTTTTTGATTGCTTGACGCTGACATTTTTCATCTCCATGTGGAATAGACTGACAATTCTTGATGTGTTTGGTAATATTCGCCTAACTATTATTCCACTACGCCGAGGCTATTCATAGTGAAAAAACAACCTAATACCGAGCCCACTTCAGACGGGCTTGCGGCAGTCACACCCTCCCTGGCGATCGACGCAGTTGATTCAGAACGGGCTGTCCCTGCCCGTCCCCCTTCGGGCGCAGAGCGTGCCAATCCACTCCCGGAGGATGAATCAGATGCTATAAAAATCATGGAAGCCCGACATCATGATCCCTTCTCAGTCTTAGGCCGTCATCTCAAGAACAATCGCATTCAAATTAAGGTGTATCTGCCTTACGCAGAAACAGTGAGCTTTAGCCACAACGGCGCTGTTTTAAACCGGCTACCCGATACGGACTTTTTCGAATATACCGCCGAACCTGGGCAATTGCCAGAACATTATCGATTATCATGGATCGACAAAGACGGCCACAGCCACGAAAACTATGACCCCTACGATTTCGGCACTCAATTCCCCGAGTTTGATCAGCATTTATTCGGCGAAGGCAAGCACTGGCATATTTACCAAAAACTGGGCGGACATCTGCACAGCGTCGATGGCATTGACGGCGTTTTATTTACAGTTTGGGCGCCCAATGCCGGGCGGGTCAGCGTGGTCGGCGATTTCAACCGCTGGGACGGACGCTGCAATCCGATGCGTAGCCTGGGCGGTAGCGGCATTTGGGAACTGTTCATGCCCGACTTGCAAGCCGGCTGTTACTACAAATTCGAGATCTTAAACCGCAATACCCATGAGGTTCTGTTAAAAACCGACCCCTATGGTCAGCAGTTTGAATTTCGCCCCAATACCTCGTCCATTGTGGTTAAAAAAGACAGCTATACTTGGCAGGACAAGCCCTGGCTGGATGAGCGTGTCCGCCATAACTGGTTGCATGAACCCATGTCTATCTACGAAGTCCACCTGGGTTCCTGGCGACGCGACCCTTTGGGCAACTTCCTTAATTACCGCGAACTGGCGGTGCAGCTGGTCGACTATGTCAAGGAGATGGGCTTTACCCATATCGAATTATTGCCGGTGACCGAGCACCCGCTGGACGCCTCCTGGGGTTACCAGGCCACCGGCTATTTTGCTCCGACCAGCCGTCACGGCACACCGGACGATTTCCGCTATTTTGTCGATACCTGCCATCAAAACGGCATCGGCGTGATTCTGGACTGGGTGCCTGCGCATTTCCCCAAAGATAGCTTTGCGCTGGCGCGTTTTGACGGCAGCCCGCTCTACGAACACGAAGACCCGCGCAAGGGCGAACACCGCGATTGGGGCACCTTGATTTACAACTATGGCCGCAATGAAGTTAAAAACTTTTTGCTGTCCAGCGCCATTTTCTGGTTGGAAGAATTCCATCTGGACGGCTTGCGGGTCGATGCCGTGGCCTCGATGCTGTATCTGGATTATTCTCGTGAAGGTAACGACTGGATACCTAATATGTACGGCGGCAACGAAAATCTGGAAGCGATAGATTTTCTAAGAGAGCTCAATTCTGTTACTCACCAGCAGCACCCCGGCACGGTAATAATGGCTGAAGAATCCACCTCCTGGCCGCAGGTAACTAGACCGACCTGGACCGGCGGCTTAGGTTTTTCGATGAAATGGAATATGGGCTGGATGCATGACACGCTGGAATATATCAGCCAGGAGCCGGTACACCGCAAGTATCATCACGACCAACTTACCTTCGGGATGCTCTACGCCTTTACCGAAAACTTTTGCCTGCCTTTTTCCCACGATGAAGTGGTACACGGCAAAGGCTCCTTGGTCAGCAAAAT
>JBCKWP010000151.1:0-3073 GCA_038922455.1 Methylobacter sp. | reverse complement strand
TGTTTGAAGGCATAGACGAGATTGAAGTCGGTATGATGTTTCATGCCGATGTCAGTTCCGGTTCCGGCGAGGTCACCATCGTTAAGATCGAGGACGATGAGATTACCATCGACGGAAACCACTCTATGGCAGGTATGGCCTTAACCTTTGATGTTGAGGTTATTGATGCTAGACCGGCGACTGAAGAAGAAATGTCGCACGGGCATATCCATGGTGCCGGTTGCCATCATTAATCAGCTAGGGTACACAATGCGACCCTTTTCCTAACCTACAAAAGCTTTCAATAATTCAGCGGTATTCGCCATGCCTTTATGGAGATGCCGCTCGATTTCCGCCATGGTGATTTCACCATCCGATTTTCCTGCCGCCCAGTTGGCAACCACGCTGATTGCGGCATAATCCATTTCAAGTTCTTTAGCTAATGCCGCTTCCGGCATACCAGTCATGCCAACCAGATCGCAGCCGTCTCTTTCCATGCGCTGAATTTCTGCGGCAGTTTCCAGGCGTGGGCCTTGGGTGCAGCCATAGGTGCCAAGCGGACTGATTTTTATGTTGGCCTTGGCTGCGGCGCTGATTAAGCGGGCGCGCAGTTTTTGACTGTACGGGTAGGTAAAGTCGATGTGGGTGACCGTATCCTCATCAAAAAAAGTGTGCTTGCGCCCGTAGCTATAATCAATAATCTGATCGGGAATGGCGATATGTGCAGGCGCCATTTCGCTGGTAATGCCGCCCACTGCGGCGACCGCGATAATCTGTTCGACGCCGAGTTGTTTAAGCCCCCAGATATTGGCGCGGTAATTGATTTGATGCGGGGCGATGCTGTGCGGGTTGCCGTGCCTAGCCAGGAATATAATCTGAGTGCTGTTCAGTTCGCCAGTGACGAATTCGGCGGAAGGCGAGCCGTAAGGCGTGTCCAGCTGTTCGCGGCTGATGATTTTTAAATTGCTCAGCTGGGTTAGGCCAGTGCCGCCGATGATGGCTAGTTGAGTCATGACGTTGTTTCCTTGCAGGCGTAAATGCCCGGTGCGTTGCGTAAATAGCCTTTGTAGTCCATGCCATAGCCGAACAGATAGCGGTTTTCCACTTTCAGGCCAATAAAATCGGCCGCAATGGGTTTTTGATGATCGAGGATTTTATCCATTAACACGGCGCAGTAAACAGCTGTGGCACCTTGTTCCTTGCAGTAGTCGGAGATTGCTGCAAGAGTAATGCCTTCATCGAGGATGTCGTCAACGAGCAGAACAGTCCGGCCTTTGATCGGTGTTTTTGGCTTTATCACCCATTCAATGTCGCCGCCCGAGGTTTGGTTACGATAACGGCTGGCATTGATCGCGTCGACAGTTAACGGGATGGTTAACCGGGTCAGTAATTTTCCGGCGATGACGATGCCGCCGTTCATCACACAGAGCAATAACGGGGTGCTATCGGCTAGCGCGATGTTAATTTCCTGAGCCATTTTATCGATAGCGGCTTCAACTTGCCTGTAGCTGTGCAGCAAATCGGCGGTTGCCTGGATGCGGTTGATTTCTTCAAGCATAATTATAAGTCGTGTTGATCAGGGTTGATAATTGCAGCCATTTTTCAGAATGCATCAGTTGTTCGCGGTTCATCTGCGGCTTGCCTCGCATACGCTTAAGCCGCTGCTCTCTGATGAAATCCTGAGTGATCGGCAAGGCGTCAAGCACCTGCTCAGCGGCGGCAGGATTGTTGCAAACCAGAATCATATCGCAGCCTGCCAGTTGCGCCAGTCTGGCGCGTTCCGGGAAGTCGCCGACCGATGCCGCGCCTTCCATGCTCAAGTCGTCGCTGAACACCGTGCCGTCAAAGCCTAATTCCTTGCGCAAAACCTGTTGTATCCAGAACGGCGAGAAACCCGCCGGATTCGGGTCGATGTTCGGATAGACCACATGCGCGGGCATAATGCCTTCCAAGCCTTCTGCAATCAGTTGTTTAAAGGGTGCTAAGTCTTTTGCCCTGATGCTGTCCAGATCCCGTTCGTCCACCGGCAAGGTCAGGTGCGAGTCCAGGGCGACTGCGCCGTGTCCGGGAAAATGCTTGCCAGTTGCGGCCATACCCGCTTCATTCATGCCTTTTCTAAACAAGCTTGAAAGCCGTGTCGCCAGTGCAGCATCGGTAGAAAACGAACGGTTGCCGATGATTTCGCTAACACCGCAATCAATATCCAGCACCGGCGCAAAGCTGAAATCAACGCCGACTGCCAGTAACTCGGCGGCCATCAACCAGCCGGCCGACTCAGCCAAATCAGGGCTTTGTGCATAGCTCGATGCTGGCGGCAAGCGTGTAAAGCCTTGCAAAAAGCGCTGCACCCTGCCGCCTTCCTGATCGACAGCAATCAGGATGTCGCCATTACGCGCCGCACGGATGCTACTGATCAGTTCAGTCACTTGTTCGGGATTTTGATAATTGCGCGAAAAAAGGATGACCGCACCGGTATTGGGATGGTTTATTTTTTCTTGCTCGTCTTGCGCCAGCGTTAAGCCTGCAACGTCCAGCATTATCGGACCGATAGGGAGATTACTTGTCATTGTCTTTCGTTATTTGGATTCGTTTTAAAATTGATGGAGTTGGCCCTTATACTCGACCGCTATTTCCTATTTACACGGAGTCTGTTATGCGTTTATGGGTCGTGCTATTAAGTCTGCTGTTCCTATTGGTCGCCGTTGCAAATGAAGAGGCAAAGGAGTCGGAGTGCGAAGTCGGTGCAAAATATATAGAAATGACTCCTAAGTTTACCGTTAATTTGGCGGAACCAAAAAAGTTTTTGCTGATTAATGTGCAATTATTGGTTGAAGGAGCAACCACTATCTCCGAGATAAAAAACACATGCCCGCATTAAGGCACGCATTAAGGCACGCATTAATCATGCTTTAATGCGGCAGGCCGTCTGAACAATTGCAAACCATGGAACAGCGGGAGACCAAAGAACATCCTGTCGCAGATAAGGAAAACCACAAGGTTGGGCATAGCGAAGGTTTTAAAGAAGCCTATTTTACTGAATTCCTGATTAATTGATGTTTTGTAACCATTCAGCGTAGGTATACCATCCCTGACA
>JBCKWP010000150.1:0-3085 GCA_038922455.1 Methylobacter sp. | reverse complement strand
GCCTTGTACTCCACCCTGTACGAAACTTTGGCTTTTTCTTAATGAACCACAGCAGCCCTTTCGCCTTGAACCTACCTATAAACCATGCCCACACCAACACTTAAAGTCAGCATCGGCTCTGCCAGCGATAAAGGCATCAAGCCGGATAATGAGGATTTTTTCGGTTCACTCATCCCGGAAGATTTACAACTGACGCATAAAGGCATAACCGCCGCCATTGCCGACGGCATGAGCGGCAGCGACGCAGGGAAACAGGCCAGCCATTGCTGCGTGATCAGTTTTTTAAGTGATTATTACAGCACCCCCGACTCCTGGTCGGTCAAACATGCCGGGCAAAAAATCCTTTCCGCGACCAATTCCTGGTTATACAGCCAAGGACAAATCCGCTATGAATCGACCAAGGGTATGGTCAGCACGCTCAGCATCATCATTTTAAAATCGACCACGGCGCATATTTTTCATATCGGCGATTCACGTATTTATCGTTTACGGCAGGGTAATTTTGAGCAGATAACCCGTGACCACCGCATCTGGGCCAAAGAAAAAAATTATCTGAACCGGGCAATGGGCATAGAACCGCGCCTGGAAGTCGATTATCAAACGCGTCCTTTGGAGAAAGGCGATGTTTTTTTGATGACCACCGACGGGATACATGACTTTTTCGATGAACTTACCCTGAAAAAAAACCTAACCGCCGGCATCCAATCCGGCATGGATTTAACCCTGATTGCCGAAAGAATCATGCAACAGGCTATCGATAATCACAGCGATGACAATCTGACCTGCCAACTGATCAAGATCGATGAACTCCCCGAAGCCAACGAAGATGAGATAATCCGCCGCCATACCAACCTGCCCTTCCCGCCACCTTTGGCACCGGGCATGGTGCTCGATGGGTATCGGATTGAGGCGGAATTACACGCCAGCAAACGCACCCAGATTTATCGAGCCTTGGACACCCAAACCGGCACGCAGGTTATTTTGAAAACTCCGTCCATACTCTATGACGACGACACCCATTACATAGAGCATTTTCTGCATGAAGAATGGGCGGGGAAACGCATTCATCACGACAATGTATTAAGAATACTCGGTACTAATCGGGAAAAAAGCTGTATTTATTACGTCACCGAATTTCTCGAAGGCCCGACACTTAGGCAATGGATAACCGACCACCCCAAGCCTGATATTAAAGAAGTCCGGAAAATAATCGAACAGATTGCCAAGGGGCTGCGCGCTTTTCATCGTATGGAAATGCTGCATCAGGATTTAAAACCTGAAAACATCATGTTCGATAAAAACGGCACGGTTAAAATTATCGATTTCGGCTCGGTTAAAATCGCCGGTATTGCGGAAATGACCCCGCTGGAGCACAGCGAGGCGGAAAACATACTCGGCACCTTAAATTACACGGCACCAGAATATCATCTGGGGCAGCGCGGCACCGTAAAATCCGACTTGTTTTCGCTGGGCGTCATTACTTATGAAATGCTTAACAACGCCTTGCCCTTTGGTCAGGAGTTGCCTGAAAAACCCGATAAAATAAATCTGGCGAAACTTCACTATGTACCCAGTTTTCATCGCAACGCCATGGTGCCTATCTGGATGGACGGTGCGTTAAAAAAAGCCACATCAATCAGCCCTCAATTGCGCTATGACGACTTATCGGAGTTTTTGTACGACCTGTCCACACCCAACCCCAAGTTCTTAAGTGCCGAAGAGTCCATACCTTTAATACAGCGCAATCCGCTATTGTTCTGGAAAGGCTTGTCGGCGCTGCTGTTGCTGACAAACCTGGTGTTGATGTATTGGTTAGTAAAAGCGCAGTAGGCTGGGGCTAATAACGCTACAGCCTTATAATGTGGGCGCGATTTCAATCGCGTAGCGCGAATGAATTCGCGCCCACAGTACGCATGGATACTGGAAAATAAACTGGGCGTACCGCTAATCCGAAACCTACCTAACTACGGTATTTTTTCAACCACTTTTTAACAACAGGCCAGCCGCGTATTAGCCATTGTTCGGCTACAAAAGCCGCTGCCGGTTTAATTTGCTTCGCAAGCGCCTTGGTATAAAGCCATAGCCTGTCCGCAATTGACGCGTCCGAACTATCTCGCAGCTGCAAGTAACGCGAGCCGAAACCATCAACAAATATCGGCTTAAACAACCACATTTCTAAAATAGAAGTCACCCACATAAACATGAATGAAACACCCATGCCCATACCGGCAAAAATAACCAGCCACGCGAACATCGGGTGAATTTTGGTCAACCACCAGGATAATATGTCGGCGACAAGAAACGCATAAGGCATGCCGATGGCAATACATTTATATTGCGTGGTCGTGGTCTCCGCAAAACTGAAAATAAGCCCCACAAACATAAAAATAAAACTGATCCCGAATAAATGAATGTGCGAAATACGGGTTAACGAAGCGAATGTCGCGCCGGTATCTTGTATGGTTAAGGCTTTTAACGGTTCAAATTGGGTAAAATCCGGTATACCGGAGGCTTCTTTGTTATGGCACATCACACAACGACTTTCAATTATTTTGTCGATGCCGTCCGCCTTATAAGCATCGCTATCTGCGCCGTCCCTGACCCATTCCATGATCTGAAAACGCTCCTGTTCCGGCGCGTTGTCCTTCATCGAACCATTCAGTTTCTGCTCCAAAACCGTGCCTGAACGGTTGCCGTAATAACTGTACACAATGTCATCGACCGACAAACCGAATTTGCCGTCCGCCATGCCGTGGGTAAACAAGATTTGGATCAATGCGAAAAGATAGCCGATGCCGACCGTGCACAGATAACCGGTAAACAAGACCTTGATAGGGGTGTCGTGATCTTTTAGGGGGGTATATTTTGTTGTCATAATGTCGACTGTAATGATGATTTTTGTTATAGGTTCAATCCGAACCCATGATTTATAGCTAATGGAAAATTATAATTCGCCTTGATTACGTCCTTATTAACAGCCTATCCAGCCGCTTTCTTTTTATTGATGAGGCTCATTTTAGACATGCTCTGGATCCTGAGAGTTCATGGTAACTACCCATTCTTTAGCAGATTTTATGCCAGACTG
>JBCKWP010000149.1:0-3228 GCA_038922455.1 Methylobacter sp. | reverse complement strand
TTGGTATAGCGGATAGGCACCATGCCGTAAAGATTAATCAGACGAAAACTTAACTGATCTGGCATCAATTTCATCGTCACAAACACAACAATACAAATAGCCATTATCCCCCACGTGACTAAGGGCCGTGAATAGCAGGGGGCTGTATCTCTAATGGGAATCATGGTCTTTCCTGTTCTATAGTCGACGCCAAGGAAACTCTCCCTGATTTTTAACTTAGCTTAAAAGCTAAAAATCCGATTTGCAATGAATAGTTATTTAATCATAACCCCGACCGCAAAAAGCCTATAATAGCCGCATAAATTGCTTCCTATCATCCTTGCGCTTTCGCAGCCCTTTAAAGATCCATGCACCCTAATCCAACAAACCTTACCTCATCATTTTCAAACCTATCGCTAGATGAACAACTGCTGTCGGCGGTTAAAAAAATGGGCTTTGAGCAACCCACGCCGGTGCAACTACAGGCGATCCCCCTGGTTCTGGAACACAAAGACCTACTGGTTAGCGCCGAAACCGGCAGCGGCAAAACCGCCGCATTTTTGCTGCCTACGCTGCAACGCCTACTGACCTTGCCCTCCGCAAAATCCGGCACGCGCGCCTTGGTGCTGACGCCGACCCGTGAACTGGCGCAACAGATCTTTAAGCACTGCCAACAATTGGCCGAATTCACTGACATAAAAACCGGCCTGATTACCGGCGGCGATGATTTCAGGCTACAGCAGAATATGCTGCGCAGAAACACCGAGATTGTTATTGCAACCCCCGGCAGACTATTGGAGCTGATGGAGCAAGAGATACCGGACTTTAGTAATCTGGAGGTGCTAATTCTGGATGAAGCCGACCGGATGTTGGACATGGGCTTTAGCGAAGACGTGCTGACTATCGCCAACAGCTGTAATACACAACGGCAAACTTTACTGTTTTCCGCCACTTTGACGCATTTTGGCGTGATCAAAATGGCTGACAAGGTCCTGAAAGATCATAAAATTGTCGCCTTAAATACGCTGCACGACGGGCACAGCAATATTGAGCAGCAACTTGTGCTGGCCGACGATAATGATCATAAACTAAAGCTACTGACCTGGCTGTTGAAAAATGAAACTTATGACAAGGCATTGGTCTTCACCAACAGCCGGATTCAGGCAGACCTTCTTCGCGGCCCGCTACGCGGACAAAAGCTGCGTGTCGGCGTACTGCATGGGCAGATGGATCAAAAAGACCGCAACCGAATGATGGAACTGTTTCGCGACGGCGAAGTCAAGATCGTGGTTGCGACCGACCTTGCCGCCCGAGGCCTGGACATCAAAGGTATTAATCTGGTCATCAATTTTGATGTACCGAGGAATGGCATCAATTATATCCATCGCATAGGCCGAACAGGCCGGGTCGATGAGCTGGGCTTAACGATTGCACTGGTCAAGCATACCGAATGGAATTTAATGTCCGGCATTGAGCGCTTTTTGAAACAGAAATTCAAACGCCGAAATATCAAAGAGTTGGAGGGCAAATACAAAGGCCCTAAAAAACTTAAGGCGTCAGGCAAGTCCGTGGGCGGCAAAAAGACAATAGAACCTAAAAAAGCGGTGGCCGAAAAGGTCAAAATACGTGACAGAGACAAGAAGAATGTCGGGAAAAGACGTGTGCCGACCAGTAAGCCGGACGTAGAAATAAATCAGCCTTAAAAAAATCCCCCTTTGTATAGATTGCAAAGGGGGATTTTTGTGCTCGGCAACCGAATTTAACGCATCGTTTAAGTCAGTTTGCCTAGTTATCCGGTTTGAAGGGCTTAACAATATAAGACGTTATTCCAGCCATAATGGCTTCCTTTACTTTGTCCTCTTCAGACGAAGACATCAGCATTATCCAGGACGGCGTTTCTAATTTGGCGGCGGCTTTTACCGCCTTATACAGATCAAGCCGTTCTGTAACAGGGATCTATCGGAAATACCTTACATGTTAAGAATCACTGAACTTAAACTCCCGCTTGACCACCCAGAAAATGCGCTAAAAACCGCGATATTGGCTCGACTGGGCATCGACGCAGAAGAACTCATCACTTACCGCATATTCCGGCAGGGATTTGATGCCCGCAAGCGCAATGGAATCCTGCTTGTTTACACCGTTGATGTTGAAACAGCCAACGAACAAACTCTGCTTAATCGCCTGCAAGACGACCCGCAACTCTCGTTAACGCCGGATAGCACTTATCGCTTTGTAACTCAAGCACCCAAGAATTTGGCGCAACGCCCGGTCATCATCGGCACTGGGCCTTGCGGGCTGTTTGCCGGTTTGATCCTGGCACAAATGGGCTTTCGCCCGATCATTCTGGAACGGGGAAAAGAAGTGCGGGAGCGCACCAAAGACACGTTCGGCCTTTGGCGCAAAGGCCAGTTCAACCCCGAATCCAATGTACAGTTTGGCGAAGGCGGGGCCGGTACTTTTTCCGATGGCAAGCTGCACACCCAGATCAAAGACCCCAACCACTATGGACGCAAAGTACTTACTGAACTTGTCAAAGCTGGCGCGCCAGCCGAAATCCTTCACGTCAGCAAGCCGCATATCGGCACCTTCAAACTGGTCACCGTGGTTGAGCAGATACGCGCGGCTATTGAGGCATTAGGCGGCGAAATCCGCTTCCAAAGCCGGGTTGACGACATCATTATCGATAATGGACAGGTTCGCGGCGTAACGCTCGCCAACGGCGAAACTATTAACACCCATCATGTGCTGCTGGCGATCGGACATAGCGCACGCGACACCTTTAAAATGCTTTATGACCGAGGCGTTTATATTGATGCCAAAGCTTTTTCGATCGGTTTTCGCATCGAACACCCGCAATCCCTGATCGACACTTGCCGATTTGGCGATAATGCCGGTCATCCGTTACTGGGCGCTGCCGATTACAAGCTGGTGCATCACTGTAGCAACGGACGCTCCGTGTACAGTTTTTGCATGTGTCCCGGCGGCACCGTGGTGGCCGCCACCTCCGAGGCAGGCCATGTGGTCACCAACGGTATGAGCCAATATTCCCGCAACGAGCGCAATGCCAACAGCGGCATTGTCGTCGGCATTACCCCTGACGATTACCCAGGACATCCGTTGGCGGGCATCGATCTCCAGCGCCGCTTGGAAGCGACTGCCTTCACGTTGGGCGGGGGAACTTATAAAGCGCCAGGGCAACTGGTTGGCGATTTCCTAGCTCACCGTCCTTCTTCGGCACTGGGCACG
>JBCKWP010000148.1:0-3314 GCA_038922455.1 Methylobacter sp. | reverse complement strand
GTACTGGGAGGTGAGGGCTAACTGCTCGGCGCGCTCCTCCAGCGAAATCCTGGCGGCTTCAATCTCGCGGTTCTTGTGCTCGACCTCGAGCTTCTGCTCCGCCAGCAGCGTGTTCTTTTGTTCCAGCTCCTCGTTGCTCTGGCGCAGTTCTACGGTTTATTCTGTGACCATTTCCTGCAAGTTGTCGCGGTGATAACGTAACTCGTTAGTGCGCTCTTGGACTCGCGTTTCAAGTTGCAATTGAAATTGTTGCAACCTCTCAACCATCGTATTGAAAGCATCAACTAACTTTCCGATTTCATCATTTTTCCCCCAGGAAATGCGTGCTTGCGCATTAGGACTTTCTGTCAACGCAAGAGAAGCCTCACTCAAGGATTCAAGCTGTTTTACAAATACATACGCAGCTCGTCGGCTGAGGACAAAGGCACCCATAATCGCGCCTGAGCCAAAAAGCAGATAGACTAAAAAAACACCCAGCAATTGCAATACGAACGACCCTGATTTTTCAAAATAACTCACCCGCAGAGCGGCTTCGCCTAATCCGTTTTATTCCTTCATCAGCGTCTTGGTTATGCTGCTTGATTGCAGACGTGCATCGCACTTTGCCATATACAAGGGTATGCTGCGCGTACCTTATTGAGTTTATTGCGTAATTCGCAAGCGTACCTACTGACTCACACTCCTTACCTACATCCCTATAGTCATATGAAAAAAATCCCTATCGGTATCAGCAGTTGTTTATTGGGCCAGAATGTCCGCTATGACGGCGGCCACCGGCTGGATGCTTATATCACCGGCACGCTGGGCGAGTATTTCAAGTTCCATCCGTTTTGCCCGGAAATGGGCGTCGGCTTGGGTGCGCCCCGCCCTACCCTGCATCTGGTAAAAATCGATCAGGCCATCCATTGCGTCGGCATTAAAAATCCCGACCAGGACGTTACCGAGCCGTTACGCGACTACGCCAAACAACATCAAAGCTCATACGCGAATTTATGCGGTTATATCCTGAAAAAAGGTTCGCCCAGTTGCGGCATGGAGCGGGTCAAGGTTTATACCGATAACCAGCCACACGCCGACGGGGTCGGCATTTATGCCGAAACGATGATGCGTAACAACCCGCTGCTACCCGTCGAGGAAGAAGGCAGGCTTGGCGATCCGGCACTGCGCGAAAACTTCATCCAGCGCGTTTATGTGCTGCACCGCTGGAAACAGCTGTTGGCCAAGGAACTGACGGCAAGCAGCCTGGCCCGTTTTCATGCCCGCCATAAACTGATCATCATGAGCCATGAAGATTATCGCGAGCTGGGGCAGTTATTGGCGGGACTGACCAAAGCCAACCTTATACAAATTGCGGAACAGTACATTGTGCAGCTGATGGCTACGCTTAAAAAACCGGCCACCCGCAACAACCATGTCAATGTCTTGCAGCATATCCAAGGTTATTTGAAGAGGGACTTAAACGCCGACGATAAAGCCGAACTTTGCGAGGTGATTGAGCGTTATCGCAACGGCTGCATCCCGCTGATTGTGCCCATGACTTTACTTAAACATCATTTCCGTAAATCGCCCGATCCGTATATAGAAGAGTCCTACTACCTGTCACCTTATCCTCAACAACTGAACTCATTATAGCAATGGCAAAAATATTGATTGTCGGCTGCGGCGCGATTGGTTCTGAACTTGCGGGGGTGTTATCGACCCAGGGCCATGATGTCACCGGGCTAAAACGCAGGCCGCCGGTTTCATCATCCGGCTCCATCCGTTATGTCGCTGGCGATATAAGTTCAGTCGATGCTCTGGCCGGTCTGGACGACGACTTTACCCAGGCGTTTTTTATCGTTTCGCCGGATGGCCGCACTGAACACAGCTACCGCGCCGTTTATCAAACCGGACTGGACAATCTGCTCGCCAGACTACCGGACGCACAGTGGCTGATGGTCTCATCCACCAGTGTTTACGGGCAATCTTTAGGCGAATGGGTGGATGAAAACTCAGCCGCAGAACCGGACACTATCCCCTGCCGATTAATCCAACAGGCGGAGCAAAAATTGATCGCGTCGCACCCCGCTAATATCGTGGTACGTTTTTCCGGCATTTACGGGCCGGGGCGGGAATATCTGTTAAGACAAGCGATGCAAACACCGGCCATCCAGCAAACCCCGCCTTATTTTACCAACCGGATACATCAGCAGGATTGCGTTGGCGTGTTGGCTTTTTTGTTGGAGCAATGCTTGGCGGGAAAAACGCTAGATCAATGCTATCTGGCCAGCGACGACGATCCCGCGTCAATGTGGGAGGTGATGAGCTGGCTGGCGGAACGCTTGCATTGCCCGCCGCCGACTGCCAGGGATGGCGGAAGTGTCGCAATCGGTCGGGAACCGATGCGACAGACGGTTAAGGATGCCGATGGCGGAATGAACAAACGCTGCAATAACGCCCGGTTAAAAACATTGGGTTATCGATTTAAATATCCAAGCTATAAAGACGGCTATCACTCGATGTTCTAGTTTTTTGAGCTTGACTGAAGTGAACCCAGATAAATCAAGGTGTTTCCGTTAATGGCGTCAGGTGTTACAGGGTAGCGCTTATGGCTGTAAGGCCTGATTTTGTGGGGTTCTATAAAATCAAGAATTAAAAACTTGAACATCGAGTATCAAGAATTAATCACGCACAATAATGCAGTTGATGCGACAAAACCAAATCAGATGCCTTTTGCAAAACAGTTTTATACGCTGGCGGGATAATTCCGTCCAGTTTGAGGGATTGGCATTCTTCCTCGTCCAAAATATGCGTAACCGTAGTACATACGACAGAACCTGTTTTAGTTGCTTTAACTGCTACCTTAGCTTTAGTGACACCTTATTCACCCTCTCCAATCGGGAGAGGAGAGGGTTGGAGTGATGAAAACAAAACGGCCTCAAACTTGTCCCGCAGGTTTATTGCTCGCTGCCTTAATCACTTTTTTATCAGCTTTGTCCTGTACTTCATTGCTGGGTTCGGAAGGCTTATCTACTTGCGGCTCACTATCTTCCGCTGGCGGTCTGGGATCTTTGCCTGCCATTAGATCTTCAATCTGCAACCGGTCTATGGTTTCCCACTTCATCAACGCTTCGGCCATTTTATGCAGGATAACGATATTTTCCTTTAAAATGGTTTCTGCACGCTGATAGTTGCGGTCTATCACCGCACGTATTTCTTCATCGATAAGCTGGGCAACATTATCGGATACCGAGCTGCCTTGAGTGCCCGGATGCCCCATAAACGGCCGACCGCCTTCCTCACCGTAGACCAGCGGCCCTAGTTTGTCAGAAAAC
>JBCKWP010000147.1:0-3464 GCA_038922455.1 Methylobacter sp. | reverse complement strand
ATAATCCGCGTCATTTTTTATCGGAAAAATGTTCATACTTTGCTTGCCTCGATAGCATTATGTTAACGGTGTGTATGGTCATTATAATTCCCAATCCTCTAATAACAAACCACGCACCCGGCCAAATTCACGGGTATTGTGCGAGATTAAAGTCACGTCATTAGCCAGAGCTATGGCGGCGATCATGAAATCATTGGCGCCAATGGGCGTACCAAGCGCACTTAACTCGCTACGTATCTTGCCATAAAAATCAGCCGCATTATCATCAAACGGCAAGGACTGGAAATGGGCGAAGAAGTTTTCAACCTTGAACAAACTGGCTTTGGGATTCTGGCTTTTCATTGCACCATAAAGCAACTCTGCCTTAACCACTGAACACAATACGACTTCTTGGGGTTGGCATAATTCCAATCGCTGCTTTAATTTTTCTGAACGCTTATTCAGAAAAACGATGCTGGCATTGCTGTCCAATAAAAACCTCATAACAGCATGTCAATTTCATTCAGTGCCGGTTGCTCTGGACGTTCCAAAGGATCATCGGCCAAACAGCCATAGCTTTGATTAATAAACGCCAACCAGTTTTGCCGCTCCATCGTTTCTTTATGCGCTTGAATAATCACCACCAATTCGACGTCTTGATTGGCATATTCAGAGGGCAGCGTTAAATGAAGCTGAGCATTATTTTCTATGTGCGTGGTGAATTGTAGAGTTTTCATGATTTTTCACCTTGTGAAAAACTATGGTTGTAAATGTGCCTTGCCAGTTCAAACAGATAAGGTTTTTCAGCGTAACCGTAATCTTTAAAAATTATTTCCAACACATCCCTTTTATTTCCTATAGTAATTTGAGGAACTGATGTGTTAAGCCAAAACATTTGATATAACAAACTAGCGAATAGCTTTTTATCAGCTTTCAGGTCAGAATCACTTTCCTGTAAATTATTAGCTAACTCATTAAAATAAATAGCATCTCTGATATATCTTTTTTTATTTGAATTATTTTTATTATCATCAGCTATGCATTTATTCTCATCCAAAATAATACTTCTTAATTTTAAATAAGGTTTCTTAAACGGAATCAGCTTTTTAGTTAACTGATTTTTAAAAACATCTTCTTTTAGAAAATCAGCATCTACAAACAAATTAAGCAGGATTTTTTCATACGACTGAACTGCGTCATCAAAGTTAAACATCAGACGCATATTGATAATGAATAAATAGGCGACCATTTGCTCATCAAGCGCGTTAAACAGGTTTGAATTATGCGTAATCCAATTACGAGTGCTTTTCATAATCCACGCTAAACCGCGTATTTTTTTAGGATCGGCGGCTTCCCATTCGTGCGTTAAGGTTCTAATAAAAAGTTTGTACAATGCCGCTTTATCAACGGGTTCACGCAAAGGTAAAAAGTTGGCTAATACATCCAAATAATTGCGTATATCATCAAGAGCGATTTGTTTTTCTTGGTCGATAAAGCTATTAAATGCTAAATCATCATCCTTAGTTAATTTTTCGGATAACGCTTTTAAATGATTACAACCTTCAATAATTCCCCGCCTCAGCACAAAATAATCACTGTGCGCTTCAGTGAGCCAATCTTTGATGTCTTCCTTATGCTCTTTTTGTAATAATTTTGGAAATTTGATATTTGAACTTTCAAATTTTGCGGTGAATTCTTCAAAATACCCTGCATGGTTGGAACAAAACAAAATATGCGATTTTGGAAACCCCAGCTCAATCACTAAATCAATATAAATCTGATAACCTGCGATTTTTTTTAATTCGGTTTCGGATTGATATTGCTTAATTAAAGCGGGCAGATAATTATTTTTATCGGTTTGTCCTTCACGTTGTAACGGCATATCAACATCTAACACCACAAAATCAACTTTAGCTAATTCATTTGGGTTATGAATAAAATCCAGCGCATCTAACAAATTGAGTCTTAAAAAAACCCCTTGTTTTTCTAAAACTCGGCGAGCTTGATATTCATCTGTAAATTCTTGATTTTTTAAAATACCACCAAAAACCAAGTCAATGGTTGAGGAGATAATATTAGGTTCGCGTTCTGTTTCTGAGGCTTTAAAGTCTTCTACCCATAAAAAATGTGGCATGTTATTTCCTTAATCGTAATTACTCAGCCTAAGATGGAAAGTAGGAGTCCAACGGCTTTAGCTGTTGGCTGAGCGGCGTATAAAACAGCTAAAGCCGTTTTACTCCAGTTTTGCACTTACATTTCACTGAATAGTTACCCTTAATCAAGTAATTCGGCGGGAATGATGAATGTGGATTTAAAGTTGTTTTCTGTGGATTCGTTGATAAATTCACCGTTTAATTTTTTGGCGATGGTTTGTAAAAAATCCATGCCTTTATGTGTGCCGCGATAGCTTTCTTGTCGGCTTGGGTTTTCGCAGCTTAACTGATAAGCGTTATTTTCTTTACATAATCTGAGTGTTAAAGGTTTATTGGCTGTAACATCGATGTATTTTAACGCATTAACCAGCGTTTCCATTAGCACAACTAAAAAAATGGAATCGGTGATGCCGTATTCTTTAAAGTGAATAGGATATTTATCAAAGCCTACGATTTCAATGGCAAAGAAATGGGTATTTATCCATTCTATTAAGGCGGTTAATTCGACTTTTTCAGAAAACAAGGCGTTAAATTCATCGTCCCATTGAGTTTGTAGAGCTTGCCATTTGTTCCATTCGTCTTCATTAAAGCGTAAGTCTTCGCCCGTTGTTTCAGGAGTGATTTGCCCTGTTTTTTGCAAAGCGTTGAGATAAAGATTGATGATTTTATCTTTATTGGTTTTGCTGAGGAGTTGTGAGATAGCCAGAGCGATGTTGTTGGCAAGGCATTGTAATAGGTTGGTTTCGCCGCTGCGGTCTTGTTTGAGTTGTTCCACAAGTTTGTCGTCATCGGCAGAGATAATGCTAAACGCGGTTAATGCGCCGCTCATCATTTTGACGGTTTTTAGATGGATTTTGGGGTTGTTTTCATGTTCGGCATTGGAGCGGATACATTGCAATGTGCCTAAAAAGTTATGCGCGAACATGGCAATTAAATTATTCAACTCGGTACTTTTCTTATCAAGTTGTTTTTTTTTGGCTTCGATTTCTTGATTTTTTAAATCCAATTCTTCCGCACTCGCTATGTTTTCTAAATAGATACTCTTATATTGTTGATGGTCGCTATCGGCAAAATTAAAAGCTTTCTCTACATAAGTTTTAGCAAATTCATATTGCTGTGCTGACGTAAAAATATTGCTTGCTAATAAGCATAAACTTATCTTATTTTCTACTAACTTATAAACATCAACAGCCTGATTGAAGTCATTTAAGGAAAATTCATAGTTTTTTTGTTCATAATAATAAAAGCCGCGATTGATATAAGCGTCGACATGACCAGGATTTACCCGAATAGCTTCGCTGTAATCAGCTAGAGCAAGCTCGTAGTTTTTTT
>JBCKWP010000146.1:0-3511 GCA_038922455.1 Methylobacter sp. | reverse complement strand
ATAACCATGACTTGACGGATTTCATTTTTCCAAACATAAGCCCCCGGATTTTGTCTGTTGAATGGCAAAATTCTTGATCGATTCTGCATTATTGAGGCTGTTATATCCCATCTGAATTACATACAAAAAACATTCTGTAAGGATTAGCCCCGAATCACGACTTAATGATAAACCTGATTATTTTTCACGTACAAAAGAACATCAATGACACTCTCCGTGTGGCATGTTTTTTTGTATTCCTTCCAACAACCTCCCAAAGGAGGATTTATGAACTGGTTATTATTAATGCTCTCCATACTGTTGAGCGCTTGTTCTAGCTTGCCGGTTGCCCTTCAAAAAGCTCCTGCGGTGGATGTTCAGTTAACTGAAGTCATGAAAAATATTTCAAGTCATCGGAATATGCCTGTACGTTGGGGCGGCACTGTTATTGAAGTGGAAAACGAAGAGCATTTAACCAACATACAGCTATTGTATTTTCCACTTAATAGCGATGGCAGTCTCCGGTTAAATGACCCAAACCAAGGCAGGTTTGTTATTCAAAGCCCGGAATTTCTGGATCCGGCTCTCTATGTTAAAGGCTCAGAAATCACCGTAGCTGGAATAGTCAGCGCCGAAACCCATCGAATAATTGGCAACAAGCCGATTAAATTGCCGGTTATTGCTATCCAGGCTATTTACCTGTGGCCACGGGATCAACAAAGCGGCTATAGCGGCTACGGATATGCGCCGTATAACTCAGGCTATTACTCTTATCCGTATCGGGGTTACGGTTATCCCTATGGTTATTATCCCTGCCGGTCTTATGGTTACAGGCGTTATTAAAAAAGTTCAGCCCACATTCAGCCTGGCTTCGTTATCATAAAACCCTATCCCACCTCAGGAGGTAATCATGAAAAAGTTAGTCACAACATTCGCGGTAGCTTTAAGTATTTTGTTCACCGTTCTGCTACCCATAAAAACGGCAAGCGCCGGGGGTTATGGCGTACATCTTGGTTACGGTAGTTATGGCGGGCATAACGGTGTTGGCTATGGACATCATAACCACCACAATCATCACGGTAATCATTATTCCCCCGGCTACAGTCAAAATTCATATAACCATCGTTACAATCCTTCCGGCTATTATGCAAATTACCCGGCTCATGGCTATTCCCATCAAACAAGACCCTGTCATCAAGTCTTTAAATATACCTATGATGAATATGGCAACGCTCACAAGATTGCCGGGACGACGTGTTACAACAATTATGGAGAGGGATATGTCGTTGAAGGGAGCCGCTATGAAATCAGATAAGAAATAAAAAATCAGAGTGTAAGGAATCCAGTGACAGTACGACTAACTGTTTGTAACAAGTTTTATGTGGCAGAGTGAACATCTATTCTGCTATTTCCAACCTGTATCGCACGCACGGATTGCAGGCGATGAGGTCGCACCGCGTTGACGCGGTGCGAATTTGATGCCCTCTCTAGTAAACGGGGGCCTTGAGCCGCTAGACAGGATGCAGGTGCGGCGAATGTGTATCAATTAATAACGAAATAGGAAAACTTATGAGAACTTCAACAAATACATCCGGATTGTTATTGGCTACTGCGGTGGCGGCAATGTTCATGAACGGATCTGTGATGGCAGCAGACCAGGGCGGCGCGCAAGAGGCAAAAGTTCATTGCGGCGGTATCAATGCCTGTAAAGGACAGGCTGAATGCAAGACTGCGAGCAATGCCTGTAAAGGTCAAAACTCATGCAAAGGTAAAGGCTTTATCTCCACGACCGAAAAAGAATGCGCTGATCAGAGTGGCAAGGTTCTGGAAGCCCCTGCAATGTAAAGAACACGTTTTTTTTAAACGGGCAAAGGGGCGGGTTTATATACCCGCCCCTTTGTTTTTATCAACTGGAAGGAGACATGATCATGTCTGTTATGGAACAACGACCCAATCTCGGATTTGGTTTGGGTCTGCGCACAGACCACTATGAAACTATCCTGGCCGATAAACCACCGGTGGACTGGTTTGAAGTCATCACGGAAAATTATCTCGTCCCTGGCGGCAAACCGCTTTATTATCTCGACCGCATTCGCGCCGATTATCCGATGGTCATGCATGGAGTTTCTCTTTCCATCGGCGGCACCGACGCCTTGAATTTTGACTATTTACGCCAGGTTAAAACGCTGGCGGAACGGATAGAGCCAGCCTGGATTTCCGATCATCTTTGTTGGACCGGCGTTAACGGCGTTAATCTGCACGATCTCCTGCCGTTGCCTTATACCGAAGAAGCCGTTCAACATGTGGTAAACCGCGTCAGAACAGTTCAAGATTTTCTCGGCCGCAGAATTCTGCTGGAAAACGTGTCCAGCTATTTGACCTATGCCCAGTCCGAAATGAGCGAATGGGATTTCCTCAGCGCCGTTGCGGAACGTTCGGACTGCCTGATTTTACTCGATATCAACAACATTTATGTGAGCGCCCATAACCATGGCTTCGATCCGCATATTTATCTGCACAATGTGCCGGTCAATCGCGTCCAGCAGTTTCATCTTGCCGGCCACCTGGATCTTGGCAATATTATCATCGACAGCCACGGCGATTCGGTCATCGATCCGGTCTGGTCACTTTATCAATCGGCGCTGCACCGATTTGGACCGGTCTCCACGATGATCGAACGCGACGACAATATACCCCCTTTTGGGGAATTACTGGCAGAACTGGAGATAGCTAGACGAATCGCAGGTTCTCTGGAGTTGGCCGCATGACCCGTCCAAAATTCGCCCTGGCTGACCTGCAACAGGCCTTTCAGTCAGCCGTGTTGCAGCTGCGAGAAACCACGCCGGACTTTATTATCGATACGGACAAGGCATCCTCTGCAGAACGTTTCAAGGTCTATACCGAAGCCTATCGCTTACGCCTGATCGAAGCGCTCAGTGCCGATTATCCTGCCTTGAAAGACTGGCTGGGTGATGAGGGTTTCGCTACCATGGGACGTGTATATATCGACGCATCGCCCTCCGATCAATTTTCCATCCGCTGGTTCGGACGCCATCTGCCGCGCTTTCTGGCGGAAACGCCGCCCTATACCGAACAACCGGTGTTAAAGGAACTGGCGATTTTTGAATGGGCGCTGAGCGAGGCATTCGATGCCCCTGAAAGCGCCTTGACCGATTACCAGCAATTAGCCGCAATCGATCCGATTGATTGGCCGTCGCTAAAACTGCGCTTTCATCCATCTTTACGCCGAATCGATTTAAGCGGCAATGCCCCTCAAGTGTGGCAGGCGTCGAATCAGAAAGAACCGCCGCCTTTGTTTGCAGCGAATTCCGAGTTGCAAGCCTGGATAGTCTGGCGGCAACAGCTCAAACTTTTATTCCGATCCTTGTCAGCTCAGGAGGCATTTTCCCTCGATGCCTTTATGCAAGGGCAATGTTTCGCGGAAGTCTGTACAGGCTTGTGTGAATGGCTGGACGAAGAACAAGTGGTCATGAATGCGGCGGTCTTTTTACAGACCTGGTTGCGCGATGGC
>JBCKWP010000145.1:0-3512 GCA_038922455.1 Methylobacter sp. | reverse complement strand
GGACTCCGAAAACCTGAATGCTCTGGGTCTAATGGAACGGCAACGCGTCAAAATCTGGTTAAGGCACGCCTATAGCCAGATTCAATCGGTGGGTCTTTAATGCGAGTAAGCGTATCGCCCATAGCAGCAATTACCGGTTATTGTTTAAGGGTAAAACCAGTATGAAGTTGAGTGTTAGTTGTGATCTTCGTTTCCAGATAGATGCCCCGACAGCCTTTATCTTAATGTTACGTCCATTGAACCGTGAGCAGCAGTGGGTTACAGAATCCAGTTACATTGTTGTGCCTAATGCACAGATAGCTGAGAGCGAAGACAACTATGGCAATTCCTGTCAACGCCTGGTTGCCTCACCCGGAGAATTTATTATTCATACCTCTGCCGAAGTAATCACAACTGAAAATATTGATAGCGCACCTGGCGCTCCTTTTATTGAAATCCAGAATCTCCCTTATCAAATCCTACCTTACCTGTTACCCAGCCGCTATTGCGAATCAGACAGGTTTGGCGATCTTGCCAGAGAGATAGTGACAGATACACTGCCAGGTTACGATCAGGTCAGCAAAATTACTGATTGGGTTCGCCATACCATCAAGTACATTCCCGGTTCCAGCGACTCTCCGCTATCGGCGATTGAGGTTCATAACCGTGGCTATGGCGTATGCAGAGACCTTGCACAACTAGCCATCACCTTATGCCGAAGTATTAGTATACCGACGCGACTGGTGGTGGGTTATTTGTATCAGCTTGAACCGATGGACTTGCATGCCTGGTTTGAGGCCTATATCGGCGGTCGATGGTACACTTTCGACCCCACCCAGAGCGTTTTACGTGGCGGCAGGGTCATTATTGCTTTTGGGCGCGATGCTGCCGATGTTTCGATATTTCATCAGTTTGGCCTGGATTGTATTTTGAATAGCATGGATGTTCGGGTCAATTGGCTGGACAAGCCCCTGTAAATGTATCTGTACGATAAAAAGTTTGTTGCATGAACTGGGGTTTGGCTTTAAACAACGCTCCCACAAGGCTAATCAAGAGAAGACAAAGAAGACATTTTCCGCTCAACGCCGATGATGGCTCGATTCAAAATACCCAGGTTTTTCTCTTCATGAATCTGCATACCCATCACATAAAAAATGGGCATCCATAACGGATTAATCAAAATGCCGCCCAGCGCACTTTTCCAGGTTCGTTTCAGGTTTTTTAAGGGGTTAAACGACTCCACCAAAGAGCGCATCGGATACTCGGCAAAAACAGCGGCAATCGGACGCAGGATGATTTTGTCCTGTCCATCAAGCTGCGCCATAGATTCCAGAAGCTTTCGCTCCATATTGTGATAATTCTTCCGTGCAAAGCTCGCAGAAACAGCCAAAGTTAGCGCAACCAGCGGCAGAAGAATGCTCGGCGGCGCCACGGGTGCGAAAGTGGAAGACAGCATGACGATGCCAAGCCCCAACATCAGCGCGTCCTCCCCCCGCTCCACATCGCGATCAATGCCCTTGAGAATGGACAAAACCGCATTGCCGAACGAATCGTTTACATAATTTTTTTCTTTTTTCATGGTATTCTCCTTATGGATAATGCTTAAAGCACACCTTATGAAAAATGTCAGAACCGCGAACCGATAGACTGGATTAAGATGCAAAATCCAGCAATAGCCGCGCTCTCTTAGTGCCGGATTGACCGACCCACGCCCACTTGTTTAATTATTATTCTCCAGAACGGCTAGTTTAATTGAGCTTTTATTGAACAGCAAATTTAGCTATTCGAAGTGTATTTATATTTTGAAAGTTTTCATTTTTCGTGGCGGTAACCACCATAAAAAAAGCCCCGGCTGTTAAAAACAACCGGGGCTTTCATTAACACTTAAAGCAACGGGGCTTTAAGACAACATGATTACATCATGCCGCCCATGCCACCCATGCCGCCCATATCATGGCCGCCATGTCCTTTGTCATCGCTAGGCGCATCAGCAATCATCACTTCGGTAGTCAGCATTAAGCCGGCAATAGAAGCTGCGTTTTGCAGTGCAGTACGGGTTACTTTCGCAGGGTCTAAAATACCCATTGCGATCATGTCGCCGTATTGGCCGGTTGCTGCATTGTAACCAAAGTTACCTGTGCCTTTTAGCACTTCATTGAACACAACTGAAGGCTCGTCGCCAGCGTTAGCAACAATTTGACGCAAAGGCTCTTCCATCGCACGACGCAGAATGTTGATACCGACTGTTTGGTCGTGGTTGATGCCTTCAAGGTTATCAAGAGCGGAAATAGCGCGAACCAGGGCTGTACCACCGCCTGCAACAACGCCTTCTTCAACCGCTGCGCGTGTTGAATGCAATGCATCTTCTACGCGGGCTTTCTTTTCTTTCATTTCAATTTCAGTTGCAGCGCCTACTTTAATGACAGCCACACCGCCCGCTAATTTAGCCAGACGTTCTTGCAATTTTTCTTTGTCATAGTCGGAAGTTGCTTCCTCCGCTTGTGCGCGAATTTGTGCAACACGAGCTTTGATTTGTTCTTCAGAACCTGCACCATCAATCAGCGTAGTGTTTTCTTTAGTGATTTGTACTTTTTTAGCTGTACCTAATTGCGATAATTCAGCTTTTTCCAGACTCAAACCCACTTCTTCAGAAATAACCACGCCACCTGTCAATACAGCGATGTCTTCCAACATGGCTTTACGACGATCGCCGAAACCAGGCGCTTTAACGGCTGCAACTTTAACGATGCCGCGAATGGTGTTAACAACCAGAGTCGCCAAGGCTTCGCCTTCTACATCTTCAGCCACAACCAATAAAGGACGACCGGCTTTAGCAACGGCTTCCAAAATTGGCAGCATGTCGCGGATATTGGAGATTTTTTTGTCGTAAATCAGAATCAATGGATCTTCTAATTCGACGCTCATGTTTTCTTGTTTGTTGATGAAGTAAGGTGACAAGTAGCCACGGTCAAACTGCATACCTTCAACAACGTCTAATTCGTTGTCCAGACCTGAGCCTTCTTCAACAGTGATTACGCCTTCTTTGCCGACTTTTTCCATTGCTTCTGCAATGATTTTGCCGACAGACTCATCAGAGTTTGCAGAGATAGTGCCTACTTGAGCAATCGCTTTGTTATCGGTGCAAGGCGTAGCAGAAGCGACAATCGCTTCAACGACTTTAATCACGGCCAAATCGATGCCGCGCTTTAAATCCATTGGATTCATGCCTGCTGCAACGGCTTTTAAACCTTCGTTGACGATAGATTGCGCCAATACGGTTGCTGTAGTTGTACCGTCACCGGCGATATCGGAAGTGTGCGATGCCACTTCTTTAACCATCTGTGCACCCATGTTTTCGAATTTGTCTTTTAATTCGATTTCTTTAGCAACCGATACACCGTCTTTAGTGATGGTAGGAGCGCCGTAGCTTTTGTCCAGAATGGCGTTACGGCCTTTAGGACCTAAAGTCACCTTTACCGCGTTTGCTAAAATATTTACGCCGCGCGCCATACGGACACGAGCGTCATCACCGA
>JBCKWP010000144.1:0-3523 GCA_038922455.1 Methylobacter sp. | reverse complement strand
TTTGAACAAAAACAACAGCTATATGCTGATGACCCAAAACGTTGGTCAGTCAAAAAGAGAAATCGTGGAAAAAGGGAAATTTACTTGGGATGATCAAAACAAAATAATTGTTTTAACGCCACGTGATAACTCAACTACAAGGCAATATTCTGTCGCCGAGAACATGCTCATTCAGCTTGATAACAATGGCAATCGTTTCTCCGGCAAACTTGCAAATCGCTATATCTTGCGTAGAACCGATTTAATAGAGTCATCAGCGCCGCATTCGTCACATTAAGCTCGGTGTCAAGGCGGTAAGAGAAGAAATGGGGTCAGTGGAACCTGGCCCTAATGCTGCTTACCTAAGAAAAACACCTTATTATTTAGCCACTTAAAATAGCTTCACACTTCACACGATTGTTTTCGAGGCACGGTTAATAAAGGACAAGGTAAGGGCCAACGCTTTATAGCGCGAGGCTGTGGCTTCCTTTTCTGCTGTCCGATGGCTATCGAAGCGATGGCTTCCAGAAATCCGTTTCGGGGAGTCGCTATTTTTGCGATAGCTTGTTTTGGGCATCCCAGCCCAAGCAAGCGCAAAAATTACGCGACGAATTAATGTTCCTACGGCCCCGCTCGTCCTGCTTCTCTCGTCAAACACCCAACAAGGGGTGTTCGGCATCGTTCTCGCAATGACTTTGACGCGCTTTTCGGTAAAGCCTGCATTTTCACTGCGCGATGAAGCTGCTTGTGAAAACACATGCACCTGGCGCTATCGGGTGGCTAAAAATCACTCGCTTCACTCGTCTCCATGATTTTCAGCGGACGATATACTTTTAGTTAAGATATACATGTAAAATACTCGTAATTATTCAGCGTAGGGATAACATCCCTGACAAACCACCGTTTCGGCAAGCCTAGTGCTGACCATCAAAGGGCATAAAATCCTTAAAGGCCAATGGTGTCTCGGGTATGCTGAATAGTTACAAATACTCGCCTTTAGACCTCTTATACGGAAAACTATGCCTGCCATGCCTTTTTCTCCCGATGGGCTTATCGTGCTGGGCGTATCCTTTGCCGGTTTGATCGCTTTTATGGCATCCAAATAGATGATGTTCAACCCGCGTAACGTGTTTGACAACGAATGGAGTTAATGGTGCCCAAAATAAACCACATATTGATGCTACTTGCTGTGCTTTTTCCCTCCTTATCAATGGCTGCCGAAGCAACGGACACTGCCAGTTCTACGCAACCATTAGATTTGACTCAGCATTGGGCCGGTTTTTTGGCGTTAATCGTTTTTGCTGTTGCCTACATCCTTGCCATGACTGAGGAAGTGACCGAGTTAAAAAAATCCAAGCCTATGGTGTTTGCAGCAAGTTTGATCTGGATATTTATTGCTGTTTTTTATACCAAGGCCGGGATGAGCGAACAAGTCGGAGTTGCGTTTCGCACTACGCTCGAAAGTTATGCTGAACTGTTTTTGTTCATCATGGTCTCGATGACTTACTTGAATGCCATGGAAGACCGAGGTGTGTTTGACAGCTTGCGGGTCTGGCTATTGAGCAAGAACTTCAGCTATCGACAATTATTTTGGATTACCGGCTTTCAGGCGTTCTTTATTTCTGCCGGGTGCAACAACCTCACTACCGCCTTGCTGATGGGGTCGGTTATTCTGGCTATGGGTAAAGAATGCCCGCGCTTTGTTACCTTATCCTGCATCAATGTTGTGGTAGCCTCCAATGCGGGCGGCTCGTTCAGCCCTTTCG
Organism: Methylobacter sp.; assembly: GCA_038922455.1. GTDB lineage: Bacteria > Pseudomonadota > Gammaproteobacteria > Methylococcales > Methylomonadaceae > Methylobacter_A. The sequence continues at coordinate 1,778 of JBCKWP010000144.1, read as the reverse complement.
GAGATATTACTACGTTGCTGGTCTGGCAAAAAGGCGTGATGCCTTTTGCCGATTTCTTTACCCTGTTGATTCCGGCCATCGTCAACTTCGCAATACCCGCTGCTATCATGCATTTCTTTATTCCGCACGAAAGACCCGCAGCGGTAATAGAAGCCCAAGCCATGAAGCGGGGCGGCTGGATAATTATCTTGTTGTTCGTATTGACCATCATTACCTCGGCTTGCTTTGAAAACTTCCTGAGCCTACCACCCGCTGCCGGGATGATGATGGGCTTGACCTATTTGAAATTCTTCAGTTATTACCTGCAAAAAACCCGCGGTTCTTACCCCGTATTGATACCCGTAGATTTGACCGACGTCAAAATTGATTATTTCGGCCCCATGAAACAAATGAACAATCCAGAAATAGAGAGAGGGAAGACACAAAGAGTAAAGGAGTTGCCTTTTGATGTTTTTCAAAAAGTTGCTAATCTGGAATGGGATACCTTGCTGTTTTTTTACGGTGTCATGGTAGGCGTCGGCGGTTTGAGCTTCATCGGCTATATGGAAGTGGCATCACACCATCTTTACGGCAGCATGGATCCCACTGTAGCCAACATTCTGGTGGGCATCGCCTCAGCGTTTGTGGATAACGGCACTATCATGTTGTCGGTACTGACCATGGCGCCTGATATATCTCAAGGCCAGTGGTTGCTGGTCACCTTGACAGCCGGTGTGGGCGGCAGTATGTTGGCGGTCGGTTCCGCAGCAGGAGTGGGCTTGATGGGGCAGGCGAAAGGGGTTTACACCTTTACTAGCCATCTGAAATGGGCGCCGGTCATCGCATTGGGCTACTTCAGCAGCATCGCCGTCCACTTTCTTATTAATGGTCGTTTTTTTTAAACGAGTTAACCTCTCCTCGCTGTTATCGGAACAATGGCGCGGAGCAGAAACAGCTTGTCGATATTAATTTCGCGCTGATTTTCCCCTCCTAATTCAATAATCATTATGTCGACAAGTTCGCAGAGCCAGTCCAAGCAACAAGTGTCCGTGTTGACGCTAAGCGCAATCGGTGTTGTATTTGGTGACATTGGCACCAGTCCCTTATACGCCGTCAAGGAAATCTTCGGTAGCCATTTGCCGATTGATAAGCCCCATGTATTAGGCGTACTATCGTTGATTTTTTGGGCGTTAACCTTGGTTGTGGCAATTAAATACCTAACGTTTATTATGCGGGTTAATAATAAAGGCGAAGGCGGTATCATGGCGCTAATGACTTTTGCGCTGCAAAGCACTAAGGATAGCCCCCAAAAAACAAACTTTATCATTACCATTGGTTTGCTCGGTGCGGCATTATTTTACGGTGACAGTATTATTACCCCCGCAATTTCAGTATTGAGTGCAGTCGAAGGCTTGCAAATCGTCGCCCCCTCATTAGTTCACACTATATTGCCGATTACCATTGCAGTGTTGTTCGCGCTATTTATTTTGCAGGCCAAAGGCACGGGGACGGTTGGCAAGCTGTTTTCACCCATCATGTGTGTTTGGTTTGTTACCTTGGGCGGCCTGGGTATCGTTAATATTAGCAATGCTCCCGGTGTATTGGCTGCGGTTAATCCTTATTACGCCATTCATTTATTGGTGGAATTAGGCTGGCACAGTTTTTTAATTATGGGGGCGGTGGTATTGGCAATAACCGGTGCTGAAGCGCTTTATGCCGACATGGGTCATTTCGGCCTGAAACCGATCCGTTACGCTTGGTTCAGCTTTGTTTTCCCGGCCTTGTTGCTGAATTATTTC
>JBCKWP010000143.1:0-3570 GCA_038922455.1 Methylobacter sp. | reverse complement strand
GATGCGCGGAAGCCAAATTCGCTTGAGTTTAATGCAAAGGCTTCAATGGCTATGTTAATATATCCCGCTAAATAGTCCTAACGCATTTGTATTGGCGAGCGGTTCCCTTAAGATTTAATAAAGACACTGATATGTTTGATAATTTAACCGATCGATTAGGTAGTACGCTTAAAAAAATTAAGGGTCAGGGGCGCTTGACTGAAAGTAATATCAAAGACACGTTACGCGAAGTGCGTATGGCTTTGCTTGAGGCAGATGTTGCCTTGCCGGTGGTTACGGACTTTATTGAGCGTATCAAAATCGGTGCGTTAGGTCAGGCGGTTCAGTCTAGCCTTTCACCCGGTCAGTCGCTGATCAAGTTGGTTCAAGCCGAGTTGGTCACGGTGATGGGCGAGACCAACGAAAAGCTGAATCTTAATGCCGTTCCACCTGCGATTATTTTGATGGCAGGTTTGCAGGGTGCAGGTAAAACCACGACGGTGGCCAAGTTAGGCCGCTGGTTAAAAGAAAATCAAAAGAAAAAAGTCGGCGTGGTCAGTGTCGACGTTTATCGTCCTGCGGCTATTAAACAGTTGCAGGTGCTGGCAAACGAGCTTTCTCTGGATTTCTTTGAAAGTGATGTGTCGCAAGATCCGGTTGAAATTGCTAAAAATGCGATTGACGCGGCCAAGAAGAAGTTTCTTGATGTGCTTATTATCGATACCGCAGGCCGCCTGCATATTGATGATGAAATGATGGGCGAGATCAAGGCGCTGCATGCGGCAATCAATCCTATCGAAACCTTGTTCGTCGTCGATAGCATGACCGGTCAGGATGCCGCGATTACTGCAAAAGCCTTTAATGATGCATTGCCGTTGACCGGGGTCATCTTGACCAAGGCGGATGGCGATGCGCGAGGCGGTGCGGCGTTGTCTATCCGTCATATTACCGGCAAGCCGATCAAGTTTATCGGCACCGGCGAAAAAACCGATGCTTTGGAGCCTTTTTATCCTGATCGTATCGCTTCCCGTATTCTGGGTATGGGCGATGTACTGGGCCTGATTGAAGAGATCGAGCAGAAGGTCGATAAGGAAAAGGCCGAGAAGCTGCTTAAAAAGCTGCAAAAAGGCAAGGCCTTTGATCTGGAAGACTTCCGTGAGCAATTGCAACAAATGCAGGATATGGGCGGGGTCGCTTCCATGCTGGATAAATTGCCGGGCATGAATGACATCCCTCAGGAAATGAGAGACAAGGTTAATGATAAGGAGTTATCGCGTCAGGTTGCGGTAATTAATTCCATGACCATGAAGGAGAGGCGTTATCCCGATTTGATTAAAGGTAATCGGAAGAAACGTATTGCCGCCGGTTGCGGTCAGCAGTTGTCGGATGTTAACCGTATCTTGAAGCAGTTTATGATGATGCAAAAAATGATGAAGCGCTTCAAAGCGGGCAATATGGCGAATATGATGCGTGGCATCAAAAATAATGTGCGTGGCATGGGCATGAGAAGGTAGTTCATTGTTGCGCTTTACTTATATCGAAAATCACGTAAAATAGGTCGATTAATAATGACCAAATGTTTTTTTGAGGAATTTAGATGGTAACCATTCGTCTTTCTAGAGGCGGCGCGAAAAATCGCCCTTTCTACCACGTTGTTGTAACCGATAGCAGAAGCAGTCGTGATGGACGTTATATTGAACGTCTTGGTTTTTTTAACCCATTGGCGCGTGGTAATGAAGAGAAATTGCGTTTAGACTGTGACCGCGTTGATCATTGGAAAGCCAATGGTGCGCAGCCTTCTGAACGCGTTGCAAAATTGATTAAAGACGCACGAAAAGCGGCGGCATAAACTGAATTGTCAGAACAACAGCATATAAGTGTCGGAAAAATTTCCGGCGTTTTTGGTATAAAAGGATGGGTTAAGGTATTTTCCTTTACTGATCCTAGGGAAAATATCTTAACTTATTCTCCTTGGTTGTTGATAAAAGGCGACGAGATAAAGTCGGTAACTGTTGTCGGCGGACAGCTACAGGGCAAGACGATAGTCGCCCAGCTGAACGGTATTAACGACAGGGATCAAGCAGCGAGCCTAATGGGTTGGGATATTTTTATAACCCGAGACCAATTGCCCAAAGCGGCTAAAGGCGAATATTACTGGTCCCAGTTGATTGGCTTGTCTGTTGAAACCGTTCAGGGTGTTCAGCTAGGTGTGATCGATAGTCTACTGGAAACAGGCGCTAATGATGTGATCATTGTTCAGGGAGAACGAGAACGGGTGATTCCGTTTTTACAGGGACAGACGGTAATTAATGTTGATCTGAATGCGGGCAGAATGATTGTCGACTGGGATCCTGAGTTTTAATTATCGCCATGCGTTTTGATGTCGTAAGTTTATTTCCAGACATGGTGACAGTGGCTGCAGGTTACGGTGTAACCGGCAGGGCAATCGAACGCAATATAGTCAGTTTGTCGGTATGGAATCCCCGTGATTATACCCAAGACAGGCACAGGACTGTTGATGACCGTCCTTACGGCGGCGGTCCCGGCATGGTCATGAAGTATCAACCGTTGCATGATGCGGTTAATGCGGCAAAGCAAGCGAGCGATCAAACCGCCAAAGTGGTTTATTTGAGTCCGCAAGGCAAGCCGATTACTCAGGCTTTGTTGGCAGAGGCATGTAAGGTATCGCAGTTGATTCTGGTTGCGGGGCGTTACGAAGGCATTGATGAACGCTTTGTCGAGCTGGATTGCGATGATGAGTGGTCTATCGGCGACTATGTTATCAGTGGCGGCGAACTGGCAGCGTTGGTTGTCATTGATGCGGTAACGCGTTTATTGCCGGGTGTCCTCGGTGATGAAGATTCGGCGCAGCAGGACTCGCACAGCGATGGTTTGCTGGATTGTCCGCACTTTACCCGCCCTGAACAGATTGAAGAACGCTCGGTGCCGGAAGTGTTATTAGGCGGCAATCATGCGGATATAGACCGCTGGCGAATGAAGCAGGCGTTGGGTCGAACTTGGCAGAGACGACCGGATTTGTTGAAAAAAAAGAATTTGAGCGCAGAGCAGGAAAATTTGCTTAGAGAGTTTATTGTGGAGTTGGTTTAAATTAAGGTGTGGTAATGAGCAATATTATTGATGAATTGGAAGCAGAACAACTAAGACAGATTCCTGACTTTGGTCCAGGCGACACAGTTGTTGTGCAAGTTAAGGTAAAAGAAGGCGAGCGTGAAAGAATTCAGGCTTTTGAAGGTATCGTGATTGCAAAACGTAATCGCGGATTAAATTCGGCTTTCACAGTAAGAAAAATATCCCACGGTACCGGTGTAGAACGTGTTTTTCAAACACACAGCCCTATCATTAGCGAGATCAATGTTAAGCGTCGCGGCGATGTACGTCGTGCCAAGTTGTATTACTTGCGGAATCTGACCGGTAAAGCGGCTCGTATTAAAGAAAAACTTTAATCAAGCTGGTTTTCATGGGATAAAAAAGGCAGCTTTGAGCTGCCTTTTTTTATGGACATATTTTAGTGTGTAGGGCGTGCCGTGCACGCCTTCTGGAGCAAAATGCGCGCACGGCACGCCCTACGAG
>JBCKWP010000142.1:0-3630 GCA_038922455.1 Methylobacter sp. | reverse complement strand
ACAGTTGCTAAACTTATTCCTTATCAGTTTTGAGCATCAGGCTCTTTTCTGATTATTTTAAAACACTCAACAGTTCCGTTCATTTCATTGGCGGTCAGCAGATAATGCTCGCCGTCCATTACAAAATGGGCGATTCCTTCAGGCGACTTGTCTTCGTCGCCGCCAATCTTGCCCAGGGCGACTACTTTAGGATGAAAAGGGTCTGCCAACGAAATTAATCCAACTGAACCGGCTCTTTCCATGCCGACGGCTACAAAAGGCACACCGTCCAGATCTAACGAAACCACCATTTCCGGTTCCGAGCCTTTCCGGTTACTGCGCCGCTCCGGGTAGACTTGATTTGCGAAGGCAATCTCATCAAGCTGGTTGCCGGTATCGCCCAGCAAGGTACCGGTTGCCGCATCAAAAACACTGACCGAACGCCCGCCACTGGTTGGCTGCCCGTCGGCTGGCGAGACATCCGAGTCGGTATCACCTTCATCGGCAGTGATAAAATAACGGCCATTGGCTGTTGTGGTAATCCCGTCGGGTTCGCGCAAGCCTGTCATCGTCTGGTCAAATTTCACCCAGCCATCGTAGCGGGCGTCGGTTTTATGTTGGGTCGCTCCTAGGCCATAGTAGCTGATGACCTGTTCGCTGATTAAATCGACGACTGCAACCGCATCGTCTTCCTGCAAGGTTACATAGGCCTTCTTTGCATCCGGCGAAATGGCAATATATTCCGGCTCCAGCAAAGCGGGTGAATGTGTCTTTAACGGGATAAGAATTTTTTTCTCACCCTTTGTTTCCATACCGAAAACATCCTGACCCTCAAAATATCCTAAAAACACCTTTTTCTTTTCAATCTTGCCGTTGCCGTCAAAATCCATGTTCTTGCTGATGACGCCGTCACCATTCCAGTCAATTTCCCGTTCCATAAACCGGCCGCCTTTGCTAATCACAAACCCCTCATAATTAGTCATATTAGCCAGCTCCAGATTTTTATGGCTGACAATATGACCGGAGTTGCTTAAGCGAACTATTGAAATGCTGCCTTCCGGCGTGAAAAATTGTTTGCTTGACGGCTCAAACAAAAAATCTTCCCCTTCATTGGCAATCATGGCGAGATTGCCGTCTTCGGAAAAAACCACCGCATCAGGACCAAAGCCAACGACGACGCGATCCATCAATAACCCCGTTGTTGCCGAACGAATCTCCAGCCTGCCGGGACTGTTTCCGGCATCGATAACCGCCGCAAACACGTCCAGCGAAGGATGAAACGCAACCGAGGTCAGTTCTTCGCCTTTTTTTAGTCCCAAAGAGAAACGGGCTGTTCTTTGCAAATGCTCAGGATGACTGACATCCAGCACATCAACTTCGCCAGTTTCGAAATTGCTGAGCACCGCCCGCAAAGTGGACTGCTGCACACTGACAATTTCAGTGCCTTTTTTATGCCCTGAATCATAAATACTAATCGGTTCTAACCCCCAATTACTGCTCGGGGCGGCAGGCATCAATGTGCAACCCGCCAGGCATAAAACCGGTACAAATTTAATGATGTGACTAATTTTCAACGCTAACCTCTTTTGAATGCCAGCTGTTTAGAAGCTGAGACTGATGTTTAAAACACCCATCATAGTTGAATTCTCGCCAATAAAAAAAGCCGCGCTGGAATCCCAGCGCGGCTTTAAAAGCTAATGTAACTATCGCAGGCTTAGAATGCCAATTGTCCTCGCATCATAAATACATCCAGATTATCAGGTTTTCCGCCGCTGACCGTAGTCAATGGCGAATTGTTAACTTCCAATACTTTATTGTAGTTAGCCATGAAGCGGATATTTTTGTTTACGTACCAGTTGAGCGCAACAGTCAGGTTGGTCATTTGTCCGCCGTTAACAGAACCACTGTTTAAATCAGCTTCCGCATAACGTGTCGCCAATTCCCATGCGCCCCATCCACCATTTTTAAAGCTAAAATTCTTGTTGGGCTCCACTTTATAGAATTTGCCGGTCTTGTACTTGCGCGATTCGCCGGTGATTGTCCATGATGCTTCGCCATACCACCCATCAAACTCCACATTAGCCGAGTTTTTTTCTCGATCCAGCCAGGTATGGGTATATTCGCCGCCTACAGTGAAAGGACCATACAAACCGTTGGCTTCCAGCCCCACCATTTTGATGTTGTTAATGTTCGTGATATGTCCTGTGTCAAGCAGGTTCAGATTGGACAAATGGGAAGTTTCATAGGAATACGAAAACGGCTTATCATTGACTTCGTCTTTAGCGTCAGGAGCCCGGTAATTACCGGCGACCCCTAAATGGATCAGCTTGGTTTTTTCATTGATCGGTGCATAAGTCCAGCGAGAGTTAATCGCCCAACCTTCATCCCTTTTATCTTTTTCTTTATTCGCAGCGACGGTGTCGCCATAAATACCGACTTGCCCTGTCCAGTCTTTATTGAGCGTTGCAACATTAAGACCGATGGCACGATCTACGGTCGGTTCGTTAAGCGTATTCATTAACGAGCGTTCCATAAACATCATATCGTTCGAACTTTCCTGCAACTCGCGACTGAATGCCTGCTTTTGCGCTCCGAAAGTGATCGCTAAAGGAAGAGTGGCAACCTTTAAGCCGTTATATTGCACATACATGTCTTTGATTGCGATCGAGTTATCGGCAAAATCGACTTGGCTTTTAAATTCCCAGTCTTTATAGAAAGTGCCTAAAAACTCCATACGTCCACGGCGGATTTCTGTGCCGTCATTGGCTTCTCTATGGGTTCCTTTAGGGACTAAAGTAGAGCCTTTACCGGTATCATAGGCAGTAACAAAATTATCATCGTTGCTGTATGAAGCATCGGCATGAATACGACCACCCAATCTGAAATTGAAGTTTTTATCCGCCGTTTCAAACTGTATGCCTTTTTCATTCAGCTTGACACCCACTGATTTCGGCCCAGTTGATGCTTCTTCGTGTTCCTGTAATGCTTTGATTGCATTATCTTTTAATACTAGGTCTTCACGAATGGCTTTAATTTCCGCTGTGTCTAATTTCTCGGCTGTTTTCGCTGGAGCATCCTGAACTTTCTCGAAAGACCCCATCAGCTCCCGACCACGACCCGGTTCTGCATAAATCTGTTTGGTTTTGCTGTCCACATAAAGATCCATGGCAATTGCGCTGGCTGAAGCGCTCGCACCTAAAATAGTGGCGATTGCCAATGTAAGTTTAGATATTTTCATATTTTGCTCTTGGTTGTTATCGGAAAGTTTGAGCAAGAATAGGGGAGAAAAATGACAACTTAATGACAGCTTTGTTACAGTTTTGTTACAGAGCAACAAATTCAATACATAATTTGCCAATCTACAACAATTTAAAGGGGATGTATTTTCCTCGTTCCCACGCGCTGCGTCACTGCCATTAAGTTAAGCTAAAAATAAATATGGTTAATGTCGTGGGCGCGAATTTATTCGCGCCGTATAAGCTTAGAAAGCGCGAATAAATTCGCGCCCACAATATATAAATCCTTAACTTAATGGCAGTGACGCGCTGCGTGGGAATGCAGTAGCAACGCGCCGCGTTGCGAGGCAGACCGCAGCGCGGAGAGCACCTGCCTGACGGCAGGCAGGTGAATTCCCACGCAGCGCGTGGGAAC
>JBCKWP010000141.1:0-3648 GCA_038922455.1 Methylobacter sp. | reverse complement strand
ACATCCTATGCACTGTGTTGGCGCACCTTATCGCGTTAAATGTCATGTGGTGTGCCGTCTTCACTCAATATTTGTAAGTAATAGTATACAAATAAACATTTTGTGAAATGGTTAAGTCTATGTAACTCTCTAAAAGACAGCAATATTCTTCGACTGAAGTCTAAAAAGTACATACTCTCAGGTTCATCTTGTTTCATACCCTCCCATTTTGGGAAATAAGTTATCTCCTGAGTTACTTCTTCATATTCTGCCTTATAGTGAGCAACGGAGTTTCTTAGGTGGTTATCCAATACATCATTATCAAGCGGGTACCAGCTGTCATCGATAAAATCTAGTTTTCTTCCAAGTGGGAAGTCGGAATATTTGTTTAAATCTCTTGGCTTTCCATTGCTATCAAAAAATAAATTATGTGACCCTCTTTTTTTAAGATTATTCATTCCTGCTACGAGCACTAATGCTCTTGAAATAATTTCAGAAATATCTTTATATAAATCTTTTACTTCTACAAATTCATGTGCAGATACTCGATAAGGTACTTGGTTGCCATCGTAGTTTGTGTCAAAGTCTAAAAATAGAGCAGGACGGAGCATTAACTCAATATCAATTATTCTTGGGTATATTTCTAGGAAATCAGTTTGTATGTTTTTTAAGAAACCGTTAGAAACTATTTCATTTATAAACTCATGTAATGAATCTTTATTGTCTTTCTCAATGTTAATTAATTCTTGAGTAATTAAATGCACTGAATCTACATTTTTTTTAGGCTCTGAAAATGGAAAAAATGATCTTTCAATGGCGTGGTACAGTGCACGATTTTGATCTAGAGGTGTATCGCACTCCATTTTCGTTTCTAAAAACTTTAATACTTTAGTCTTGAAAAGCTCGTTTTTATTCTTTGAATATAATGTGAAGATTTCTCTGATTTCATTTTCATGGTCATAGACACTATTTAAGTAATTAACGCGCATAGAGTGTATCTGAAGTGCTTCATGACCAATACGCATTGAAGCGAGCATAAATGGTGTTAACCCCATTTTATACTCACCAAATGAAACAGGAAAATCTAAGTGAAGGTCTATAAAATTAACGCCTGACTCAAATGCGGTTGTTTTAATTTGTTTTGCACCAGAAACCTGAATATCAATTCCAATATTTTCAAAATCAGGTGTCATCGTAATGTCAATAGGTGAACCACAGGATTGGCACCTGAATCGAAGAGGTTGATGTCTTCTATTCGACATGCCAAGCCTACAATTTGTTTGTTCTTGGCATGTATCGCAGCATACACTTATATTAAAATTCATATTGTTTCCTTACTGGCCTAACATGAAAGTAGACACCTTTTTAGGTGTATATGAGTTTCTAATCGCCAGCGTATAAAGCCACTCCAGAAATCTGTCAGGCATAATACTATAGAAATCCATAAAAGATTCCCAATTATAAAAGGACTGGCGGCGTTAGTAAGACACGGAAGCATCCGATGTGGAAATACGCCTCAACCGCTCCATCAACACACTCCAATCAACGCGGGGGTTATAGCCGATCACATCGATGCGCGGCAGACCGCCGCCGGTGATGATAGCATAGCCGGATTCTCTAGCTTCTACGCCCATCAACTGACACACGCCGTCATGCAAATAGCAACCCAGACCGAGTTTGTCATAGCCGAAGGTATCAAAAAAGCTTAAAAAACTTTTCGACAGTATGTCGGTAACGCCGCCGCCACCGATGTTGGCGATATTTTGTACCGCTTTTTGGCTGATCCGATGCCGGGAATCATCATCTTCCGGCGTACCCAGCCACGCAAAAAAACTGATCGGATGCCAGTTTTCCATGTACAGCTGCCGGACATAGCCCGATAACTTGCCGGTAATGCCGCCGAATTTAAACTTGCCGGTTAGCTGATCCAGATCCAGGTTGTCAATTTCCAGATCGCTATGGAACTTGGGGAAATCGGTAAACAATCCCGAAGAGGCAAGATTGCTGACTTTGATCTCGCCGTCAAAAACCTTGACGATCAATTCGCCGCCCAAGCTTAGGGTAAGGTTGCTGTACTCGACGCGGGGAATATGGCCGCTGATGGTGCCGGATAATGGCGTCCAATTCAGGGCGAGGGAAAGCTGTTCAAGCGATATATTACTTAAATCCCCTTCAAACGACACCTCGGGTTCTTGCTGTTTTTTAGCCTGCCAGCTGAATTGATTGATGCCTATTTCGCCACCCAAAAAAGGTAGCGGGGTCTTTTTTAGCAACCGAATACTATCAGCCCGACTTAAAAACGAAAGCTCGGCTGGGCCTATGGGCACGGCACGCACCTGCAATTGCTGCCAGGCAAATTTCGACGGTATGTTAAAAGTGTCGTCATTAGACCAGTTAAGCTGTCCTGCACCACCCTGGACTTCACCGCGACCTGCGGCGTCTTTAACATCAAGTTGATCGAAGCTTGCCGCCAATGCGGTTAAGGCTTGCTCATTAATGGAAAAATCGGCATTCAAATTACCTGCGAGCGAAACGCCTTGCAACACGGTCTGCTCAAAAAACGGTTTCAGATAGATTACAGACAAGTCCTGTAAATTATTGCTGCTCAACGAAAGTTCGGCCTTTTCAATGCTTGCGCCATTTTTGTATTGAATGATGGCGCTGCCGCTTAATTCCCCGACTTTTGAATGCCGGTAACTTGCCGAGTTAATTTCGATGCGTTGCTTCGATGAGTCCCAGCCACCTTGCGCGCCCAAAGCTATAACTTGCCCGCCCGTCTCCAAATACAGCGGTTCCACATATAACGCACCGCCGCTGACATTGGAACGGCTTTGCCATTGCCACACGCCGTTATTATTTTGAGCATTTAACGTTGACGATAGCGATAACGCCTCGGCGGCAAAACGCCCGTCTTTGGTCTGCCCTGTCAGGCCATTAAGCCCGGTGGTTAAAGTAAAGTCCTTTACCAGCGCATGACTGCCGGACGCATTTAATTTGACATTTATCTTACCGGCTTTCAGCTTGAACAATTCCTGAGGCAACAGCTGTTGAATCGACTTGCCATCCACTGCTTTGGCATCAATCTGTAGCCGCCATAGCTCGCCCTGCTCTTCGCCGTCAACCGCAACGGTTCCACCCGCTAAATGCAAATCGGTTAGCTTGAAGGAGCTGTGTTTTTCGGTGACATGGAAAGAAAAATTAGCGTTCGGCGATTGCCATCGTTTCGAATGAATCTTGGCTCTGCCCTGTGTGCACAACAGTTCCTTGTTTTGCCAAGTGAAAGACGTACAGCGGATATTAACCAAGCTGAGGTCGCTAAAAGGTTTAGGCAGGCTTAATCGGTCGATTGTTAAGGTCAGTTTTTGCGGGGCTTGGGTCAGGTCGGTCAGGGCGATATTGATGCCTTGTAATTTCCATTGCGTCCCAATAAGGGTTGCTACATTTAGCGATACGCTATCCAGTGCATTGGCAGTGGGCGTGGTTAGAATAAGGACGATGACCCAGGTCATCTCTGCAAAACGCACCCACATTAACCTAGCTCAACACGACGCTGGAGCGTCGCAACCTGCATTCCCACGCCGGAGCGTGGGAACGATAATAAATAAGGGCGACCGGCCGTTTTTCTATAGGGCTCTCCTGAGCGTAGCCGAAGGACTCAGGACGAGCGGC
>JBCKWP010000140.1:0-3672 GCA_038922455.1 Methylobacter sp. | reverse complement strand
ATCGCCTGGGTGCAAACCTCCTACCTGATTGCCGAAGTCATCATTATTCCGTTGTCCGGCTGGTTGGGTCGGGTGTTTTCGACCCGCTATTTGTATGTCATTTCCGCAGGTGGATTCACCCTAGCCAGCTTGCTTTGCGCATTTGCCTGGAACCTGCCGTCGATGATCGTGTTCCGCTGTTTGCAGGGCTTTCTCGGCGGCGCGATGATTCCGATGACTTTTACTGTAATCTTTATTTTATTCCCGCCGCGCTTGCAACCGGCCATGACCATCGTGCTCGGCTTGATTGTGACTATGGCGCCGACTATCGGCCCGGTGCTGGGCGGTTTTCTGACCGAAACCTACAGCTGGCAATTGCTGTTTTTGATCAACATCATTCCCGGCATCATAGTTTGTGTCATGGTGTGGAAGTATCTCGACATTGACCGTCCCGACTGGGCGCTGTTGCAGCTTATCGATTTTGTCGGCATCGCCCTGATTGCCGTTTTCTTAGGCAGCATGCAGTTTGTGTTGGAAGAGGGCGCAAGTAAACAGTGGTTTGAGGACCAACTGATAGTCGCGCTGACCATTGTCGCCGTCGTCAGCGGCATCGCCATGCTGGTTTGGGAATTAAAAAATCCTCACCCGATTATCGACCTTTACGCCTTCCGTAATATCAATTTCGCGGTCGGTTGCGGCTACAGCTTCGTGCTGGGCGTGGGGCTGTATACCATCATCTATTTAACACCGATTTATTTGTCCAGCGTTAAAGGTCTTAACAGCCTGCAAATCGGCTACTATCTAATGGTGGTCGGTCTGTTTCAATTGGTTTCGGCATTTATAGCCGGGCCGTTGGAAAAGAAAATGGATTTGCGCTGGATGCTGTGCCTGGGCTTTGGTCTGTTTGCGTTGGGTTCATGGTTGAATGGCAACTTGACCGCCGAATCCGGTTACTGGGAGTTTTTCTTGCCGCAGGCGATACGGGGTACTGCTTTAATGTTGTGCTTTTTGCCGATCAACACCCTGACCTTAGGACGATTGCCGGTCGAAGAAATCAAAAACGCCAGCGGGCTTTATAACCTGATGCGCAATCTGGGCGGCGCAATTGGCTTAGCTGTCGCCAACACCCAAATGATTTATTTGACCAAGGCTAACTATGCGAGGTTGCGCGAATCGGTGACCGCAACGAGCTATCAGGCGCAGGACATGTTGGCAGAATTAACCGCGTCGATGCAGCAAATGAATATGCCTGATCCTGACTTGGCCGCGTTAAAACAACTCACTGGACTGGCCTTTCGGGAAGCGGAGGTGATGACTTTTAATCACCTGTTTCAGGTGATCGCAGTGATGTTTGCCGCCTCGCTGGTAGTTGCGCCTTTTTTGAAGAAGGTGGATAAGGAGAAGGCGGGGGGGATTCATGAGTGAGCATGTCGAGTAAACCCTGCTACAGTCGTAGGCCGGAATAAGCCGGTTTGAGCGGGAGCAAAAACCGGCGTTTCCGGCGCACCGTGCCGGAAACGCTGCCTGCGCTACGCTTGGGCAGTCTTATTCCGGCCTACGCATCTGCGTGGGAACTCACACTGCCTGCAGGCAGGTAGCTCCTACAGATTGTTAAACAACTTTTGATCCATTACACTTAGGCACAGCTTGATACTGAATAGATACAAAAGGAAACGCATAAAAAAGCCCGGCTAACCCAGTTAGCCGGGCTTTTTTGTGGGATCGACGGATTTATTCTTTGCCGCTAAATACGCCGAGTAATTGCAACAAGCTCAGGAACAGGTTGAAGATGGACACGTATAAAGAAACGGTCGCCAAGATGTAGTTGGTTTCGCCGCCGTGAATGATTGCACTGGTTTGGAATAAAATCATGCCGGACATCAGCAGGATAAACATGGCCGATACCGCCAGTGACAAAGCCGGTATTGAAAAGAACAGTGCGCCAAGACCAGCCAGAAACGCCACCAGCACGCCCACCATCAGGAAGCCACCCATAAAGCTGAAATCCTTGCGTGTGGTCAACGCATAGCCAGAAAGTCCCAGGAAAATGACGCTGGTGCCGCCCAATGCCATCATAATTAATTCGTGTCCGTTGCTGAAAGCCTTAATGTACATCGTTAAAATGGGGCCGAGCGTTAAGCCCATAAAACCGGTCAAGGCAAAAACAAAAACGATCCCTAAGCTGCTGTTGCTGAATTTGGTGGTTAAAAATAGCAGGCCGAAATAACCGACCAGGGTGATGATAGGGCTAAAATGCGGCAGCTCCAGAACCATTGCCGAACCTGCGGTCAGGGCGCTGAACATCAAGGTCATCGACAATAACAGGTAGGTGTTTCTCAATACTTTATTGGTTGCCAGAACACTGGCTTCTGGGCGTGAAATAGCAGTATTTAATCTCATTTTATTTGGATTCCTGAAAAATAAGTGGTTAACGAAAAAGGTGTCGATTTAAATCTTACAAGAGTTTGGCGGTATCGGTAAGAATATTGAGTAGAATATCATAGTATTGAAAGAATGATTTTTCACGGTGCCGGATTATGACAGAAAATAGACACAACACACCTTATGAACTGATAGGCGAAGATGCGGCAATACTCAGTCTGGTTGAGCGCTTTTATTTCTTTATGGAGTCGTTGCCGGAAGCCGCTGGCATTAGGGCTATGCATGCGGCGGATTTGTTGGATGCGCGCACCAAGCTGTTCAAGTTCTTGTCAGGTTGGCTCGGCGGCCCCGACTTGTTTGTGCAGGAATACGGGCATCCAAGGTTGCGGCAGCGGCATTTTCCCTTTGCGATTGATGCAGCGGCAAGAGACCAGTGGATGATGTGCATGAATAAAGCTCTTAATGAAACGGCCATGGACGCGAAGTTCAGGGAAAATTTAAGCCAAGCTTTGCAGCAACTGGCGACACACATGATTAATCAGGACGTCGGTTGATAAATCGATTTGTAACTATTCAGTACAAAAGGGATAACATCCCTATGCATTGAGCCTTAAAGGTTTGCGCTGATCTTTTTACAATGCCAACCTCTCTAGGGTTGCGGTTTTTCAGGGATGTTATCCCTACGTTGAATAGTTACGACATTTCTACCATGCTAAATAATTACGACATTTCTACACTGCCATTTTCTTATCATATCCGGCGCAGTCCAAGGGCCACGCAGACACGCATCATTGTGACACCCGGTAAAGTCGAAGTGGTCGCGCCGACAAAAGTCGCCGCGCATAAAATCCACCAATTTGTCATGGCTAAGCAGCAGTGGATAATCCAGGCATTGGCTAAAATCGAAGCTAAAAGTCAGCAGTATATAAAATTGGCACCGTCTGTTTACGGGCATGGCGCAAAAATTCCGTATCAAGGCGCAACGTATCCATTGGCACTAAGGCCGACAAAATTAAAGCGGATAAAAATAGAATTTTGCGGGGAATTCATTGCCCATGTCCCCGACGCATTGATGGTTAAAGACCACGATGCCGAAATCAGGGAGGCATTAACCCGCTGGATGAAAAAGGCATCGCTTTGCCAAGTGGAACAGCTGGTAAACCATCATGCGGAAAGATGGCAGCTGTTTCCCCAGACCATTAAAATTAAAACCCAAAAAAGCCGCTGGGGCAGTTGCGGTATTCATAATGACATTCATATCAACTGGCTATTAATCATCGCCCCGCCTGAAGTTCTGGAATACGTCGTGGT
>JBCKWP010000139.1:0-3676 GCA_038922455.1 Methylobacter sp. | reverse complement strand
CCCGCTCAGGTTGTGCTCGTGGTTCTCGGCGAGCAGTTGTGCCAGGATGAGCAGGCTGTTGAGCGGGGTGCGCAACTCGTGCGACATGTTGGAGAGGAACTCCGATTTGTACTGGGAGGTGAGGGCTAACTGCTCGGCTTTCTCCTCCAGCGTGATCCTGGCGGCTTCAATCTCGCGGTTCTTGTGCTCGACCTCGAGCTTCTGCTCGGCCAGCAGCGTGTTCTTTTGTTCCAGTTCATCGTTGGTTTGGCGCAGCTCTTCCCCTTGGCTTTGTAGTTCCTCGGTGCGTTCCTGCACCCGCAGTTCGAGGTTGGTATTGAGGTGTAGGATTTCGTCTTGCGCGAGTTTGCGCTCGGTGATGTCGCTGCGTATCGCGATGTACTGGTAAGGCTTGCCGTCGTCGCCCAGATACGGAATGATGGTAGTCCTTACCCAGTACAGCCGGCCGTCCTTGGCACGGTTGCACATCTCGCCATCCCATACTTTGCCCGACGCGATAACGCCATACATCTCCCGGAAAAATTCCAGAGGGTGTGTGCCAGAATTGAGTATGCGATGATCTCCCCCCAACAACTCCTGCTGCGAATAACCGCTGATTTCTATGAATTTCTCATTGGCGTAAGTAATGCTGCCGCGCACATCGGTGATTGCGACAATGGCGTGCTGATCCAGTGCAAATTACTGGTAACGCAAGTCCTCCAGCGCGTTCGTCGCGCGCTCCTCACTCTCCTGCAATGATTGAGTGCGCGCTAGCACCTTTTGCTCAAGAGATTCATAGCTTGAACGCAAGTTACGAATCATGTGGTTGAAAGATGCTGTGAGACTGCCAATTTCGTCATCACCGACTTTCATTACCTCAATATCCAGCTTGCCTTCTTTAGCGATACGAGCCGCAGCAGCGCTTAGGCTGGCGAGTGGCGCGATGAGTTTATTCGCTAATTTTCCGGCAATCACCGACACCATTTGCAGCAGTAAAAGCGTTGCCACGACAAACCCCAAGGCAAGCTGGCGCAGGCCAGAGAACGCCGCTATTTCGCTCTGTGTGTATAGCAGTTCAAAGCTACTGGACTCAAAAGGTGAAGGCAGGCTCACGGCTCTGCGAAGGGTAATCTCACGGCCGTTTTTTTCTACCGCAGTGGTCATTATTGGCTGACCACGGTTTAGCAGTGTCAGGTGAAAGTCTTTGGACAGGTTTTTGGAGCTTGTCAGAAAAAGCAGGTTCAGGTTGAATTTGGCCACTAGCGCACCTTCCGCGCTCGGTGTCTGTGGAAACATGATGGGGAGCATGAATAACAATTGAGCCTCTTTGCCCATTCCTATAACTTTGAGCACAGGAGTGCTCTGTTGCAGCACGCTGTCAACTTCAGTGGATCTCTGATAACTATGCAGTGAGGATGCATCCTCGGCGGCAACAGGGTCTCCCTGAAAATCAACAAGCACCAGACTAACCGGAATGTCTGCTGAGTTTTTGTGGTTGCGAAGCAGTGGAGTCAGATAAATTTCCCTGCCCATCGAATCAACCAATCCATTGGTGAGTAAGGTATTTACCGATAGGTTGACAGTCTCTTTGATAGTGCTGTTCAGCAAAAAAGCAAAGTTTTGTGTGGTGGCCGTGGCTTCACTGGCCATGCGCTGTTCAATGTTGCGTAGGAGTAAGGTAGTCAGGGCGAGATAGGAAATAACCCCGAGTATCAGCATCATGCCGCCCGTAAGCAGCAATGCGTAAAACCTTATGCGATGGGCAATGCTGCGAGAAAGCCAGAGTTTAAGGCTCGACAGTGGGGCTTTTAATAAATTCATTGAGGCCGTAATTTCTTTCCTGCCTTGTTTCCCACCTTGGGCCAGACACGAATAATGGCGTTATCTTCTGGCGCATATTTTGCCATAAACAAAAGTTCAGGGATGAGTGCTTCATGCTGAGAGGGTGTGAACGGGCGTTTGTAATTTCTGATCAGTCCATCGTAATTGCTGATTTGCTCCAAGGCATCCCGAATCGCCTCGCGGTCGGTAGAGCCTGCCTTGTTGATGGCTTTGGCCAGAATGTGGGTGAGATCATAAGCGTGGGCAACACCTACAGGCGAAAGCAGCGACCGTGCACTTTTGACACCAAACAGACGTTTTGCTGCCTTAACGACCTTGAGTGCTTTTGGGCGGGTGTCACCGATGAAACTGTAGGTTTGCACCACAGAAAAATCGACCTGATGCAACGCGGCGCCCGCCATTTCCGGCAAATTCCCACCCGTTACCCCCCAATGGGAGATGATGGGTATGCGCTGATTAGATGGCAGTGCGGCCACCTCTTTAAGCAGAACCAAAGCGTCATTGGCAACCAGCACAATGGCTTCCGCGCCGGCCTGACGCAAGACCTGGTATTTATCCATAAAACTTTTATCATCCCCATTAAATACCTGGCTACCGACGATTTTCAGCTCGGGATGTGCCTTTGCATAAGTTTCTGCCGCTGTCATATTTCCACGCCCCCAGCTGGTATTAAGCAGCATCAAGCCGACCTGTTTTGCTCCCTTACTTTGGGCATAGCGCAACAGGGTGGGCATGGCCCAGCTATCGCGCAGGGACAGACGAAAAATAAAGTTGGGTGTAGTGCCATTATCGACGATGGCATCAGCCGCAGCCCAAGGATTAAGCAGTGGAATTCGCGCCGCATTCAGCGTCGGCAAGGCCTCCAGCACAGTTGGGCTGAAGCGGCCGCAGAAAATCGCCACCAAATCGGGTGTGGCGACAAATTGCTTAATATTATTGATACTACGCGCTGGAATCGAATGATTGGCCTTTTCCAGCAACTTCAAGGGTCGGCCACCCAGCACGCCGCCAGCTTGGTTGATCTCCTCAATCGCGATCTGTATGCCTTGACTGATAGCTTCAGCCGAAGTGCTGCCGGTAAAACCAAATTCACCATCAAAGCCGATAACAACAGGCGTTTTTTCGGTTTTTGTTTCAGGTTCTGCAAACACGGCAACGTTGCTCAACAGTAAAATCGACAAAGAGATTATTTTTAAAATTTTCATGGCAAATCCTCGGTTAATATTTTAAATCGACTAACACTTGCGGCAAGCCCTCATTCAACCCGCGAATGCCGAATTTATTGTGCCAATACTGATATTCAACGCCAACAAATACATGATTACTGTGCCCCAACAAATCACCCACATCAAGGCGCAATTGGGGTTGCGCGAGGATGTTGCCGACGTATTTCGCATTTTTGCCTTCGGTAAAATCAGCAAATCCTTCTAAACTCCATTGGGTATTAGCAAGGGTAAAGGGCAATCTCCAAACAGGTGTCATTTGCCAAGAGGTACCCATTGCAACAGGTTCGAGAACATTGTGGCGCATAAAATCAATCGTAAACATTTTGACATGGGGCAATTTAAACTCAACCGTAAAACCATATAAGACCGCACGGGTACCACTTTTACTCCCGCTTGCTAAATTTTCGCCCGCATTCACCGCAACAGTGGCGTTAATATCTTTGAAAATGCTGAACGACAAATCTTTGCCAAGCACTTTTCCCAAGGTCAAATAATTGTACATTTCACCGTAGACATTCGTTTGTGAAGGTTGCCCGGCATGGGTGAACAGTGTATCCATGAAAATGAAATTCCGCCCATATTTCCAACCGTCCGCGTGCATGAAGGTAATAATCGATTGGCTAACATCG
>JBCKWP010000138.1:0-3695 GCA_038922455.1 Methylobacter sp. | reverse complement strand
GGATATGAAAAAACGACTGATAGTCATGTTATTACTACTTGCGGGTACGGCTTGAGCACAGGCGGGGTCAGTTCTCACATCCCTACATCGGCCTAACGAACGCTGTAAGGCGGATTCGCGCTAGCAATCCGCCTTAAACGGGGCCTTGTAGATACTCTGTTCAAAATCAAGCAAATTTTAGTGGGTAGACCGGAATAAGACCATCCAAGCGCGTAGCGCGAGGTGGCGTTTCCGGCGAATTCGTGTGGGCGTCTGCCGGAAACACCGATTCTCGCTGTCGCTCGAACCGGCTTATTCCGGCCTACAGAACTGTATTTAGGAAAGATGTCTAATGATTGATTCAAAGGTATGAGCATTCATGTGTCC
This sequence comes from Methylobacter sp., assembly GCA_038922455.1. Lineage (GTDB taxonomy): Bacteria > Pseudomonadota > Gammaproteobacteria > Methylococcales > Methylomonadaceae > Methylobacter_A. The sequence continues at coordinate 3,329 of JBCKWP010000138.1, read as the reverse complement.
ATGTTACTAAGCTAAAGCCAGTATGCAGCACGTTTCAAACGAAATTATAGATAGGCCTTCTCGCACAATTCCTTATTTCCAATTGGAAAATCGTTATAAAATAGCACCTATTAAAAACTTACTGCTCCCCATCATGAAATCGACCTTAACCGTTAGCGCTGTGCAACAGCCTTGCAATGCAGACAGACAGACCAACCTTGATTTTTCTATTGCCAAAATCCATGAGGCCGCAACCGCAAACGCCGACTTAGTGGTGTTGCCCGAACTGCATCTGGGGCCGTATTTTTGCCAGAGCGAAGACACTAATAACTTCGATCTTGCCCAGCCTATTCCAGGCCCGACCACTGACATCCTGTCCGCAGTAGCTAAAAAACTCAGCATCGTGATCGTCTCGACCATTTTCGAAAAAAGAGCGCCAGGGCTTTATCACAATACCGCTGTGGTTTTCGACAAGGATGGCAGCATTGCCGGCAAATACCGGAAAATGCACATTCCCGATGATCCGGGTTTTTACGAAAAATACTATTTCACGCCCGGCGATTTAGGCTTTAAGCCGATCGAAACGTCGATCGGCAAATTAGGCGTGTTGGTGTGTTGGGATCAATGGTACCCAGAGGCCGCTCGATTGATGGCCTTGGCCGGTGCGGAGCTGTTGATTTACCCGACCGCGATAGGCTGGGATTCGGAAGATACGCCTGAAGAACAACAGCGCCAACTGGATGCCTGGATCACCATCCAACGCTCTCATGCGGTCGCCAACGGTATTCCGGTCATTTCTTGTAACCGTATCGGCTTTGAGCAAGCGCCAGACTCGGCTACCGGCATTAACTTCTGGGGCAATAGTTTTATCGCCGGGCCGCAGGGAGAAATTATCACCCATGCCAATGATTCGGAAACCAAACTGTTAAGCTGTACGATTGATCGCGCAAGAAGTGAGAAGGTCAGGCAAATATGGCCGTTCCTGCGCGACCGCAGGATTGACGACTATGGCGACTTGACCCGGCGTTTTATCGATTGATGTAGCTGGACTGTGTGAAAACCGCTCATGCTTCGACAAGGCCCTCCTGAGCACAGACGAAGGGCTCAGCACGAAAGGTTTCCACACTTCCTGGATATTCCAAAATTCCGTTCGTCCTGAGCTTGTCGAAGGAAAAACTCAACCGTTGAGGCACTATGAACACATCAAACAGTTCGGATGTTTTTAAACAGATACACATTGATGTTGCACGTAATGCGACCGATGATTTCAATTTATTCCATGACCGGAACAGATGGCTGCGCATCAACCACAATCCGTTTAAAGGCCCGATTGCCCTGGGCTTTCAAGTCGAATCGCTGATCGAACATAAAATCTTTCTTCACCGCCAGTTACATAATGAAAACGCGTTGATTAGCGACAACAACTTGCACTACAGCAACTACCAGTTTTCATTTGCCAATGCAGTCAAACCCGGACAGGCGGTATCGGTCGAAATAAAAAAATCGCAATTTACCGAAGACCCCGAAACAACGCTCAGTAACCGGATTATCGTTAAATCCGGGGGAGCATTGGCCATGTTGGGCTACAAGAAGGAATCCAAATTTGCATTATTCCTGACCAATCCGCATATCCCGCAGTTTGGCGTCCCTAACCAACATCCAGACCGGTCTTTTATCGCCGGCAGCGATTTTTTCCTGAAGCGGAAATATATCACCACCAGCAATGCTAAGAATTTCTTGTGCGGTTCGCTGGTCGATCAGGATACTTTTTTCGACCCGTTTAAGAATAAAGCGGTTTTTCCGGAAATATTCCCGTGCAGCTTAATCTCCAGCGCCTTGCTGGAAAAAGCGGTCATAGAAAAACATGATTTTGAGCGCAACCCGCTGGTCTATATCTCCCATAAAATCAGCATTGACCGCCACTATCTTGCCCAACTGAAATCCGGCGATGCGCTGTATATCCTGATCAGGCAAATTCCTCAGGAATCCGATAAAGACGGCATCGGCAGCACCATAGACTCGCCCTATCATTATGAATGTTACGGCCTGTTGGAAGATAAGACTATTCTTTTTCGGGCGTTGATCTCTCTGGCTCCTCTGGACAAAATACTGAATTCATTAAAGCATGCAGAATTTAAAATATTTAACCGGCTATCCTGAAAACATAACCGATCAGGTGCGCCAGCTGATCAGTGAAAATAAGCTCGGTGAAACGCTGCTGAAAAAATATCCGGTTGCCCACACGATCAAGACGGATAAGGCGCTTTATGCCTATACCGTTGATATGAAAAATGCGTTGCTTAAACAGTCGCAGCCGCTGAGCAAGGTGATTTATGACGACAAAATTAAAGACCTTCATCATGCCTTAGGCCTGCACACCTTTATTTCCAGGGTACAGGGCGGTAAACACAAGGCAAAAAATGAAATCCGGGTGGCCTCGCTGTTTAAAAATGTGCCGCTAGAATTTTTAAGGATGATCGTTGTGCATGAGCTAGCGCACCTGAAAGAGAAAGATCATAATAAAGCGTTTTATAAATTATGCGTACACATGGAGCCCAGTTACCATCGTTTTGAGCTGGATATGAGGCTGTACCTGACCCACATCGATTTATTTGACAAGCTTTACTGATGGATTGGAAACCCATTATCCAGTATATTGAATCGACAACCAGGCAGCCTTTCAGCTTGCTCAAGGCCGAGTCGCTAGCGGGCGGTAGTATAACGATGAGCCCGGAGCGTTGAAACGAGGTAAGTTCTCAAAAAAACCCATTTCTCGCATAAAAGTTGCATAATGAAGCCTTTTATATTGCGTCTGAGTGCCGATGAAGATCAATCTAACAGTACAGCAAGCTTTTTCTTGGGTCTATACAGCTATCAGCCCAACAGGATTATCAGGCATTAACGCATGGTTTTTTTAGGCATTCTTGCTGAGATTCCGTGGATTGAAAATGCGGTCGTTTATGAAATTTATAACCACGAAAGAAAAAACCGGGAGAATCCGGTACTGTTCGTGAACTATTAATCAGGCGATTTCCTTTGGATTTCACCAGACATGATGATGACCATAACAGTCTGCCTGCCGAACTTGACCCTACAACTGACTTGAATCTCAGTGTTCAGGATGAATCCTGCTTATATGTCTAGGCTGTTTTTTCGGTCAGAAGAGGCAGTGGGTCTGAACGTGCTATTCATCTGGAAGGTGAATTTTACCGAGAAAGGCTTGATTTACAGGGCAATCTGCGCGAGATCTATCAAGATCTGGTGATATTGCATGTCACCAAAGAACGGGGGGTGCTAACCAAGCTACCTAATCTTTTGCATGAGGATATAGCCGTTCTTGTACAGGATGA
>JBCKWP010000137.1:0-3742 GCA_038922455.1 Methylobacter sp. | reverse complement strand
TTTGGCAGCCGCTTTTTGGCCGGTTAACGCATTAATGCGGCGAGAGAAACAGCGGACAGCTATTTTTTCATCGGACGGGCGAGTCCAAGCGACGAAGTCCATTCTCTCAGCGTATTCGGCCAAGGTATTGGCGTCAACAGCATCTGTTTTGCTATTTTTCATCAACACCTTAGCAAAGTTATGGGAGGGTGCTGATTTTAAATAATGTAATAATTCAATGATCGAAAAAATAAAAAAACATCAATATTATAATACACTGTTTTTTAATCGATATTTTTTGTGTTTCAGAAGAAAATTAACTTTATATCTCGATTTAGTGCTATTTTGCGAAAACTCTGTAATGTAGCCTAAAAACAGGCATTTTTGCATCATTATTAAGAAAAACATTAGTTTTTTCAAAAAAACTGGATATTCAGTGTTATTTATGTGATTTTGATAAAAAAATTTAATTAGACTTATCAATTGGTTACATAGATAACATTATTTTGAATCAGCACCACAAAAATATAACCGTAACCACATGAATATTAATATTTATTCCTTAACTTAATGGCAGTGACGCGCCGCGTTTAGGGGTAGACCGCAGCGCGTGGGAACGAGACACCCCCACCTAACTCATTGTAAACCTCGTAGAAACTCTTAATAAGAAGATGAGTGAGTTCTTTATACTTCAGTTTATCAGCGTTCATCTGTGTCAATCTGTGGCTGAATAGTTACTCATTTTTTATCCTCAAAATTACTCTGTCAACGCTATTGAAGCGGGTTGTTCACGCCAGGTTCCCGGCTTATCAGGGACTATTTCCATCAATTCAATTTTATCGCCGACTATCCGTAAGATTTTCCCGTAATTTTTACCCGCATAGTTGCCAACTTTGACGCGATAAATTGTGCCGTCGCTCGCTTTTACCAAGCCCCACAAACTCGACTTCATATTGACAGTACCCACCATTCTTAAGCCATCCAGAGGAAAGTCTTCCAATTCGTCTTTACGTCGAGTGGTATCCGGCTTTATACCGCTACCCGTTGAAACATCAACACCATCGGTCTGTTCAAGTTGTTCCAGCGGTTTAAATGGATCACGCAAGTTTTCCGGTTTAAAAATAAAAGGCTCAATCACCTTAATTTCAGGCAAAGGTTTAACGAGCTCTTTAGGCCTAGCCTTAACTTCTGAGATATATCGATTTAAATCCGAAAAATCATCATTACCGCAACCTGTCAGCAAAGCCATAAAAACCGCGAGAGCCAGAAGTAACTTATTGTCTTCCATTACTTTTGCCCCCTAAGCTTTTTTACCACAGCATCCGCACCTTCGTTATAGGTCTTTACCGTTGCCGTCATCAGCATTTCTCCACCCTTTCCATCCTTAGCCTGGGGAATAATATTTACGTCGTGTACGGTAACAATTCGGGGCAACGTGGCTAAACCACTCACAAACAAACCCAGTTCCTCATATTTTCCCACGACCTCTATTTTGATGGGTAGCTCCGAATAGAAGTCTTTACGAACCGGTGCGTCGGGTTTAAATAATCTGAATTCCAGGCCACTGGCCAATCCTGTCTGGGAAATATCAATCAGCAAACTAGCCACTTCTTCTTGGGTAGGCATTTGACGAATCATATCCTCCAGTTGTGTTTCGATTTGCGCCAACTGATGCTGATAATCGGGGAGATTGATGGCTTTTTTTTGCTTGAGCTCAAATGACTGTTTTAGATCCTGTTCTTTCTTTTCAGAGGCATCAAGTTCCGCCAACTGGTCAAGCGTGTCATAGTATACACCTGCGCCGAAAATCAGGGCGCAGATCACTGCAATAGTCGCCGCTTTAACGGGCAATGGCCAAGTCCACGCCTCATTAGGATCCCAATTAATTTCTGACAAATCCATTAATTTCCTCCCGTTGTCGGTCGCATCGGTTCCCGACCGATTGCGACACTTCCACCATCCCTGGCAGTCGTGACTTCCGCATTTTGATTACCCTGCTTTGCATGCAAAGTAAAATCACTTAACTGTTCAGGGCTAACCTTGTCCGTAGACTTAATGACATCAAGCTTTGGGGCTTTCAGCCAAGCCGAGGCTTCAATGGCTCTCATGAAAGCTGAAACGCGCGCATTCGATTGCGATTTGCCTTCAAAACTCAGCTCTGCACCTACCTGCGAGAATTTCGCCAGAAAAACCCCGTCAGGTGTAACTCTGGGGAGCTCATCAAACAAATGCACAATCTCTGGACGACTTTCTTGTAATTTCTGAATTAAGTCTATCTTGGTTAGCATCTTGGATTTCTGCTCCTCAATCGTTGTGATTTGGACAATTTTTATATCCAATAACGCTATTTCGTCCTGGATGATTTTGTTTCTTTGCTCCTGATAGGTCTTTAGCTCTTCTATATACTGATGAACCCCGACAAAAATAACCGCTGTGAACAAAACAGCCAAGCCAATAACATTGATAAAATCCTGCTTATTTTGTGCCCGCAGTTCTTCACGCCAAGGAAGTAAATTGATTTTTGCCATTAGTCAAAACTCCTCAATGCTAACCCACACGCAACCATCATTGCCGAAGCATTCTTGCTCAAGGACTGAGGCTCTACCTTATTGGATAAAGACATGTTGATGAAAGGGTTGGCTATAACAGTAGGTATCCCTAAAGCTTGTTGAACCCATTTATCGATGCCGGGTATCGAGGCACAACCCCCCGTCAGAATAAGATCATCAATACGTCGATTAGCGGTTGATGAAACAAAAAACTGCACCGACCGCTGAATTTGCTGAACCATTGCTCTTTTAAACGGGTCTAGTACATCAACGGCATAAGTGTCCGGCAGTCCGCCCATTTTTTTTGCCAAACCGGCTTCTGCATAAGTTAACCCGTAGCGATGTTGAATCTCTTCAGTCAACTGCCTGCCACCAAAGCTCTGCTCTCTTGAGTAAACGGTACGGCCGTTATATAAAACAGCAAAATAAGCAAGTGTTGACCCGATATCCACGATAGCAACCGTTCGGTCTTCTCCGGCATCCGGCAATGGGTCAATCAACAAGCTAAATGCTCTTTCCATTACGAAGGCTTCAACATCGACGATTTTGACTTTTAAACCCGCCATTGCCAATGCTTTAACGCGATCATCAATAATTTCTTTTCTCGATGCCGCCAGTAGCACATTGACCATTTCAGAGTTACTTTCATTTTCGCCCTGTACTTCAAAATCGAAATAAACCTCATCAAGCGAATAAGGCACATACCGATCTGCTTCAACGATGATTTGCTCTTCCATTTCAGCATCGGTCAATGAAGCAGACATCGGTATAACCTTGGTCATCACTGAAGCCCCCGCAACAGCTACTGACGCTTGCTTTAACTTTGACCCGGATTGCTTCAAAGCGGCTTTTATGGTGTCAGCTAACACCTCAAGGTTGGCTATATTTTTATCAATAACGGCGTCTTTCGGCAACGCTGATATAGCATAACTCTCAACCCGGTAACGAGCGCCGACCTTTCTCAATTCGAGTAACTTTACAGCTGCGGTACTGATATCCACACCAAGAACGGCACTCTGTTTCTGTCTAAACCAACTCATGACACACCCTTGAAAAACTTGATAACGCTACAATCAATCAGCTGCAAGTCGGCATATCGACTACAATCAACCATCACAAAACTCATTTACTGGCGAAAGTATAGTCGCCTTTTTTATTTTGATGATTAAAATGTTCGATTTCTTTGCTCGGCCTGTTGGGTTTTATCTCTAGCG
>JBCKWP010000136.1:0-3774 GCA_038922455.1 Methylobacter sp. | reverse complement strand
CCTTAGTTGCCGATGTGCGGCCTTTGGTGCGGATGAATGTAACGGTCATCGTGGAACAAAACGGTCAGCGCGAACAAGGCAGTATGGGCGGCGGCGGACGTAGTGATTACAGTTATTTTATCGATAAAGATACCGCGTTGGGCTATGGCCGTGAAGCCGTAAGACAGGCGCTGGTTAACCTGGAAGCCGTCGAAGCGCCGGCCGGCAATATGACGGTCGTGTTGGGGCCGGGTTGGCCGGGTATCTTGCTGCATGAGGCCATCGGCCATGGCCTGGAAGGCGACTTTAATCGCAAAGGCACCTCCGCATTCAGCGGCCGTGTCGGCGAACGGGTGGCCTCCGATTTATGCACCGTGGTCGATGACGGCACCTTGCCGGGACGGCGCGGCTCGTTGAGTATTGACGACGAAGGTACGCCGACCGAACTTACCGTGTTGATCGAAAACGGCATACTCAAAGGCTACATGCAGGACAATCTCAATGCTCGGTTAATGGGTGTCAGCCCCACGGGTAACGGTCGGCGTGAATCCTACGCCCATCTGCCGATGCCGCGCATGACCAACACCTACATGCTGCCGGGGCCGCATGATCCCGAAGAAATTATAAAATCGGTCAAAAAAGGCCTGTATGCGAAAAATTTCGCTGGCGGACAAGTCGATATTACCTCGGGCAAATTTGTGTTTTCCGCCAGCGAAGCTTATCTGATCGAAAATGGCAAAATTACCCGTGCCGTAAAAGGCGCGACACTGATCGGCAACGGCCCAGATGTGTTGACTAAGGTGTCTATGGTCGGCACCGATCTTGAGTTGGACAGCGGTGTCGGCACCTGTGGCAAGGAAGGGCAGAGTGTGCCGGTCGGCGTCGGGCAGCCTACGCTGAAGATTGACGGGTTGACGGTTGGCGGGACGAGTGTTTAGGCGTAATCCATGTCTAAGTTAGAAAGTATAAAGGCCGATCTTTCGCTGCATGAAAAAATACTTTTTGCAGCAGTTGCGATTATGATTACCTTGGTCGGCTGGACGGCGGCAAACTATCTTGTAGTTAAAAGCTGGTTGTTATTTATGGCGTTGCTGGCAATAGTCGGCATCAGTATTTTTATTGTGTATCAGTATCGCATTATCAAAAAATTGATAAAGGAGTTAATCGATGTTTAATACTATTATCATGTTTTTAATAGCTAGCGTTTTTGTCGCTTTAATCAGTTATTTTGCCTGGGATTCTTACCAAGATTTCAAGGATCACGAGTCAAAATAATGCGCTATCTTTTTTGCAGATATAACCGTGAAAATTAAATATTTTGAAGATACCGATACGACATTACTGGAATTTTCAGAGCGGCCAATCTTTGAAACCAAGGAAATCAATGAAAATATTTATCTGGACTTGGATAAAGACGGAAATGTGATCGGCATGACGATTGAACACGCAATGTCTCAAGCCAATATTGATGAAGTTTCATTTCAGCAGATAAATCGTCAAGTAGCCTAAAAAACAAAATCAGAGAAAACAGTGCAAAACCAAGAACAAATAAACAACTTAAAAAATACCGTCCAATCCCTATTGGACGAAGCCAAAAAACAGGGTGCCAGTGCCGCAGAAGCGGGCTTGAGCCAGGAAAACGGCTTGTCGGTAGCGGTGCGTCTCGGCGATGTCGAAACTATCGAGCACCATTGCAGCCAAGGCTTGGGCGTGACAGTTTATTTCGGCCAGCGCAAAGGCTCTGCCAGCACCACCGATTTGTCGCCCGCTTCGATCAAGGAAACGGTTAGCGCGGCATGCAGCATTGCCCGTTACACCAGCGAAGATGAATATTCCGGGTTGCCGGAACAAGAACTATTGGCAACCGAATTTCCCGATCTCGAGCTTAACCACCCCTGGGATATTGGCATCGACGGCGCGATTGCCCTGGCCATTGAGTGCGAAGATGCGGCACGGAATTATCATGAAGAAATCAGCAATTCCGAAGGCGCTTCGGTCGATACGCACCAGGGTATCCGGGTGATGGGTAATAGTCTGGGTTTTCTTCAAGGCTATGCGTCTACCCGTCATTCCTTGAGCTGTTCAGTATTGGCGCAACGCGGCGACAGTATGCAGCGCGATTACTGGTACACCGTGGCAAGAAATGCACTTAATCTGGAGTCGGCGGTAGATGTGGGCAAAAAAGCCGCCGAACGGACGCTTCGCCGATTGCAGGCGCGTAGCTTAAGCACCCGGCAATGTCCGGTGCTGTATTGCGCGGAAACCGCTTCCGGTCTGCTCAGTTCGTTTATAGGCGCAATCAGCGGCGGCAACTTATACCGCAAATCGTCATTTTTGCTGGATACGCTGAATACCCAAGTCTTCCCTGAATTTGTTCGCATCCACGAGCAGCCTTATATAAAAGGCGCCTTAGGCAGCGGCGCGTATGACGGAGAAGGCGTCGCCACGCAAACCCGCGATATAGTCAGCGGCGGTATTTTGCAGAGTTATGTGTTGAGCACTTATTCCGCCCGTAAACTGGGGCTGCACAGCACCGGTAATGCTGGCGGTGTACATAATTTAACCATTGATCCGGGCAAGTTGGATTATCAGGGCCTATTGAAAGAGCTTGGCACCGGCTTGCTGGTCACCGAGCTGATGGGGCAGGGGGTTAATATGGTGACTGGCGATTATTCGCGCGGCGCTGCGGGATTCTGGGTGGAAAATGGCGAAATCCAATATCCGGTTGAGGAAATTACCATTGCCGGTAACCTGAAAGACATGATTAAAAACATCGTTGCGGTGGGCAATGATGTCGATTATCGCGGCAATATCCGCACTGGTTCCATACTGGTCGAGCGGATGTCGATTGCCGGGGAATAGGTCTGTTGCTATGATCCCTGTATGAAAAAGTCATCTTTTGTAGGGCGTGCCGTGCGTGCCTTATGTCTATATCGCAACCTACGAGGGAAAAACCATGTCAGCAAATTTACAATTTAAAGATACCTGGGTCAGCGAGGAAGATTATCTGGCAGGTGAATTACTAAGCGAAATCAAGCATGAATATATTGACGGCACTGTTTATGCGATGGCGGGTGCCAGTCGGAATCATGAAAGGATAGCTGGTAATATTTATCGGGAATTTGGAAATCATTTAAAAAATAAACCCTGTGAGCCGTTCAGCTTCGACCTGAAAATCAAGGTCGGCAGTCGATTTTTCTATCCTGATGTGATGGTTGTCTGCGACGAACAAAGTCGGCACGATTATTACACCGAGTCGCCGGTTATTATTGTCGAAGTGTTGTCGAAATCTTCGCGGCGTAGGGATGAAACGACCAAGCGCATCGCCTATCAGAGTATCCAGAGCCTAAAAGAATATGTGCTGATCGAACAGGATTTTGTCGATGTGGAAGTCTGCCGGAAGAGCGAAGGTTGGGTTTCCAGCCATTATTTTCTGGGCGATAGGGTATTGTTTGAATCGGTCGGTTTGACCCTGGCAGTGGAAGAAATCTACGCTCGCGTCGACAATGACGATGTTCGCGCCTATCTTCAGGAGCAGCAAGCGCAATAGCGAGGATGGGTACGACTGCAAGGATGCAGGAGGTAGAGCAACGCAGGAGCAGTTGCCGAGAGGCGATAGCCGAAACCCATCATAATCAACCGCATATGTAATGGGTTTCGCGTTGCTATACCCATCCTACCGCGATTTAAACTCGTTAAAGGCTCCGCACAATATCGGCTATCAGTTGCGGTCCGCGATAAATAAGGCCGCTGTACAGCTGCACCAGACTCGCACCCGCCGATAATTTTTCCTGT
>JBCKWP010000135.1:0-3785 GCA_038922455.1 Methylobacter sp. | reverse complement strand
TAAAACTGAGGTGAGCCATGTCAGTAAAAGAAGATTTTGAGAATTTATTAGATAAGTTGCAAACAGAACGCGATGAAATTAATTTAAAACTGCATCTGGCTTCGATGGAGGCCAAAGAAGAATTTGAAGAAGCGGAAAAACAATGGCATCGTTTAAAAATCAAAGCCGCTGAAATAGCGGATGATACGGTGGAGACATCCGAAGAGTTTTTAGCCAAGGCTAAAATAGTCGGTGAAGAACTCAAACGTGCCTACAACCGTATCGGCAAACGCCTGGCTGATTGAGCTTGATTTTTATCATCACATAAAAAATGGGCTACTCACTTAAGACGGAACAGCTTAAGGTTAAGCCGTTCGTGGTGAGCCAAAAAACATATAAATCCCCCTTATTCCTAAGCTGGCGCTTGGGGACAAGGGGAAGGAAATTTGTTAGCTTCTATCCACATTTATCCGACGCGACCCGAGGTCAATAATTATGCAGTCGGCATCTGGAAGACGTAAATAGACATCGAAACCTTTGTTGTGATGCATCGCCCGTTATCACGATTGGCAAAGTCGGTGATATGCCGATATTAATCAAGGCGGCTTTTGTCTATAATCGGGGTAATTTTAAACCCGCGCCGGGTAACGCCAATAAAACGTTGCCATTTCCATCATCAGGTTCAGGTTCCAGTTAACAGGAGTAACAATTTGAACCCCAAGCACAAGATTTTATTTGCAGGCGATCCGCATGGCGATTTCAAGTCGCTGATTGCGGCAGTGCATGAATACAAGCCCGAAGCCGTCGTGTTGTTGGGCGATTATGATCTAGAAATGCCCTTGGAAGTTTGTTTGCAGGAAATTGTCGGTTTAACCCAAATCTGGTGGATTGCGGGCAATCATGATTTTGAAACGCCCAGCAAGCATAAACACCTGTTTCATTCCGCTCTGGCCGAAAACGGTTTGCACTTGAAGGTTACGGAAATAGCGGGTCTGAGAATTGCCGGTTTAGGCGGTATTTTTCTGGGTCGGGTTTGGTATCCGCCGCAGCCGCCTAAATGGCGGAGCAAACAGCATTATCTGGATAATCAGCCTGCTAATATCAGGCATACGGCCATGTCCTTAAAATATAAGGGCGCGATTTGGCATGATGAGTTTGAGGCGTTAAAGGCGCTGAAAGCGGATATTTTGGTGTCTCACGAAGCGCCGGGGTCTCATCGTCACGGCTTTGATGCGATTGGTGAACTGGCCGCCGCGATGGAGGTGAAAAACATTTTTCATGGTCATCTGCATGAAGATTATGTCGCCACCGTGCAGAACAACATCAAGGTAGTCGGCGTGGCCGATAGAGCCGTTGCTGATTTAATGGGGAATAAATTGATGCCGTAAGGGACGATCCGGCAGGTCGCCCTTAAATATCATATATTGCAAAAGGGCGACCTGCCGGATCGCCCCTTACGATGTTGGTCTATGACTGACTGCTTAAATAATCCTCATAATTGCCACTGAAATCGACAATCCCGTTAGGGGTCAGCTCGATAATCCGCGTCGCCAACGACGATACAAATTCCCTATCATGACTGACAAATATCAAGGTGCCGGGATAATTTTCCAGCGCGGTATTTAACGATTCTATCGACTCCATATCCAAATGGTTGGTCGGTTCATCCAATACCATGATGTTGTTTTTTTGCAGGATCAGCTTGCCGAAGATCATGCGGCCTTGTTCCCCGCCAGAAATGACTTTAACCGACTTGTTGATGTCGTCCGCGCTGAACAATAACCGCCCTAAAGTGCCGCGTATGGCCTGGTCATCGTCCGATTCCTTACGCCATTGCCCCATCCATTCGATCAGGGTCAGGTCTTCAGAAAAGTCCTCAGTATGATCCTGGGCATAGTAGCCCACCTCGGAGTTCTCCGACCATTTAACGATGCCGGTATCCGGCGTTAACTCGCCGATCAACGTGCGCATCAGGGTCGATTTGCCAATGCCGTTAGGGCCGATCACCGCAACGCGCTCGCCAACCGGAATCATCAGGTTCAATTTTTTGAATAACGGTTGCTCGCCGAAGCCTTTGCTCAAGCCTTCGACTTCCAACGCCAAGCGGTGCAACTTTTTAGTCTGGTCAAAGCGGAGGAATGGATTAACCCGGCTAGAGGGTTTGACTTCATCCAGCTTGATTTTATCCAATTGTTTAGCGCGCGAGGTAGCCTGCTTGGCCTTGGATGCATTCGCTGAGAAGCGCCGGACGAAGGTTTGCAGTTCGGCTATCTGAATTTTTTTCTTGGCGTTTCCGGATAGCAGTCGATCACGCACCTCGGTTACCGCGACCATATAGTCGTCATAGTTGCCGGGATAAACGCGCAGTTCGCCGTAATCCATGTCGGCCATGTGCGTGCAAATACTGTTTAAAAAGTGACGGTCATGCGAGATGATAACCATCGTGCAATCACGCTGGTTCAGGATGTCTTCAAGCCAGCGGATGGTGTTGATGTCCAAGTTGTTGGTTGGTTCATCAAGCAACATGATGTCGGGATTCGAAAACAACGCCTGTGCTAATAATACCCGCAGCTTCCAGCCCGGCGCTACGGCGCTCATCAGGCCGCCATGCTGTTCCAACGGAATGTCCAGTCCCAGCAGCAGCTCGCTGGCCCTGGATTCGGCGGTATAGCCGTTGTATTCGGCGAACACTGCTTCCAGCTCGGCGGCGTGCATGTACTCGTCCTCGGAAGCTTCCAGATTGGCGTAGATGGCGTCGCGCTCGGACATCGCAGCCCACATCTCGGCATGTCCCATCAGCACTACGTCCAGCACGCGATAGTCTTCATAGGCGAATTGATCCTGGCGCAAATTACCCAAGCGCTCATTGGGGCTGATGCTGACGTTGCCCGCCGAAGGTTCCAAATCGCCGCTCAATATTTTCATAAAGGTCGATTTTCCGCAGCCGTTCGCGCCGATCAGGCCGTAACGGTTGCCGTCGCCAAATTTGACTGAGACGTTTTCAAATAGGGGTTTAGCCCCAAACTGCATGGTGATGTTAGCTGTAGAAATCATTTATAGTTTTAGTGTCGTTTAATAAGGTTTATGTAGTCTATGTAAATCAAGGCTTTTAGCCTATTCTGTGTCCAGGAAAGTGTTAAGAAGTTTGTTGCTATCCATTATCTTTGGCGGCATCTTGTAATTCATTGGATTGTACCGCCATGCCACTATCAGATACCGCCATTAAAAAAGCCAAACATAACCCAGACAAGCCTTTAAAGCTTAGCGATGAAAAGGGCATGTATTTATTTATCCATACCAGTGGAGGTAAATACTTTCGTTTGAATTATCGCTTTAACGGTAAGCGCAAAACCCTTGCGCTTGGCACTTATCCAGAAACATCATTGAAAGAAGCCAGAGAGAAGCGAGACGCAGCCAGGAAGCTAATAGCTGATGACATAGATCCCAGTGAAAACAAAAAGGCAGTTAAGCATTCAAAAGCGGAAAGTGTAGCGAATAGCTTTGAAGCAGTTGCGCGTGAGTGGAGTTTAAATAAAAACAAAACCATACGCATGATGGAATTATACCTTTTTCCTTCGATAGGTAAAAGACCCATTGCCGACCTTGCCCCTAAAGAGATTCTGGATTGCTTACGGCGTATTGAGGATAAAGGCATTATTATTACTGCTCACAAGGCACTGCAATTATGCGGACAGGTGTTTCGTTATGCGGTTTCCACAGGTAAAGTTCAGCTAGACATAATTCAAAGTTTAAGGGGCGAAGCATTGCAGCCAGCCAATGGCGGCCATTATGCTGCTATTACCGAA
>JBCKWP010000134.1:0-3805 GCA_038922455.1 Methylobacter sp. | reverse complement strand
CGCTACAGGGCAATAACTTGGCCGCCGCCTTACAAGTCTATTTTGAACAATCCGAGCAGCTTAAAACCCGCTTGTGGCTATTTGCCAATGCCACCCATGCCGTAGGCTTATTGTTACAAGAACTGCCGACACAGGAAAATTATCAGTCCGACTGGGAGCATATCGAAATACTGGCAAATACGGTAACCGAACAGGAATTGTTCGACCTGGATTGCGAACAGCTATTGTACCGGTTGTTCAATCAGGAAAAAGTCAGGCTATTTGATGCAGAACCGGTTGAATTTAGCTGCGCCTGCTCCCGCTCAAATATTGAAAGAACATTATCCGCGATGGGGCGGGCTGAACTGGAAGCCATTTTAAAGGAACAAGGCATTATTGAAGTAAACTGCGAATTTTGTAGCGAATGCTACCGCTTTGATAACAGTGACGTAGAAAACATCCTATCCAAAAACAGCACCGCTGCCGACCCCGAAACACGACATTAACTCATCCTATGAGAATAAAACAAATTCTTCGCATTGTTTTGTTGCTGGCGCTGACCGGTTCATTATCCGGCTGTATGTACTGGATTCGGGCTTATCAAGTCTATTTGCAAATGGATGAGTTCGATCGCCACTTTTCGGTCTTGACCAGTGATGAGTTTACCCTGCGCTTCAAAGACCCCATTCTTTACAGCAAAGACTTTGTTTCCTTGTCCAAGTTGTATGCCAGCCAGGATGACCCTACGCCGGAAGGCCGGCGCTGGCGATACTGGTTTCGTAAAGTTGACGGCAACAATAAGCTGATCAAGCCGGAG
The DNA here is from genome assembly GCA_038922455.1 of Methylobacter sp. GTDB lineage: Bacteria > Pseudomonadota > Gammaproteobacteria > Methylococcales > Methylomonadaceae > Methylobacter_A. The sequence goes on along the minus strand of JBCKWP010000134.1, from coordinate 3,009 downwards.
GTGAAATTTTATTCGGACTTGAGCTTTAATAAAGAAAATCGATTGATTGCCTGGTCGTTTTCTTCGTTGTTTTTGGCGATTGCTCCACCCAAGTTTTTAGAGGTTTCTTTACGCTCGATAGGCGGCGCCGAAATCGATAAAGAAAAACAACAGCTAAAGGCCAACTCGGCGTTACTGGAGAAAATTTCCGAGAATTTGCCCAGAAAACAGGCCGTTATGGCGCAACTGGGTGAACCTTTTGAAATCAAAGATGAAGGCGAGCAGGAGGTGTATATTTACCGTTTTCTGCTGGAAACCCATCATATAGAAGAAGGTTACGAGGATCGCGCCCTAAACGAGGTCAAAATCACCTTTGACAAAAAGACCCAGGAGCTGATTAGAATGGCCGGGCGTTTTGCAGGACTTAAGATTTCAATTAATTATCGTAAATTTCTTGATGAATCGCCGAATGTCGCACAAAACAAACCGGGGTGACGCGCTAGCTAAAAGCTAGTCCCGACAATTATTTCGTTTTTTCCACTCAATAAAAAAGGCCTAGGCAATGACGCCTAAGCCTTAGTTTTTTATATCACGCAGACCGGTTAAAGCCGCGCAAACCAGTCATACTTACAGCTTATCGGCATTTTTATCCAGATATTCTGCAACACCGGCAGGGCTTGCATTCATGCCCGCATCGCCTTTATTCCAACCGGCTGGGCAAACTTCACCGTGTTCTTCGTGAAATTGTAAGGCATCGATCATGCGCAGCAACTCATCCATATCGCGGCCTAAAGGCAGGTCGTTAACAACTTGATGACGGACTTTGCCGGAGCGGTCGATCAGGAATGTGCCACGGTAAGCTACAGCGACAGGACCATCCGTTTCAACATCATAAGCTTTACAAATCTCGTGCGATATATCCGCCGCCATTGTGTAACGAACCGGGCCGATACCGCCTTTATTAATAGGCGTATTACGCCATGCGTTGTGAGTAAAATGAGAATCTATAGACACGGCAATCACTTCAACATTACGGCTTTTGAATTCATCCATACGATGATCTAAAGCGATCAACTCACTTGGACAAACAAAGGTGAAATCCAATGGGTAGAAAAATACTACCGCATATTTCCCGCTAGTGGCCTCAGAAAAACTAAATGAATCAACTATTTGACCATCGCCTAAAACGGCAGGAACTGTAAAATCAGGTGCTTGTTTACCGACTAATACGCTCATTGATTATCTCCAATTAAGATAGTGAAAAAACAAAAGACTGTTAACTTGATGTTAGCCACCGAAAACAGTGGATATTTAAAATTGTACACCAATTTAGTCGGGAATTGTCTAAATAGTTGTTATTTTCAGCTTGCTTTAATTCTAATTTTAATCATAATTTATCCTTCAATAGCATACAATGAAGTCAGAGATATATTCTGAGTATATTTTTCAAAAAAGCTGGTCACCCTAAATTGGCTGTTACGCTCAGTTAATTCGTTTGATGGAATTTTATCATGGCAAAAAACAAACATATTACCGAACCCGATGTATTTGGTTTTCAGGTACGCATCGTCAGGCGCGGCAAAGAAAGCAGTCGTTATTTTTCACATAAATTGTGGGGCAACAAAGGTAAATCTTTGAAAGCCGCAATTACTTGGCGCGACCAGATGCTGATCGTTTTAAAAGGCAGCAAGACACGCTTCCTTAAGCCACCCAAAAACAAGACCACCACCGGTGTCACGGGGGTGTCCAGAACCATTAAGTATGATCATCGTAAAGATAAAAGCTATCTTTGCTATACCGTTTTCTGGGTCAGTAATTGCAAATCCAGGAATAAAACCTTTCAGGTTGGCAATGTCGACAAAGTAACCGCAGACGATGAATTACATGCGTTCCGTACCGCCAAGCTGTTTAGAAGCTGCTATGAGCATTCAATTGATAATGACCTTGAATTTTATGATAGTAAATTTGCCGGCTGGAAAAAATTACGTTTGTATGAAGACGAAAATTTGAACGCAGTAGAGATATAGCCACCGGCAAAAGGGTGGCTTGCTTACCGAACGGAAGACGCCCATTTACGCCGTTACAGTTCGATACGTATACCCAGTTCAATGACCCGCTCGACAGGAATTTTGAAGAAGTCTATCGCGCTTGACGCATTGTGGAATAAAAACCTGAATAAGGGTCTGCGCCATTTGGGCATCGGGCTTTTTTTCCGAAAAGACAGCCGCTCGCTACCGATAAAAAACGATGTCTTCTCAAAATCGATATTCAACCCTTCTTGAATGCATTGCTCTAAAGCTTGCCTGACATCAGGACTTTGCTGAAACCCATAGTAAAGCTTAACCCGGTAAAAATTATTATCCTTGCCGAAGGTGCGAATCTTTATCCGGTGCGCCACATCAACGTAAGGCTCGTCTTTAGTGACAACGGTTAAGACAATAATTTGTTCATGCAATACATGGTTGTGCTCAAAATTATGCAGGAATACCAGTGGCACACCATGTACATTTTTAGTCAGATAAATGGCTGAGCCCTTGACCGTTACCGGCTGATGACTGATTATCTTATCTTCCAGATCCTCAAACAACAGTCGCCGCTCATCCATATGCTCTGCTAGTAATGCACGACCTTTAATCCAGGTGGTCATCATTAAGAACACCACAACGCCGATAACCAAAGGCAACCAGCCACCGGTCGGTATTTTTAAGCTGTTAGAAGAAAGGAACAATAAATCTACGCTTAGAAACGTGGTCAAAAAGGTGATACTAGCCGACTTTTTCCATTGCCAAAGCTTTTGAATGACGATAAACACTAAAATAGTATCGACAATCATGGTTCCGGTAACGGCAATGCCGTAAGCGGAAGCGAGTGCCGAAGAAGATTGGAAACTCAACACCACCACAAATACGCAAACCATCAACAGCCAATTGATCGCGGGAATATACACCTGCCCCACTTCATAACCCGAAGTATGTAGAATATTCATGCGTGGACAGTAGCCAAGCTGTATGGCCTGCCTGGTCACTGAGA
>JBCKWP010000133.1:0-3849 GCA_038922455.1 Methylobacter sp. | reverse complement strand
CATCTGGTGTTCGGTACCTTGCATACGACCTCCGCAGCTAAAACTATCGACCGTATTATCGACGTGTTCCCTGCCGGAGAAAAAGACATGATCCGGGCCATGCTTTCCGAATCCTTGCAGGCGGTTATTTCACAAACTTTGCTGAAGAAAATCGGCGGTGGCCGTATTGCCGCGCATGAAATCATGGTCGGTACTTCAGCGATCAGGAACCTGATTCGTGAAGCCAAAGTGGCACAAATGTATTCCGCGATTCAAACCGGACGCAAAGACGGCATGCAAACGCTGGATCAAAATATGAAAGAGCTGGTTGATAAAGGCATGATCACCGCAAAAATAGCGATGGAAAAAGCGGTTAATAAGGATATGTTCCGCTAAAAATATTGACTTAACACCGCAGAGGAACGGCCTCCATAGCCTCCAACTGCGGTTTATAGAACACTGTGACCTCCCTAATAACGGGTAAAATCGCCCTATTTGACTCCCCAGAGAGAACCTATGACCGCTCCAGAAGCCCTATACCAATCAACACTGTCGTCTTTAAAGCTCCGCGCTCGCGGCAAAGTGCGAGATATTTACGACATTGACGACAAGCACATGCTGATTGTAACCACCGACCGGCTGTCCGCATTCGATGTGATTTTGCCTGATCCGATTCCCGGCAAAGGCCGCGTTTTAACCAACGTGTCCAATTTCTGGTTTGAAAAAATGAAACACGTCATGCCCAATCACCTGTCCGACATTCCGTTGGAACAGGTTGTCCCCGATGCCGCCGAACGTGCGCAGATTGAAGGCCGCGCCATCGTCGTCAAATTGTTAAAACCGCTACCGGTTGAAGCCATCGTGCGCGGTTACCTGATCGGCTCCGGCTGGAAGGATTACCAAAAATCCGGGGCGATCTGCGGCATTAAATTACCCGAAGGTTTGCAACAGGCACAGCAATTACCCGAGCCCATTTATACGCCATCGACAAAAGCCGAAGTGGATCAGCATGACGAAAATGTCTCGTTTGAAAAAACCGTGGAATTGATGGGACAGGACATGGCGGAAAAAGTACGCGACGCCAGCCTAAAACTGTACAAGGAAGCCGCCGCCTACGCCAAACAACGGGGCATTATTATCGCCGACACCAAATTCGAATTCGGCGTCGACGATGACGGCGTTTTATACCTGATCGACGAGGCTTTAACACCCGATTCATCACGCTTCTGGCCTGCCGATCAATATCAGGTAGGCATCAGCCCGCCCAGTTTCGACAAGCAATATATCCGTGATTACCTGGAAACGCTGGACTGGGATAAAACCGCGCCGGGACCGCATTTACCCGCCGAAGTGGCTGAGTATTGCGCGGCAAAATACCGCGAAGCGGAAATCAGGTTGACGCAGGGTTAAATTTAAATCGGGGGAAATCAGTTCGTAGTTTGTAGGGCGGTTTCGCGATAGCAAACCGCCAATCACCAAAAGTAGGCGCATTAGGCGACGCACAATATTCAAAACAATCGTCCATAAAAAACCCGATTGTAAAAATCCAAGCGGGTTTAAGTCCCGTAGGGTACGCTGTGCGTACCGTTTTCAATCATACCGCAAAAGCCCAATAAGGTACGCACAGCGTACCCTACAGAGTTACATCACCAGATACACAGCTCTTATTTCTACCGCTGACCCGTCAAATGCTTTAGCCTTAAGCCCGTTAACAACAGTGTTACCGTGTAAATTGCCAAACCTATCCCTATCCATTTCATCAGGTTAATGATACGAGCCGTTGAATTCCAGTGATTCCACCAATCTGCATCGACAAAATAATACAGTCCTGCCGACATTGCTCCACCGGCCAGCAACACCCGGACAAAAAACAACCTCCAGCCATTTGCCGGTTGATAGACCCGGTCTTTTTGCAATTTTCTCAGCAACAAGGCGGCATTAAAGAAAGCGCCCAGAGATGTCGCCAAAGCCAGCCCCGCATGCGCCAGCGGGAAAACCAGCGCCAGATTCAAGCCTAAGCTGACTATCATGGAGCAAACCCCGTACCGAATCGGCGTTTTCATGTCGCCGCGTGAGCTAAAGCCCGGAGCCAGCACCTTAATCAAAATAAAACCCAGCAAACCGAACGAATACGCCTTCAAGCTCTGTCCTGCAAAATGCACATCACTGACACCAAATTCATTATATTGAAACAGTGTCGACAGCATCGGCTCGGCCAGCAACAGCAAACCGATGGTTGCGGGAAGCCCTATCAGAACAACCAGTCGCAAGCCCCAGTCCAACGCATTTGAAAAAGAAGCGGTATCTTCCTCCGCATGGCTTTTGGATAAATTCGGCAAAATGACCGTTGCCAGCGCAATGCCCAAAACTCCCAACGGAAACTCCACCAGCCGGTCGGAATAATACAGCCAAGACACACTGCCGACGGTTAAAAACGACGCAATCAAGGTATCCAGCAACAAATTGATCTGCGTCACCGAGACGCTAAAAATAGCAGGTAGCATCAATCTTATAATCCGTTTAACGCCCGAGTCATTAAAGCCCAACCTTAATCTCGGCATCAGACCCAAGCGCATTAACGCGGGTAGCTGAAACAACAACTGCACGATGCCCGCTGCAAAAACGCCCCAGGCCAATGCAGTCACCGGCTGATCCATCAATGGAGCAAGCCAGATTGCGGCGGCAATCATGCAGATATTGAGGAAAACCGGCGTTAATGCGGGGACCGCGAATTGCCCGTGCGCATTTAAAATGCCGCCGGAAAAGGCCACCAAAGCAATAAAGAACAAGTAGGGGAAGGTAATTTGCAACAGTTGGACGGACAGCTCGTACTGAGTTCCTTGCCACATAAAGCCGGGAGCCAACAGCATAATCAGTAAGGGAGCGGCAACTACGCCGACCACGGTAATCAACAGCAAAAACACCGACAATGTGCCTGCTGTTTTATCGATGAACTGCTTTAACGCGGCCTTACTGCCGCGCTCTTTGTAATCGGACAGCACCGGAACAAAGGCGTGTGCAAAAGCACCTTCGGCAAATAAACGCCTCAAAAAATTGGGAATCTTAAACGCGACAAAAAAGGCATCCGTTGCCGAATCCACGCCGAAAAGTTGGGCAATCAACATATCCCGAACAAACCCTAGGATACGTGAAATAAAAGTCATGCTGCCGACAACTACAGTCGATTTAAAAAGCTGCCTGCTCAACGCCGCTCCTGTTGTGACGCGTTAAAAAGTTTGACAATAATAGCATTTATAAAGATAATGTAAGGCTTAATTAACTTACCACCAAGAATCGAGAAACTATGGCTAATACAGCACAAGCTAAAAAGCGTGCGCGACAAGCGGAAAAAAGCCGTATTCGCAACGCAGGACAACGTAGCAAATTACGCACCTTCATAAAAAAAATCCTTGCCGCAGTTAAACTGGGCGACAAAGAAAAAGCGCAAGTCGCCTACAACACTGCTGTGCCGATTATCGATTCTGCAGTTACTAAAGGCCTTATTCACAAGAATAAAGCTGCACGCGGTAAAAGCAGACTAAATGCAAAGGTAAAAGCTATCGCTTAATTGCTGTAGTTTTACCCAATAAAAAAGGCCGTACTCATTGAGTTACGGCCTTTTTTATTGGGTGCCAATCCGCCTAAATGATCACCAGATTGTCCCTGTGTATCAACTCCGAATCATCGAAATAGCCGAGAATATTCTCAAATTCCGAACTGCTCTTGCCCGCGATAAGTTGAGCATCGACAGCACGGTAATTAACCAGTCCGCGCGCGATTTCCTGGTTATTTTCATCCACACAAGAAACCAACTCACCGCGCTCAAACCGACCAGACAACGACTTAACGCCAACAGCTAGCAGGCTTTTA
>JBCKWP010000132.1:0-3853 GCA_038922455.1 Methylobacter sp. | reverse complement strand
TGTTGAGTGCAAAAGCGGATCGGCAGATTAAAGGTCGGCAGCAAGGAGAACCTTGGGAAACACTGTTAGATATTTGCCTGATGTTTGTAGTGCCTACAGGACGATAGTCGTAGGTTTATTCACGCTCCCACCCTCCATTGTCTAGTCGCGTCAGTCGTTATAGTCAATACAGTTATCTGTCTGGTTTGGGCTTGAAAAAAGCCAATGCGTCCCAATATCGGCGTTTATCTTATAATTAATCAGGATTAATAAATATGACTGTTGAAGCAAAAAAAGAAACCTTAGGCTTTGAAACCGAAGTTAAACACCTGCTGCACTTAATGATTCATTCATTATATAGTAACAAGGAAATATTTTTACGCGAGTTGATTTCTAATGCGTCAGATGCGGCAGACAAATTGCGCTTTGAAGCATTGTCCAATGACGGTCTGTATGAAGGCGACAGTGAGCTAAAAATCCGCCTGGAATACGACAAAGAAAAACGCACCATCACCGTTATCGATAATGGCATCGGTATGACTCGTGCGGAAGTTCAGGAGCATATCGGCACTATTGCAAAATCAGGCACCAAACAGTTTTTCCAAGCCTTAACCGGCGACCAGGCCAAAGACAGCGAATTGATCGGCCAGTTCGGCGTGGGTTTTTATTCGGCGTTTATCGTTGCCGATAAAGTCACCTTAATCACCCGCAAGGCCGGTGCCGACAAAAGCGACGGCGTGCGCTGGGAATCGGCGGGCGAGGGCGATTACACCCTGGAATCCGTAGACAAAGCTCAACGCGGAACCGAAATCGTACTGCATTTGAAAGAATCCGAAAGCGATTTTCTGGATGGCTACCGACTCCGCTCTATCGTCAGAAAATTCTCCGACCATATTTCCCTGCCTATCGTCATGGACAAAGAAGTCATGCCGTCCATGATTGAAGAAGGCGAAGAAGAGAAACCTGTAGAAATCGTTGAAGAGACCGTTAACTCGGCTTCCGCATTATGGACCAAAGCCCGTCAGGAGATTTCCGACGAAGCTTACAACGAATTTTACAAGCATGTAGGCCACGATTATCAAGACCCGCTAACCCATGTACACAGCAAAGTTGAAGGTACCAATGAATACACCTTGCTGCTTTATGTGCCGTCACGTGCGCCTTTTGACTTATGGGATAGAGACGCCAAGCACGGCGTGAAACTGTATATACGCAAAGTGTTCATCACCGATGATGCCGAGCAGCTGATGCCGCGTTATTTGCGCTTTGTAAGAGGTATTATTGATGCCAATTCTCTGCCGCTAAACGTATCGCGGGAAATCCTGCAACAAAGCAAGCAAATCAGCACCATCAAATCCGGTGCCGTTAAAAAAGTGCTGGGTATGTTGGAAGATATGGCCAAGACTGAGCCGGAAAAATACGCGACATTCTGGTCACAATTCGGTCAAGTCATCAAAGAAGGCCCGATTGAAGATCACGGCAACAAGGCGCGGATCGCCAAATTGCTGCGTTTCGCTTCGACACTGGCCGACACTGATAAACAGGAAGTCTCGTTGGAAGCTTATGTCAGCCGCATGAAAGAAGGGCAGGACAAGATTTATTATGTCACCGCAGACAGTTTCTCGGCCGCAAAGAACAGCCCGCATCTGGAAATTTTCCGTAAGAAAGGCATTGAAGTCTTATTGTTATCGGATCGTATCGACGAATGGCTGGTGTCTAATCTGGACGAATTCGACGGCAAGCATCTTCAGTCGGTCGCCAAAGGCGATCTGGACGCAGTCATTTTGGATAGCGAAGAGGACAAAGTAGCCCAGGAAGAAGTCAGCAAGGATTTTGAAGCGGTGCTCAAGCAAATCAAAGAAGTGCTGGCCGATAAAGTCAGCGAAGTGCGCTTGAGTCATCGCTTGACCGAATCGCCCGCCTGTCTGGTTGCCGACGTTTACGGCATGAGCCTGAACATGGAAAGAATCATGAAAGATGCGGGACAAGGCTTAGGCATGGGAATGGGCAGAAAGCCGATCTTCGAGCTTAACCCGACCCATCCCTTGGTGGTTAAAATGAAAGAAGAACAAGACGACAGCCGTTTTGCCGACTTAGCCCATATCCTGTTCGATCAAGCGATCCTGAGCGAAGGCGGTCAGCTGGATGATCCGGCTGCTTTTGTGCATAAATTGAATGGATTATTGCAGGGGTTGTTGCATTAATTGTTAAGAAACGAAAAAGGCCGGAGAATATCCGGCCTTTTTTATGGGTGATGGTTTTGGGTTAGTTTAGTTGGCGGGGAGATTAACAAATTATGAATCCCAGTATCTTTGATTGACAAGTGTAGTCGAAAAGCTACACTTAGCGCATGATCGATATTAAAAAACCAATGTTTACGCCAAGTGGTTAGACGATCTACGCGATATTCGGGCACGCGCTAAAGTCCAGGCCAGAGTTGAACGCTTAGCCTTGGGCAATCCCAGTGATGTGAAGTCAGTGGGTGAAGGTGTGCTGGAAATGCGCATCGACTAGGGCCACGGTTATCGGGTGTATTTCACGCGGCAAGGTAACGAAATCGTGATTCTGTTGGCTGGTGGCAATAAAAGCACCCAGGATGCCGACATTAAAATTGCTCAAAGTTTTGCCCATAATCTGTAGGAAATTACCATGACAAAAACAATCACCAGTCGCTACGATGTGGCGGAGCATTTAAGAACTACAGAGGAAATGGCGGCTTATCTGGATGCCTGTATTGAAGAAGCAGATGGTGACGCAACCTTTATAGCTAAAGCCTTGGGGGATATTGCCCGTGCACGTGGTATGTCACAGATTGCCAGAGATACCGGCCTTTCCCGCGAAAGCCTATACCGCTCTCTTGATGGCGAACATATTCCCAGTTTTGATACCATACTCAAAGTGACAAAAGCGCTGGGCATTTGCCTGCATGCAGGATCTGTTTGACAGGTTTATTAGAGTCTACTTGGTTATTTTAACCAACCCAATCCCGCTCTTGCGCCTGCTCAGGTTGATTGCGTTCATCAGCCATAAAGTCTCGGAAAATTGGGTCATTGCTTCAAACCATTGCTCCCACGCACTTTCGATGAGCTCTAAAATGATTTTATTGCCTTGAACCTTGTTGCACCTCCGTCCCTATCCAGCATAAAATGCTGGTTTTTTCTTATTCTTTTGAGGTTACGTAATGTCAGACACAATTTGGTTCAGAACCGGCGAAGCGACGGTGTTTTCTAGTGACGGCCAAGGCACAGACGCCATGCCCGAAATACTGATAGGCAGTGTAAAAGGGCCTGCCGGTCACGCGTTTGCCAATTTGATGGGGCAAACCGCAGGGCATACTCGCATGTTCGCGATTCGGGCCTGCAACCAGCAAGTGAAGCCTGCGACAATCATGGTTCCCAAGGTCACCATCAAGTCCACCGACTATGTGAATCTGTTCGGCGGCCCTGTTCAATCGGCGGTAGCGGATGCAGTGCTGGACAGCGTGATCGCTGGCGTCATTCCTGCCGATCAGGCTAATGATTTGTGCATTATTGCGATGCTGTGGATAGCCCCGGAATGCGCGACTAATCCTGATCTGGATCGTAAAGATTTATATCGCACTAATTATGAAGCGATGAAACTGGCGATTTCTCGTGCTATGAACAATTCGCCGAGCATTGAAGAGTTAATCGCCAACCGGCACAAGATTGTCCATGAAATGTACGATCCTGAAACAGGCGAGTCCCAGTGGTAAGAAAAAACTAGCTCTTTAACTTTTTATGGGCTCTATTGCTATTTTGACAGCGGTTTTAATAGGTAAGTCACACGGTCTCTATACTCTTTAACTTATCAAAATGCGGTTTTGGTTTGGAATAAAAATGTTGTAGGAGCGGCT
>JBCKWP010000131.1:0-3856 GCA_038922455.1 Methylobacter sp. | reverse complement strand
GCGTGGGAACGAGAAGGGGTAAGTCAGATAAATCATGCTCATTAAAGATACATTAACCCAATCCTTAGCCGCAATTAGCACCCAGCGCTTACGTGCGGCGTTGATTATTCTGGCAATGAGCATCGGCATAGCGTCGGTTTCCGTGTTGACGGCACTGGGCGAAAGCGCCCGCCGTTATGTGGTTAATGAATTTGAAGCCTTGGGTACGCATCTGGTCATCGTGTTGCCGGGGCGCACTGAAACTACCGGTGGACCGCCGCCGCTATTTGGCGAAACGCCTAGGGATTTGACGCTGGATGATGCCGAGGCCTTATTCCGCAGCCGTCATATTGCCGCTATTGCGCCGCTGACCATCGGTTCCGCGCCGGTTTCAGCGCTGGGACTGGAACGTGAAACTAATGTCGTAGGTTCAACTCATGCATTAAGACGGGTGCGCCGTTTGACCGTGGCGCAAGGCAGTTTCTTACCTGAAACCGAGATCGATAAAGCCCTGTCGGTTTGTGTGATCGGCCAAACCATACGCAACCAGCTGTTTGCCAATCAACCAGCGCTCGGGCAATGGCTGCGCATCAATGACCGGCGTTTTCGGGTGATCGGCGTGCTGGCATCTGAAGGGCAATCGGTTGGCATCGACTTTGACGAAATTGTAATTATTCCGGTGGCCTCCGCGCAGGCTTTGTTCGACACCCATTCATTGTTCAGGGTTCTGGTTGAAACTAAATCCAAGCCGGACATGGACAAGGCGGTTGATGAAATCAAAAGTATCATCAAGGCCCGTCATGAAGGCGAGGACGATGTGACGCTGATTACCCAGGATAGCGTGGTTAGCACTTTCGACAAGATATTGACTGCGTTGACAATGACTGTCGCCAGCATCGCCGGGGTCAGTCTAGCGGTAGCCGGTGTGTTGGTGATGAATGTGATGCTGGTCAGCGTGACTCAACGCACCGCCGAGATCGGCCTGCTGAAGGCCTTGGGTGCAACCAAACGGCAGCTGCTGTGGCTATTTTTGACTGAGGCGGCGATGTTGTCGCTGGCGGGGGCAGTGTTGGGCGTGATCTTGGGCTACCTAACCCTTGGCGTATTGCAGGCTTTTTACCCAGATTTTCCTATGGAGTTGCCGGGCTGGGCTTTGCTTGCCGCGTTGGCGGTGTCGTTGTTTACCGGTCTGCTGTTCGGCGTATTGCCAGCCAGAAAAGCGGCTAATCTTGACCCTGTCACCGCATTGGCGAAGCGATAATAATGTACTACGCCGACCTGATTTCATTGTCGTACCGAACGGTGATCAGCCATAAACTGCGCTCGACGCTGACCGCGTTGGGGCTGATTATCGGTATCGCTGCGGTGGTAATATTAACTTCGATAGGCCGAGGCATACATACCTTCGTGCTGGCCGAATTCACCCAGTTCGGCACCCATCTGATAAGTGTTCATCCCGGCAAGACCACCACCTTCGGCATGTCGGGCGCAACAATTAGTACGGTGAGGCCGTTAGTTCTAGCCGATGCGGTCAGTCTAGGTAAGCTGGAAGCTATTATTGCAGTGTCGCCGATGGTGCAAGGCAATGCGCGTGTCGAAGCCGGGGAAAAGCAGCGGCGCACCAATGTGCTGGGTGTCGGCTCAGCCGTGCCGGTGCTTTGGAAAATCAAGGTCAACAGTGGGCGTTTTTTGCCGGAAGAAGAAAGCAATCCGCGTGCTTTTGCGGTGTTGGGTCATAAATTGGCGGCGGAACTGTTTGGCACGACCAGTCCGTTAGGCCAGCGCATTAGGATCGGCAGCGATCGTTTTCGGGTCATCGGCGTGATGGAGAAAAAAGGCCAGATGATTGGCTTTGACATGGACGACACGATTTACATCCCGGCCGCCAAGGCATTGGAGCTGTTCGATCGGGAAAGCCTGATGGAAATCCATCTGCTTTATAAAAGCAATGTTTCTGTGTCCAGCGTGGAAAATGCCATAAAACGAAGCTTGATCACCCGACACGGCAGGGAGGACTTCACCCTCGTCACCCAAAACCAGATGCTGAAAAGCATGGATTCCATTCTGAATATCCTGACCCTGGCGGTAGCGGCGTTGGGTGGCATTTCCTTACTGGTAGGCTCGGTCGGCATATTGACCATCATGACTATCGCCGTTTCCGAACGTATTTCCGAAATCGGCTTGCTGAGGGCGGTAGGGGCGGAGCGGAGCACCATTTTTCAGTTGTTCCTGTGCGAGGCTTTGGCGTTGAGCGCCGCAGGCGGACTTTGCGGCGTGTTGCTGGGCATAACCGTAGTCGGAATTCTTGATGCCGCGCTGCCCGCCTTGCCGGTGGAACTGGCCTGGGGCTATATCGTAGCGGCCTTTATAATCTCACTGTTGATCGGCATAGCCGCCGGCGTGGCTCCGGCCATCAAAGCCGCCCGGCTGGAGCCGTTGGAGGCCTTGCGGGCAGAGTGATGGTTATTTTTCAGATCCGCTGCTTTTGGCATTCGCCACCAATAACCGGTTTAGCTGCTCAATATCATCCTGGCTAAGGCTGCTGGCCGCTTGTTTTAACTTGATACCGTTAACCAGATAATCGTAGCGGGTGCGTGAAAAATCCCGTTTTGCGTGGTATAAATTTCTTTGTTCGTTCAACACATCGACCATGGTTCGGGTGCCTGCGCCAAAGCCTGCTTCGGTCGCCACCAAGGCGCTGGTTGCCGAGGTCACCGTGGCGTTTAGCGCGGCTACGCGTCTTTCACTTGGCGTTTTACCGCCCGCTTTTTCGCGGTCAAATCCTCTTTGGCGGCCTGATATTCATAGTCGGCCTGACGGGTTCTGGAATTTACCGCGCCGCCTTCAAACAATGGCACCTCCAGTTGCACTCCGACACTTTGGGTGTCACCACGAAAACCAAAGCTGCTAGTATTGTCGGATACTCCGTAAGAGCCGATCAAATCCAGGCGAGGCAAGTGGCCGCTGCGTTGCAAATCGATGGCTTTGCGCGACACTTCAGCCTGGTTAAATGCTGAAATGACGCTGAAGTTATTGAGTTCGGCCAGATCGCTCCACGCCGAAATGTCAGTCGGTTCAGGCTTGAGTAGGGGAAGCTTTTCGCCCAGTGCATTGAGCGAGACATCGTTTTCGCCGATGATTTCCCTTAACGCCTCTTTTTGATTGTCCAGATTATTAGCCGCGTCAATTTCATTGGCATTGGCTTGGTCGAAACCCGCCTGCGCCTCATTGATGTCGGTTATCGCAATAATGCCCACGTCAAACATGTGCTGAGCCTGTTCCAATTGCCGGGCGATAGCCTGTTTTTCCATAGATGCAAATTGCAGGTTGTCCTGAGCATACAGCACATTGAAATAGGTTTCGGTCGTTTTGACCATCAGGTTTTGTAATTCAGTCAGATACGCCGCTTCAGCCTGGGCAATTTGATTGTCGGACTGGCTTAATTGTATCCAGTGATCCCAGTGGAACAACGGCTGGGTTAAGTTGAGATTAAAGGTATTATTCCAGAAGTCCTGGTTGACGGCGTTGCCTTGAAAGGTACCGGTCTTTTTGTTATGCAGTAGTTGTTTGCTACTGGCTGCGGTGGCCGATATGTTCGGCAGAAACCGCGCAATGCTTTGATCTTTCGATTCACCGATAGCCGATTGCTTGGCCTGAGCCTGTTTTAAAATAGGCGCATTTTGCAAGGCAAGCTCATAGGTTTCCGCTAAGTTTTGCGCTTGCAGCGGCGAAATCCCCGTTAACAAGCTGGCAATCACAGCGGATAGTTTTACATGTGGTTTCATGGGTGAAATCAATAAATCATTTAAATACTGGGTTCAATTAGGCGCTTGTTTTTCGATTAAAACCATTCATTTTACCAAAATAGGGTAGTGCT
>JBCKWP010000130.1:0-3883 GCA_038922455.1 Methylobacter sp. | reverse complement strand
AGCGCCTGCAAAAATAGGTTATTGATGTGCTACATCATGCTCTAACAACGCACGCACATACCGCGTGTACGGAATGCCTTTGGTTTTAGCTTTCATTTTGACTGCATCTAACAGGGCTTGAGGTAAGCGCATATTGATAACAGCAGACTTTTCCTCGTACTCAAATAACATAGGCTTGAAGCCTGAAAGGTCATATTCTGCAAGGTTCGCAGTATCAACAAACTTTTCAGCTTCGGCATCGCTTCCAAGCGTTGGCATCTTTTTAAACTCTGTTTTCATAGTGTTCTATCTCCTTTTGGTGCATATAACGGGCGCTGATTGGTCGAATCAACGTTGAGCCTTTGCTCTCACGCAGTATGAACACCAAAAAAATATAGCGCTCATCTTCTGTTTTTCCGATTCCGCGCATACGCGGTTCGTCCTTGTTTGGGTCTGGCATGGCTGATAGCAATCCATCAAATAGTTTCTCAATTTCTTCTTTGGTCACCCCATGCTTGGCGCACTTTGGCCAGTTGCCATCATCCCAATCAAATCCTGATATTTTCATGCGCAAATACTACACCAATGTATATACAAATACAACTATCGACAACGGGGTGTGATAGAAGAATTGCGTAAAATGGGCAATGACGCTTTGCATTGCTGGGCAGAGAATGCCGTTGCTCTTACCTCAAGACAATTGAGAGATGAACAGCCCGATCTTCACAAAAACGGTAAAAAAAAGTGTGTTGGCATACCACTTTCGGAGAAATTGAAGTTCTAGAGCTTTTATTTCGCAGGCCCGGCCAGCGCTTCAGACCCTTTATTAGCGAAGCCAAGAATTACCCGGCGTTGTTGCTCAATGCCTTTACAGCGGGCGATTACCGATTTTGGTGCTGACCCTGCTTTCGGGCAAGTTCCGCTTAAGCTGCAAGAACATTATAGTATAGACATTTCGGTGAGTACGATTCGGACAATGACTGAACATCACGTTCAGCAAATGCATGAGCAGCGGGAAATGGCGAGCTTACCGTTAGGAACACCTGGCTGGCTGGCTGGCTGGAACTAATTGGCCAAATTGATGGCTGCATGGTGCCTATCGTGACAATAGCCGAAGGCGATAAACGCAAACAAAAAAAGCTGCATTGGCAGGAGACCCGGTTAGCTTTAGTGCATGAGAAAGGTAGCGTGACGCCGCTGTTTGCTGCAACCTTTGGCGGGAGTGTTGACGATGCCGGACAAGCCTTAGTCAACTGCGCCGTTGCGGCGGGTTTTGGTACACAAACGCAGTTGCATGGCGTGGGTGATGGCGCATCGTGGATAGCCGATCAGTTTAAGAAACAGTTGGGTTCCAGGGTGTGAAGTCCAACGGTACGAAAAGTTGGGGTGTGTAAAAATTTCCGTGTAAACCGCCATTAAAAAATCCTTGGGAATCGATCCTCGTAGAGCGGGCTTCCCATCACGGATCGGCATTGACCCTTTTTTGACAGCCGGTTCGATGTAAGCGTTCACCCTCCCCTTTGAAAAAGGGGAGGGTGAACGCTTACTGTTCGATTGCTTAGGAACGAGCACGAAATAACTTGAGCACGTTAACAGGTAAAGCCTAACTTAAACGGCAACACCCAAAAGCCTCCAGAAATCTTCCTGCTTAGGTATATCGAGTATGGCTTGCGTGGCGAGTTGGGCGGAGACGCTGACGCCAGCCACGCCACCGCCCGGCCGAGTCCAATGTCCGGTGTGGAAAAGTCCGGGCAAGGCTCCACGCACGCCGGGTCGGTTGGGGCCGATCTGGTCTGGGCTGGGCGCAAAGCCATAGGCCGCGCCTTGCTGGTTAAGCGTGTAACGTTCCAAGGTTCTGGGCGAGCCTGACTCCACCAGTAACAGGTGGTCATTAAGGCCGGGAAAATGGCGCTCGGCTTTTTCCAATAGCTGCTGTTGGAACATCTTCTTGGCTTGCCGCCAGGATTGTCCGACTTGAAATGGGCATAAGGTGGTCAGCGCCAGAATGTGATGCCCTTCAGGCGCTAAAGAGGGATCGGCCAAACAAGGAAGAGTGGCTGAAAACCAATTGGAACGGCCATCCTGCGTCAATCCATAGCTCGTTTCATGATCGAAAGACTCATAGAAAAAGGACTCGTGGCTATGAACCGATTCGGAAATCGGCAGATCGGTGGCCACATAATTCACAAAGATAGACAGCGAGGGAGTCAGTTTTGCCAAGCCCTGACCATAGCCATCCGGCAAGTTTTCCGAGCCAATCAACAAGTCGGCGGTCTGGCGGATGTCGATATTGGACACCACCACCTTGGCGAGGATAAGCTGGCCGTTTTCCAAGATCACACCGCCGGCTTCGCCTTGCACGACATGGATGCGCCGCACACTGGAATTCAGCAACACCTCGCCGCCCTGCCGCTCCACGGCCTCCGCAAGCAGATTGGCGTAGGCCTGGAAACTGCCGCGACAATAATAAGCGCCTTCATAGGTATAACCCGCCATCATGCTCGCCCAGTACAGGAAAGACAGCTTCGAAGGCGGCAGTCCCAAATAAGGCCAGAGGGAGGCACAGACACTCTTTAGGCGCGGATCAACTAGGAACTCATCCAACGCTTCGGCCAATGTCGTGCGGCGGTAACGGAATAAATTGGCTAGAGCACGGGCGGGTGAAACGCTGTTTGATCGACCCGGCTCCAGCAGCTCCTCCGCCAGCATGGCTTCTTCCGCCAACACCCGGCAAAGGCGAATCAGCGCCAACAGCCGGTCTTTTTCCAGAGGAAACTGTTCGCTCAGTCCGGCAATGAACGCTTCCTCGCCAGCTTGCAAGGCTATTTCAAATTCCGGAAAAACCGCCCTTGCGTAAGTTTGGATAGGCAGGAAAACAGCTTGCGGGTCTATGTCCACGGCACGGCAGATATTGTGGATGGTGCTGCCGTTACGGTAGCCGTTAACGCCACAACCGCTGACCAGATGGACGCCGGAATCGAAATGGTAGTTGCGCCGCCTGAAGCCGTGGGCATATCCGCCCGGACGGTCGTGTCGTTCAACCAACAGCACGAATTTCCCGGCCTTAGCCAGCATTGCCGCCGTGCTTAGGCCACCTATGCCGGCACCGATGACGATGACGTCGTAAGCTTCTTTTTTAGATTCTTGGTGAATACCGCGCATTGTGTTTTTTTATTTATCGTTCCCATGCCTGTCCTGAGCATTGTCGAAGGGCTCCAGCGTGGGAACGCAGTTAGGGACGCTCTAGCGTCGCGTTCGACACCCAAAGTAGGCGCTTTAGGCGCAGCTTCCGCTCCTGCTCACGCTAAGTACCTACATCCATGTAGGCAACGCTGGGACATTGGCAAATGCAAGCTGGAGCTTGGACATCAACGCTTAGGTTAGCAGATTGCCGAGCCCGCCTCAAATCTGTTAAGGAACGTGCACGAAATAACTTGAGCATCTGTGGGGGGCGACTTCAGTCGCCACGCGGCGACTGAAGTCGCCCCCCACACTACCCGATAATACTCATTTGTTAACTTTATTTCGTGCACATTCCTAAGCCAGTCCTGCCAATAGCTTTTCCATCTCCGTCTTAGTTAGCTTGCCTGCCTCGTTGCGCGGAATAGTGGTAACAAAATAGATTTTTCGGGGCAGGAAAACCTGATCCACATACGGCAGCAAGCCTTCCCTTATGCCTTGCTTGTCCAGGTCGCTAACCACCACCACCGTTAGGCGGCTTTCATCCGCCCCGTCTTCGAGGAAACAAAAGCCGTCATCCACCCCGTCTACATCCTTTAACCTCCGGTTAAGCTCTGACAAGGACGTGCGTTTGCCGCCGATTTTGACCATGTCGAGCTGCCGACCCAGCACCGTGAAACGCCCATCCAGTTCGATGCTGAAACTGTCCTGTAACAGTACCGCC
>JBCKWP010000129.1:0-3927 GCA_038922455.1 Methylobacter sp. | reverse complement strand
ATTGTAGAAAAGGAAACCGGGGCGGCCGCCGAAAGGCCACAGATAGCCGGTGTGTTTATCCGCAGACTGAAACAAAAGATGTTGTTGCAAACCGACCCTACCGTCATTTACGGGATGGGTGAAAGTTATCAGGGCAATATTAAATCTAAAGATTTAACCACTGCTACGCCGTACAACACCTATATTATCAGCGGCTTGCCGCCAACGCCGATTGCGATGCCGGGACGAGCCGCGCTTCATGCCGTATTGCATCCAGCTGAGGGTGACAGTGTTTATTTTGTCGCTCGTGGTGACGGTACCCATGTGTTTTCAGCGACCTTAAAAGACCATAATTCGGCGGTGGACAAATTTCAAAGGAACAAAAAATGATCCGAGGGAAGTTTATTACACTGGAAGGCGGGGAAGGGGTAGGCAAAACCACCAACCTGGTTTTTATAAAAGACTATCTGGAGCAACACAACATCCCTGTTGTGGTGACGCGAGAACCCGGCGGTACCGAGCTTGCCGAAAAAATACGCCAATTATTGCTGGACAACAAAAGCGAGGCTATATCTGAGCAAGCTGAGTTATTGATGATGTTCGCGGCACGGGCTCAGCATATAAAGCATGTGATTGAACCCGCTTTAGCCCAAGGAAAATGGGTGCTTTGCGACCGTTTTACCGATGCTACCTATGCTTATCAGGGCGGTGGTAGAAACATGAAAATCAGCACCATAGAATGGCTGGAACATCTGGTGCAAGGCACATTAAGGCCGGATTTAACCCTGTTATTGGATGCACCGGTCGAGATAGGCATAGAGCGTGCTCGAAAACGCGGCGCCTTCGATCGTTTCGAGTCGGAAAAGATCAGTTTTTTTGAAAACGTCAGACGAGCCTATTTATTGCAGGCCGAAATGTATCCTGAACGCATCAAGCTCATAAAAGCCAATCAACCGTTAGTCGACGTACAACGGGCCATTAGCGATGTTGTCCGTGCTTTGCTGGGTTTGTGTTCCCCAACTTGCCCGACTGCTCCTCGGCATGGCAGCATTAAATGACACCGCTATTACCTTGGCAGCAGCAAAACTGGGCGCATCTGTGCAGTTATATCGCGCAACAACGTATCCCCCAGGCCTTGCTGATCACCGGCAATAAAGGCCTAGGCAAACAGCAGTTGGCCGAGCAGTTCGCCGCATCTTTGCTTTGCGGCGCAGCGCAGGCCAACGGTACCGCCTGTGGTCTTTGCAGCAGTTGTTTGCTGGTTAATGCCGAAACCCATCCCGATTTTATCAGGGTGCAACCCGAGGAGCCGGGCAAAGGCATTACCATCGGGCAGATACGCAGTCTGGTTACCCGATTGACCTTAAAACCGCAGTTTGAGACTTATCGTATCGTCATCATCAACCCCGCCGATAAGATGAATAATGCGGCGGCCAATGCGTTCTTAAAATGTTTGGAAGAGCCGACCGAGCGTACCCTGATTATCTTAATCACTGAAAAGCCGAGCGCATTGCCGGCGACTATTATCAGCCGCTGTCAAAAACTGGCGGTTACCACGCCGGACAAGGAAGCCGTCGTTACGTGGCTGGCAGAAGCTTTGCAATGCGATGCAGCAGCCAACCAGACCTTGCAGGGAAATGTCTCTTTAGCGCAGGGCGCGCCTTTGCTGGCACTGGACTATGCCAATGATGGAGGCTTGACCTTACGCAATGACTGTTTCAATGCGTGGATGGCGATAGCAAAACAGCTTAAATCGCCGGTCATTATTGCTGAAGACTGGCACAAGCTACCGGCAGCGCCGTTAATATTCTGGATGACCTCCTGGGTTATCGATTTGATCAAGTGTTTTTACCAGGTTCAGGCCGATAACTTATATAATCCGGACTTAAACAGGCAGTTGCAAGAACTGACTGTTCGGCTAGAATTAACAGGACTTTATAAGTTGTATGATTTATTATTGGCCAGTCGGCAACGGTTGGACACCCAAATAAACAAGCAGCTATTGTTTGAAGAGATTTTAATACAATGGCACACACTTAACAGGAGTAAATGACATGGCAGACGCAGCCGGACAAAGCATCTTGTCCCTTTCGATTAAAGATAAACACGCTTTATATGCAGCCTACATGCCTTTTATCACCAACGGCGGGCTGTTTATTCCGACCAACCGCGAATATGAAATGGGCCAGGAAGTATTCATGTTGCTCAATTTAATGAAAGAGACCGAACGGTTGCCGATAGCCGGAAAAATAATCTGGATAACGCCGCCCGGTTCGGAAGGCTACGGGGCCACCGGCGTCGGCGTACAATTTAGCGATCAGGATGGCGGACTATCACGCAACAAAATAGAAAACTATCTGGCCGGTTCTTTAGAGAATGACCGCTCTACGCATACTATGTGAGATAAAAGGCAAAAGGCAAGGTACGAAAAAACTAAGCTTCAACACGCCCGCTCTTTGCCTTTAGCCTTCGCCTTTCACCTATTTCAAAACATCCCATGTTAATAGACTCCCATTGCCATCTGGATCGTATCGATCTGGCACCCTATCAAAATGACTTTGCCTGTTTCATGAGCGAAGCGACAAACAGCCAAATTGAACACCTGCTGTGTATCTCGATTGATTTGGAAGCCTATCCGGCAATGTTGGCTTTGGTGACGCCTTATCCGCAAATATCCGTGACCGTCGGTGTGCATCCCAATAGCCAGGATGGACAAGATCCCAGCGTCGAAGAACTGATCGCTTTAGGTCGTCCCGACAAAGTTATCGGCATAGGCGAGACCGGCCTGGATTATTTTCGCAGCGAAGGCGATTTGGGCTGGCAGCACCAACGTTTCAGAAATCATATTAACGCCGCAAAAGAATTGAAAAAACCGCTGATTATCCACACCCGAGAAGCTAAATACGACACGCTGCGCATCCTGGAAGAAGAGGGCGCAAGCGAAGTCGGGGGCATTATTCACTGTTTTACCGAAGACTGGGAGTTTGCCGAGAAAGCGTTGGATATGGGTTTTTATATATCCTTTTCCGGCATCGTCACCTTCAACAGCGCCAAGGAAATTCAGGAAGTCGCCAAAAAAGTGCCTGACGACCGCTTCCTTATCGAAACCGACTCGCCCTATCTGTCGCCGGTACCTTTCCGTGGCAGGCCCAACTATCCGATCTACGTGCGTTACGTTGCAGAGCAATTGGCAAAGTTGCGTGGAACGACGATCAATGAAATTGCCGAGTCATCGACTGAGAATTTTTATAGATTATTCAAGCTTGCACATGCGTAAGTCGGAATAAGGGCTGTAAGGTGGATTCGCCGCTAGGCATCCACCACAACTGCGACAGGCTGTCATCAGCGTTGTGCGTCGCCTAAAGCGCCTACTTTATGGTGATTGGCGGTTTGCTAAAGCGAAACCGCCCTACCATACTACAGGGCTGTTATGCCGGGGCTAGCGAACGATAAAAGCACTTAAAGTTCATCGCAAATATGACGGCCTGATTTCCCCTGCTGGTCATCCTGAGCCGCTGCCACTATCTTTGGCATCCTATTTTTCATGCCTTCCCCGCATTTTTTCATGGCCTGCATGGCTTTGCTGCCTGATACTTCTTTGCCGAAAGCCGTTGCCATTTGCATCGCCTCGTCCCGTTTGCCGCTGGCGCAAAGCGCCTGAGTTTCTTCTGACATTTGATTTGCCCGCTGTTCAAAAGCTTGCATTTCAGCTTGATCAATATCTTGCATGCAGGTCTGCATGCCTTGTGCCTGCTGCATCATTTGTTGCATTTGTTCTTCGCTCATACCCCCCATATTTTCGACAAAAACAGAAATAGGTAACAGCAAAATCAAAAAAACGACTGCTTGTTTCATAATCATCACTCCCAAAAAATTAATCTGTTAAATGTACGCTTAGGAACCATAGCATGTAAGAGTAAACTTGGCGAATATCAGTGATGCAAGCGG
>JBCKWP010000128.1:0-3935 GCA_038922455.1 Methylobacter sp. | reverse complement strand
TGGCAGATAAGAGGCGGCATCCTGTTTATAAAGCCGCATGGCTTCTTGCTCTCTGGCTAAAAAATGTTCGATGGCTTTTGCAAAGCGGATATCTTTGATCCAGTGCGCCGAATACGTGGTGACGGGTTCAAAACCGCGCGAAATCTTGTGTTCGCCTTGAGCCCCGGAGTCAAACCGCTTTAAGCCGTGTTCAATGCAATAGTCGAGCCCTTGATAATAACAAACTTCAAAATGCAGGCTATTATAGTGTTCGTAACAGCCCCAATAACGGCCATATAAGGTATCGACACCAACAAAACTTAATGCTGCGGCAATATAGTCACCGTCTTTAACCGCCAGAACCAGCAATAATTGCTCACCCATGGTTGCGGCTAATTGTTGAAAGAAGGCCAGATTCAAATAAGGCTGCGAGCCTTTTTTTAAATAGGTCATCCTGTAAAACTGAAAAAATACCCGCCATTGCAATTCACTGACATCTGGCCCGGCAATACGCAACACACTGACGCCCTGTTCGCTGACTCGTCGGCGTTCACGCTTGATCATTTTGCGTTTACCGGCATTCAATGTTTGCAGAAAATCATTGAAGTCACCATAACCCCGGTTAAACCAGTGAAACTGTACGCCCTCGCGAATACTTAAGCCCAATGACCTTAACAGCTCTAGCTGTGTTTCGACAGGGAACAAACAATGCCATGAAGAAATGCCCAGCTTATCTGAACGCTGTTTTATATAAGCCAGTAATAATTGCATAACTTCTATCGGATCGACAGTCGCTTTAATCGCAAGTCGCGACCCTTGGCAGGGTGTAAACGGGATGGCTGTCAACCATTTTGGATAATAATCGATACCCTGCTGCTGATAGGCTTGGGCCCACTGATGATCAAACACATATTCACCCCAAGAATGATGCTTAAGATACAACGGCATAAACGCAACCAGTTCATCTTCATCGATAACCAGCAAATGCGCAGGTTCCCAACCCGTTTGCCCCGAGACCGAACCGCTTTTCTCCAGCGCCAATAAAAACTCATGCCGTAAAAACGGGTAGGCGTCGCCGGTAAGTCGATTCCAGACCGCACCATCGACTTGCGCCATACTATTGATTTGTTTTACTTCCATCTTTATAAACAGTACAGTTAAAGCAGCAGAATAACATCAATCCATCAAGCACATGACCCATAAACCTTTTTCCCAGGCCTGTGAAAACAATAAGGATCCCATTTTGCAGGTTATCAGAACAGTGTTTTGTCAGCCAACAACCGTTTGGGAAATCGGCAGCGGCACCGGTCAACATGCCTGTTATTTTGCCAGACACCTCCCTCATCTTGAATGGCAGCCTACCGATAGAAGCGAAAATATTCCCGGCATCTGTTTATGGCAGCAAGAAGCGCAATTAGCTAATTTGAAACCACCATTAGCTCTGGATGTCACCGATGCGGTGTGGCCATGCAGCTCTATTGACGCGTTATTTACCGCCAATACGCTGCACATCATGAGTTGGGATAACGTACAGATATTCTTTGACCGCCTGACCGAATACCTGAGCCCCCAAGCGCTTATTTGTATTTATGGCCCGTTTAACTATAACGGCGCTTATACCAGCGACAACAATGCCTCTTTCGATAAATGGCTTAAAAGCCAAAATACGGCAAGCGGCATTAAAAACTTTGAAGACATAGCGTTTTTATCGACATCCAGGGGCTTTAGCTTATTAAATGACCTTGCCATGCCCGCCAATAATCGTTTACTTGTTCTACAAAACAGCTGAAAGGTTAGCCATACAGGTAAGCAGATCCTTTACTTTTCTTAACGAACGTTCTCACATGTTTATTTATTCATTACCGTTATTTTTTACCCATATGGGTCTGGCAAGTCCGCTGGATTTGCTGATTATTTTTATGGCCCTGCTTATTGTTCTGTTTATAAGCTCTCTGTTTCAGGGAGCTTATCCGCAGAAACAATCCTCTGATAACTATCTGTTTGCTGGATGGAACGGCAGTGCGCCCCTAAAGTGGGTGTTCTGGCCTTTTTTTATAATCTTGAACGCTTGTTTGTATGCGGCAGATACGCTGGCAAAAACCGGAATATTGACTGTATCCAGCTGGGATGACGTACACTTGATGCTATTGCTACCGATTGTCTGGTGGACAACCGCTGTTTGGCGATGCTCACCCAACACCCAACTAAGCGCTTGGGCGGCATGCGCTCGATTGCTGACATTCGCTGTGTTTTTTGAATACGGCTTGAAGCTATTAATACGCATAAACTATGCACGACTGTTTTTTGAATGCGAAGAGTTGTTACTGGACTATGGCAGCTGCTTTTAAGTCATGGGTTATTTCCTTAGGAACGTGCACGAAATAACTTGAGCATCTGTGGGGGCGACTTCAGTCGCCCCCACACTACTCGATAACACTCATTTGTTAACTTTATTTCGTGCACATTCCTTACCTGATTAGCAAGATGTTTCAAGTAGGCATTTACTAAATGCAGGTTGAATCTTGTCGCAAAATTTGCTGTTTACGTTATCACTATTCGCTTAATCTTTGCGACAGAATCATTAGGTGATTTCCTGCAAAAAACATACCCAACTGACTGGTCTTTTTGCCCATCTATTACGTCATTTGGTATGTTTATTCTTGGAAAGCACCTTACTCTTCTAATGCTCGTTGCCGCCGTTGCAACTTGGCTAGACGTTTTTGCACAAGCGTCTTGGCGGCATCTGCGCCGATATGCGCTTCACCGCGTATTCCGGCTAATTCCATTTGCTTTTCGCGCTCCATGAAACGGGCTTTCTGCGCTGGGGTGATTTTATCGTAACAATGCGGGCAGCTTACCCCTTGCTGATAGGTATCGTTGGCTTTATCAGCTTCGGTGATAGGCATGCGGCAGGCGTTACACTGGTCGTAAATGCCTTTTTCAAGTTGGAGATTAACCGTTACCCGTTCGTCAAAGACGAAGCATTCGCCTTCCCAAAGCGTATCCGTTGGCGGGACTTCTTCCAGATATTTTAATATTCCGCCTTTCAGATGATAAACCTCGTCAAAACCCTGTTCTTTTAAGAAAGCCGTGGATTTTTCACAGCGGATACCGCCAGTGCAGAACATCGCCACTTTTTTATGTTTTGCGGGGTCGAGATTTTCTTTAACATACTGGGGAAACTCCCGAAAGCTCGTGGTATTCGGGTTAATAGCATTTTTAAAGGTGCCTACTTTAAATTCGTAGTCGTTGCGGGTGTCTACCAGTATGACATCAGGATCGGAAATCAATTTGTTCCAATCTTGAGGGCTGACATAAGTACCCACCACCCGTTTAGGGTCAATGCCTTCCACGCCCATCGTCACTATCTCGTTTTTGAGTTTAACTTTAGCGCGGTTAAAAGGCGATTGGTCGGTCAGCGATTCCTTGCAATCGATGTCTGCTAGACGCGGATCGCTACGCAACCAATTCAGCACGGCATCGATGGATTGACGTAATCCAGCTATCGTGCCGTTGATGCCCTCGCCAGCCAGCAACAAGGTGCCGCGAACCTGATGGGCTTCCATAACTTCATGCAAGGGGCGACGCAAAGCCTGATAATTTTCCAGGGTGACAAATTTGTATAGGGCACAAACCACTATGTGAGACATTATTATTCCTTGTTGCATGCCGCAACGTAAATCCAGTGCAGAAAAAACGATAGACTTTCAGGGAAACTAATGTCCTGCAAATTAAAAAAATCCCTTTGAAGATAGGCTTGTTTTTGCCGACCTTAGGTAACTCGCAAGAAATAATCTATGCACGAGACCTTCCAGGTTTTTAAAACCTGGAAGGTCTAACTCGCTTACCGTTTCGCCTTGGTTCTCAAGAAGCGTTATTGATTAGCTTCACGCTAGGTGGTTTGTTTTTTGCGAGTTACCTTAGGAACAGGCACGAAATAACTTGAGCATCTGTGG
>JBCKWP010000127.1:0-4181 GCA_038922455.1 Methylobacter sp. | reverse complement strand
GCTCAATTCACGCCTTTTTTTGCCGATGAATAATAACCGGAGCCGTGGCAGAGTCAACTGCAAATATGACATACTACTAGATAAGGTCATCTCACTATAACAATATGCCTACTCTGAAAAATTCCCTATGAATTATGCAAACATGCTGTCCGTCGCGCTTGCCGAGGCGCAAACCGGCTTTGATGAAGGCGGCGTACCGGTCGGCGCGGCGTTGTTTGACGCTCAGGGTAAACTACTCGGACGCGGACGTAACCGTCGGGTGCAGGACAATGATCCCTCTGTTCATGGTGAAACTGATGCCTTTCGTAAAGCCGGTCGTCAAACCCACTATCGCGACAAGATTTTAGTGTCGACATTAGCGCCCTGCTGGTATTGCTCGGGTTTGATCCGGCAATTCAATATCGGCACCGTGGTAGTCGGCGAATCGGTCAACTTTGAAGGTCATTTGGATTGGCTTAAAGATGCCGGGGTAAAGGTCGTTGAAATGAACGATCCCGACTGTATCGCGTTAATGTCGCGTTTTATCAAGCAATCGCCGCAGATCTGGTTTGAAGACATCGGTGAATGCGATTGAGCTTAATACTCGCATTTCTATGGATAAATACAGCCCCAGTTTTCGGCGTTGAGTTCTATTGTTCAACTACTGACAATGGAATGCCAGGCAATGACAAGATGTTGCCCGACGGATCTTTGGCAAAGCGCAACAGAAAATCCGTTAAATAAGCTTCACTATCCTGACTGTAAACGCGGTTAGATTCATAAATCGTCAGCAACCTTACTGTAGACACCGCCGCTGTGCGACTGAACGTCAGCGCGGAGACTTTGGCTTCGTTATGGATATAGCCCCGAAAATCGGTTTGGTTGACCCGATAAAACCCCGCCGCTACAGCTAGCACGGAAAATTTTGCGACCGTATGAGCCGGAATTAACAGATAAAACAAACCCTGAGCGGATAACAATTGCCCGGCAATGCCGATCAAGTCGATAACAGACAGTTGATCGGTGTGCCGTGCGGCATTTCTAAGCGCATCGGCGGTCTTGCTGTGATTTTCAAAAAACGGCGGGTTGCTGATAATGAGATCGTATCGTCGGTCGGTGGTTAAGGCAAAGCTTTGAATATCCTGATACACCACTTCAAGCCGATCCGCCCATGGGCTAGTGTTGAAGTTAATGGCGGCCTCTTTAAAAGCTTCTTGCGTCAACTCTACGGCGGTCACTTTGGCCGCGCCCAGTTGAGCCACCATGAGTGCTAGTACGCCAGTACCTGTGCCGACGTCCAGTACGTGGTCGCCCGGATTGACCGGAGCCATAGCGCCAAATAAAACCGCATCGGTGCAAATTTTCATGCCCGAGTGTTGTTGTAATACTGAAAACTGCTGGAAGCGGAAGGTTGACATGGGTTGGGTGAGCTCAGGATAGGGCTAAAAATGCACTCGTCAAGATTCAGAGAAATTATTTTTAGCTATATTCTTAACTATTCAGCCTAGAAAGTAACTGCTCAGGCGTGTGCCGGTTCTTTTAGACCTTCCAGGTTTTTAAAACCTGGAAGGTCTTGACCGAGGCTATTGCACCAACCGGCAACCATTAAATAGGGGGTGAATAGTTACCTATATTCTTAATAATCCGGCTCCTTACGAGAGAGTTGTTCATTCAGCTCAACAGCGTCCTTTGCAAGCGCGTGGTAACAATCACCTCTCCAGAAAATTCCTCAACAGATCATGCCCATGCTCAGTCAAAATCGACTCGGGATGAAATTGCACGCCTTCAATATCCATGTGTTTGTGCCTTACGCCCATGATTTCATCCAGATTGCCTGCCGCATCCTGCGTCCAAGCGGTTATTTCCAGGCAGTCGGGCAAGCTCGCTTGTTCAATAACCAGCGAATGATAACGGGTGGCGGTGAATGGGTTGTTAAGCCCTTTGAATACGCCTTGATGCTGATGATAAACCGGCGAGGTTTTTCCGTGCATGATGCTTTTGGCATGAACGATATTGCCGCCGAACGCATAGCCGATGCTTTGATGTCCCAGGCAAACGCCCAGGATAGGAGTTTTTCCGGCAAACTTCAAAATGGCTTCAACGGAGATGCCGGCTTCCTTGGGCGTGCAGGGACCTGGGGAAATCACTAGTTTATCGGGCGCCAGCTTTTCGATGTCTTCCACGCTTACTTGGTCGTTACGCACCACGGTGACATCGGCACCTAATTCGCCGAAATATTGCACCAGATTATAGGTAAACGAGTCGTAGTTATCGACCATGACCACTTTAATCCCCCTCGTTGATAAAGGGGGGCTAGGGGGGATTTTTATTGAACTCATGGTTGTTCCCCTTCCAAGCCTGCTTCGGCCATACTCACGGCGCGGAAAATTGCGCGGCCTTTATTCATGGTCTCATCCCATTCGTTTCTGGGTACGGAATCGTAAACGATACCGGCACCGGCTTGTATATGTAACATGTTGTTTTTAATGACGGCGGTTCTGATCGCGATGGCGGTATCCAGGTTGCCCGACCAGGCGATGTAGCCGACCGCACCTGCATAAACGCCGCGTTTAACCGGTTCGAGCTCATCGATAATTTCCATCGCGCGTATTTTCGGCGCGCCGCTGACGGTGCCGGCCGGAAAAGTCGCGGACAATACATCAAAAGCGTTCTTGCCTTGCTGCAACTGTCCGGTGACGTTGGAGACGATATGCATCACATGCGAATAACGTTCGACAATCATTTTTTCGGTCAACTGCACGGTGCCGATTTGGGCGACCCGACCGACGTCATTTCGGCCTAAATCGATCAGCATTAAATGCTCTGCCAGTTCTTTGGGATCGGACAGCAGGTCATGTTCCAGTTCAATATCCTGCTCCGGCGTTGCGCCACGCCGACGCGTACCGGCAATCGGACGTACCGTGACCATGTTATCTTCCAGCCTGACCAGGATTTCCGGCGACGAGCCGACGATATGGAAGTCGCCCAGGTTCAGGTAAAACATATAAGGCGACGGATTCAAACAACGCAAAGCCCGATATAAATTAAGCGGCGACGCGGTGTAGGGGATGGACATGCGTTGCGACAGCACCACCTGCATGATGTCGCCGTCGGTGATGTATTCTTTGGCTTTTAATACCGCATCTTCAAAACCCTGCTGGGTAAAGCCGGAAATAAAATCGGACTCCTCGACTTTTTTGGGCGTGTGATTCTTTGCTGGTTTGGCTTGCAGCTCGCGCAGTTTGACGGCCAAATCGTCTACCCGCGCAACGGCACGGTTATAGGCGTCGACCTCTTCGGGATTGCCGTGAGTCAACAGCAGCATTTTGCCGGACAGATTGTCGAACACCAGCATTTCTTCCGACACCATCAGCAGAATATCGGGAGTCCCCAGCGGATCCGGTTTTTCCATGCCGCGCAACTTCGGCTCGATATAGCCGATGGTTTCATAGCCGAAATAGCCGACCAGTCCGCCGTTAAAACGGGGCAGAGTGTCGATGTCGGGAACCTTGTAACGTTCCTTAAATTCCTCTATCCAGATCAGCGGATTGTCGTGCGTGACCTCTTCCAGCAGCTCGCCGTCTTGTTCCAGACGGATTTGATTGCCGGTGATTTTGACGATGGTCTTGCAGGGCAAACCGATAATCGAATAACGACCCCACTGCTCGCCGCCGTGTACCGATTCGAACAAATAGGAATATGCACCGTCGGCCAGTTTCAGGTAGGCGCTCAAAGGCGTATCCAAATCAGCCAACACTTCGCGGCAAATCGGGATACGGTTGTAGCCCTGCTGGGCATAGTGATTAAATTGTTCTGGGGTCATTTTTTGGTATTCAATGTGAATAGAGTTTGGCAAGTTGAGCCGCATCTAAAATTAGAGCCATCAATCAGAATGAGCATTGCGATTTCTAAGCGAATCAATGTCTATATTGAGATCAACCTTGCCTTTATAAGATTTTAGCTCAGCAACTTTATGTCTTTTAATTAACTCTTGCAACGCCAATACAATAATTTTAGTTTTTGTTTTAATGTCAGTTGATTGCATGGCTTATTCTGTAATTTATCCGGCAAGGCTAGCGTTGGTTTCACTTTTGTAGTTCTTAATTGTGATTAGCCGGGCGGCGTGAGTTCTGCATACTTTACTTATGTACCAATCAATCAATAAACTTCGTTATGACTACCAATATCTACCAAGATGTATA
>JBCKWP010000126.1:0-4242 GCA_038922455.1 Methylobacter sp. | reverse complement strand
TGCAATTGACTTTGGGAGCACCCTGTTGAGTGTCAGTGGATCACATTGAGACGGAAAAGTGTTATCCTCTGGCTTGATAATTGATAATGGGTGTAATGGCTTTTCGGTGTGGCGAAATTGCCGATGTTATAAATAGTTAAAGGAGATGCCATGAAATTTAATCCATGTATTGATAAGTGTACTTACGAAGGAACCCATTGCGAAGGTTGCGGCCGATCCCACCAGGAAATAGCGGGAACTAAAAAGTTGGTCATGGATGTGGTGGATTTTGCTCAAGCCCAGGATTATGAAAACGCAGAAGATTTTGCAATCGCTATCGGGCAAAGCGTAGTTAAAAAACTAAAGAAAGCCGCTGCTAAAAATAATGGCCTATGAACCACGCTGAAATCTTCGGCTATTTGGCCGCGACACTGACCACAGCCTCATTTGTGCCTCAGGCAATATTGACAATCAAAACAAGAGACACAGAATCCCTTTCTTTGGGCATGTACAGCACCTTTACTTTGGGCGTATTATGTTGGCTTGTTTATGGGATTTATCTCGGCAATAAGGTCATTATAGTTGCAAACGCAATAACCTTGCTGCTGGCCGCATCGATACTTTTCGTTATGATTTACAATAGGCTGCGCAAGAAAAAATCATAATCGCATCTGTTTATGCCTGTTGAAGAATCTCCAGCGCATTTCCATCAGGATCGCGGCTAAACAGCGCTTTCCGCCCAGATTTGCTTAAAGTGTAAGCAATACCGTTTTTATCCAGTACCTCTTTAACCGGTGCCAGATCTGGCACACTTAAGGCAATATGCCGATCGCGCCCGCCATGTTCAGGGCGACCGATTATCGGATCGGTGTTTTCCAGTTCCAGTAAATGAATCTGTTGTGCACCCAGCTGCAACCAAGCACCAGGAAATCCGAGATCTGGCCTGTCGGTCTGTTGCAGGCCGAAAACATCGCAGTAAAATTTCAGCGATACGGCAGTATCAGCAACAACAAGGCTGGCATGATGCAAGGTATAATTAAATTTTGACATTTTTTAAAAGCCTATCCGAAAGTGTGAGGAGAATCTATGTGTCATCAGAGACGACAAGCGCCTTGAAAGCCACCAACAAAACCTCGCTCATTGTTGATAGCAGAGTGAGGTTGTTGGCGGGAGGAGGCTAGGCTTTATTTTCGCCGCCGAATAACTCCAGCAACCGTGGCAGGAAATTGGCCAACTCCAGCGACATGATCGAAAAGTCTACATCGAACTGCTCAGCTTCAGAGTCGGTATCAATGTCGGATACTTGATCCTGAATCAAATCGAGAAACTTCAGGCGCTTAATGGCCAAATTTTCATCGACAATGAAAGCAAGACGGTCAGCCCAATTCACCGCCAGTTTGATGACTTCTTTGCCGGTGTCCAGGTGGTTTTTAATTTCCGGCAGACTCAGGTCGTGGCGTTTGCAGCGGATAATCCCGCCTTCCTCTTCAGGTGCGCGCAACTCACATTCGTCTTCGATGGTGATGTCGTCCGGCGCCTGATTGTTGATTAGCCACTCGGTCATAACTTTGACCGGTTTTTCAATAGTGTTGAGCGGAACCGCCGGTAATGAACCTAGGCATTTACGCAAACTGCTCAATAAATCCTCGGCTTTTTTTGCAGAGGCCGCATCGACAATCAGCCAGCCGCCTTTGGGGTCGATATAGGCGTAAGTCTTGCTCGAGAAAGTGAACGCCCTGGGCAATAGCTCAAAGATAAGCTCATCCTTGATGGCGGTGCGTTCTTTTTTGGATAATTTACGTCCCTGTTGCTCCTCGGTTTCAAGAATCTTTTCCTGCATCATTTCATTGACGACAGACGCGGGCAGGACTCGCTCTTCTTTTTTTCCGCAGACCATCACAAAGCCGTTCGCGCTATGCACCAGTTGAGGCGACGATTTACCCACCGGTGAAGTCCAGCCGAAAGTGAATTCTTCATGACTGCCGCAAGGACGAAATGCCATTTGTTCAAGTTTTAGTTCCAGGTCTGCTGGAGCCAAAGTGAAATCCTCAGTAAGACGAAAAATGCTCAGATTTTTAAACCACATGTGCAACGGAACCCTTGTAAATAAAATGACTGCATATTATCGCAAATTTGGCGGCATAAAAATAAAGTAAATTTTATGATTTCAAAACCAGATCAACTTGGCTGCCATCACAAATAGCAGCAGCGAAAAATAGCGTTTCAACTCCTCCGCAGGCAGTTTATGAGCTAACTTTGCACCCATCGTGGCGGTATACATACTGGTCAGCACTATGCCCAGAAAAGAGGGTACATAAATATAACCCAAACTCCACTCAGGCAGTTGCAACACATCCTTGCCCAATAGGGCATAGCCTATTGTTCCGACTACGGCTATCGGCAAGCCGCAGGCGCTGGCTACGGCTACGGCATTGCGCATCGGCGTTTGAAAATGCACTAAAAAAGGCACAATCAGTGTACCTCCGCCTATTCCCAGTAGTGATGACAGCAGTCCGATTATGCCTGATACGCCCCAATCCAGTTCTTTGGAGAGCTGCTGCTGACCGGTTTTCGGTATTATCTGTAAAGCCATTTGTACGCCGACGACTAACAAATAAACGGTAAATATAAAGCGTAACACGTTACCGGAGATATGATCCGCAACCACCGAGCCGAGCGCCGCACCGACCATAATTCCCGGCCCCAGGGTTAGCACTTTAGGCCACAATACGGATCCCAAGCGATGGTGTGCCAGTACCGAAAAAATCGAGGTGCAAATAATAGTCGCCAGTGAGGTTGCGACCGATATGATCATGACCAGTTCTGCAGGGAATCCTTGCGCTGCAAATAACATCGCTAAAACCGGCACAATAATCAGGCCACCGCCTATCCCGAAAAGTCCAGCCGATAATCCTGCGACTGCGCCCAATAAAATACTGGCTAAAAAAATTGTTATCACTTTATTCTCCTGAATATGTGTTAGTTGTCCGTACCTGCCTTATGCCCCTTTGAATACGGCTGTGCTATTCTAAGCGCATTATTAAATGCTTAGAGTTACATAGTGGAAATATACCTTGTTGGCGGCGCGGTGCGCGATAAATTGTTGGGGCTTGAGGTCAAAGAGCGGGATTGGGTAGTGGTCGGCGAGACCCCGGAAGCTATGGTGAGAAGGGGATACAGACCGGTAGGCAAGGATTTTCCGGTATTTTTGCATCCGCAAAGCCATGAAGAATATGCGCTGGCTAGAACTGAAAGAAAAACCGCGCCCGGTTATAAAGGCTTTGCCGTGCATGCCTCGCCAGACGTCAGTCTGAAGCAGGATTTGATCCGTCGCGACCTGACCATCAATGCGATGGCGATGACGCCGGAAGGCCAGCTTATCGATCCTTACGGCGGGCAACGCGATCTTGGACAGCGCATTTTCCGGCATATCTCGCCGGCATTTGCCGAAGACCCGGTGCGCATTTTGCGTGTCGCCCGTTTTGCCGCTCGATATGGTCATCTTGGATTTACGCTGGCTGAAGAAACTGGTGTCCTGATGCAGTCCATGGTGACGGCAGGGGAGGTGGATCATCTGGTGCCCGAGCGGGTCTGGGCGGAACTGTTTAAAGCACTGAACGAAAAATCGCCCAGCGCTTTTTTCTATACTTTAAAAGACTGCACTGCGCTGGAAAAAATCTTCCCGGAAATCCATTGTTTGTTCGGCGTGCCGCAGCCGGAGAAACATCACCCGGAAATCGATACCGGCATTCATACGATGCTTTGTTTGGAGCAAGCAGCGTTGTTGTCGTCCAGTCCCGAAGTTCGGTTTGCGACCTTGGTTCATGACCTAGGCAAAGGTATAACGCCCAAAGCGAACTGGCCGAGTCATCACGGGCATGAAACTAAAGGCCTGCCTATTTTGGATAAAATGTGTGAGCGTTTGCGAGTGCCTAACTCGTTTAAAATGCTGGCCTTACAGGTCATGCAATACCATACCCACTGCCACCGGGCTTTTGAATTACGCGCTTCAACAATTACCGATATGCTGGCCGCTCTGGGGGCGTTCAAGCCAAGCAATAAATTGCCCGAGTTTTTGTTAGCCTGCGAGGCGGACGCCAAAGGTAGAACCGGGTTTGAAGATGCACCTTATCCCCAAGCCGAACTGCTGAGCGGTGCTGCCAACGCGGCGTCATCCGTTGACACTGCGGAAATTTTGAATGGCGAGCTTAAAGGTTCGCATATCGGCGAGGCGATCCGCCGCTTGCGAATTAAAGCGGTCAG
>JBCKWP010000125.1:0-4293 GCA_038922455.1 Methylobacter sp. | reverse complement strand
TGATGAAAGCTTACAAAAGGACAAACCTCAATGACCCAGTTAAAAAACGAAGCCCAGCTGCTGAAAAAAGCCCTGGAAGTCGCCGAAAATTACGCCAAAAATCGCGGCTACACCGGATTTTCCGCGACCAATTCAGCAAAGGACAAGACTGAATGTCTTTATCGTCTACTGGTCAATGATCAACTTATTCAGCCGTTGGCGATAGGCCAGGAAAACGGGGTGAATATGAAACATAAATTAGCGTTATGGATAGCGCGGCAATTGCCAAAAGATCATCCCCTGTTGAAATAAACAAAACCCGCCAATCGAAGGTAAAGCTTATGAATAACAAAACAAAACTGCGCTGGGGTATTTTAGGTGCGGCGCGTATCAACGAACGGCTCATGCCGGCCATTGTCGAAGCATCCAACGCCGAGCTGGTCGCCATAGCCAGCCGTCGTCCGGGTGCCGCCGCACAAACGCTGGCGCAATACGCGCCACAACAACAGGTGCGAACCTACGATAACCTCGAAACGTTACTTGATGACCCAGAAGTCGATGCCGTATACCTGCCGCTGGCCAACCATGAACATGCAGAATGGACATTACGCGCCATCGAACGAGGCAAACATGTGCTGTGCGAAAAACCCATGGCGCTGACCGTGGCCGACATAGAGGCTATTCAAGCCGCCGCACAGCGAAAGAAAGTCACCGTTATGGAAGGCTTTATGTACCGCTTCCACCCGCAACATGCGCGGGTGCGGGAATTAATTACTTCGGGGTTGATAGGCGAAGTCAGGTCAGTGCGCTCCAGCTATTCATTCATGATGCGGCCAGCCAGGGTCTATCGCTTGGCAGAAAACGTCGAAAATGGCGGCGGCGCGATGTGGGACATCGGTTGTTATGCCATCCATTCGGCGCGGATGTTTTTCGACCAGCCTGCCGTCGCGGTAACGGCCATCGCCAAGTATGTCGAAAGCGGCGCTGATATTGCAACCAGCGGCATCATTGATTTCGGTGACGGAAAATACGCGCATTTCGATTTCAGCTTTGAACGCGCCAGACGCTGTGAATATGAAATCATCGGCACCCAAGGCGGCATTAAGTGCCACAACGTCTGGTGTATGTCCGGCGATGTACCGGTGGTTTCGTGGTGGACTGAAGACGGTCAACAAGTGGAAGAAAAACTGCCTGCGGCCAACCACTTCCGACTGGAAATAGAACATTTCAGCAATTGCGTGTTAAACGGCACTGCCCCCGCGCTGTCGCTGGACGATGCAAAAGCCAATTGCCAAATCATCGTTGCTGCCTTGCAATCTGCGGCTCTTGGGCAGCTGGTCAGACTGGATTAAATCAACGCTATATCGGTATTATTTCCCAGTTGACCGAAAAATACGATATTCCTGTCAGCAGAAACGACAATCAAAATCTTTACAGCCCGTTCTCTTTTTTATAGCCATAAAAAAAGGCCGCATCCTTACGAATGCAGCCCTTTTTATTTCCACATGGGTAACGTAAGTTACACCATGGAAGTAATCGATTAACGTTTCGAGTACTGTGGACGCTTTCTGGCTTTGTGTAAACCGACTTTTTTACGCTCTACAATACGCGAATCGCGGGTAACAAAACCGGCTTTTCTAAGCGCTGGACGTAAAGTCTCATCGTATACCATCAACGCACGTGTCAAACCGTGACGTATAGCGCCAGCCTGTCCTGATGGACCGCCGCCTTTAACGATGACATTAATATCGAACTTACCTTCCAGGTCAACACAACCGAGTGGTTGACGAGAAACCATCTGATCGGTTTTACGACCGAAATATTCTTCGATAGTTTTTTTATTAATAGTGATTTTTCCGGTACCCGATGTAGCGTAAACACGTGCGATTGCACATTTACGACGACCTGTTCCGTAATACTGAGCTGCTGCTACCATGATCTACCTGCTTATAATTCTAGTACTTGCGGCTGTTGAGCCTGATGATCGTGTTCAGGACCTGCATAAACTTTCAATTTCTTGAACATTGCACGACCCAGCGGATTATTAGGTAACATACCTTTAACTGCTGTAGTAAGAATACGATCAGGGAAGGTTTTTCTTAATTTACCCAGGGTAACGGTCTTAAGATTGCCGATATAACCTGTATGATGCTGATACAACTTATCTTTTTCTTTATTGCCGGTAACGCCTATCTTCTCTGCATTCACTACAATAATGTAATCACCGGTATCAACATGCGGTGTGTATTCTGGTTTATGTTTGCCGCGAAGGCGAAGCGCAATTTCAGAAGCAAGACGACCAAGTGTCTTTCCTTCTGCATCGACCACGAACCAATCGCGCTTTACTTCTGCTGGCTTTGCACTAAATGTTTTCATCGTTGCTTAGGCTATCTGTTAAAGGCTTAATATAAAGAGCGAGATTCTACTAAGAATTATCCTATTTTTCAAGTTTATTTGAGAGCCAGACGAAAGACAAAAGGCGAAAGGCGAAAAAAGAAGGCATTCCGTTTGACATAACAAAATGTAATCAACTGAAATTATAGATAAAATGTGTTATGACTGGGCCGCTAGTATTTTACTCTGCAACCATTCAACCATCATAACTTTCTACGCAAATCCCAAAAGCAAGACCCTTTTGCCTTTCACCTACAATTTTATATTCAATGAATGTAATTTGCGATAAAGATGGGTTCGCTCCATGCCCACTGCGACTGACAATTTGGCAACACTGCCACCGGTTCGCTCAAAATGGTATTCCAGATAAGCCTTTTCAAAATGATCCCTAGCCTCTTTTAACGGTAAATTAAAAAAATCAGGCACCGAATGGGGCGTAACGGTATCGCTAATCACCGAGCCTAGCGCCGTCTTCACCTCATCCAGCTCTATATCTTCCCCGGCACCCAGAATCATCAAGCGTTGTACTAGGTTTTTCAATTCCCGCATGTTGCCGCGCCAGCTGTAATTGCGCAAAAAGTTTTGCGCCGCCATCGAAAACCTCCGAAACGGCAATCTATCCTGACTGACAAAATAATCGACATAAAAACTCAGCAATGCCGGCACATCCTCACTGTGTTCTCGTAACGGTGGAATATCGAGTAAGACCTCATTAAGCAGATAATACAAGTCCTGCCGAAAACGCCCAGCCTTAACCTCCTCATCCAAAGCAATGCGGGTTGACGCCACCACGCGAACATCGACCCGAACCGCCTCGCTACCGCCTACCCGCAGGAACGAACTCGACTCTAAAGCGCCCAGCAGCCTTAGCTGGGTTTCCTTATCCATACCGCCGATTTCGCCTAAAAACAGCGTCCCTTTATGCGCCCGTTCCAATAGACCGGGATAAACCTTACCGGAATCCTCTTTGCCGAAAAAACTCCACCGCCGAGTTTTCCGGCAATATACTGCCTACCGCCACATCCACAAAAGGGCCGCCCCGATGTGCGCTGTTATTGTGCAGGTACCGGGCATACAGCTCCTTACCGACACCGGCCTCGCCGACAAACAACACCCTGGCATCATGCTGGGCTAGGCGCTTTAATTGATCCTTGATTCTGGCAACGGTAGCACTCTTGCCTACCGGCTCAATATCGGCGGCCAACTGCTGCTTAAGCCCTGCATTTTCTATTTGCAGGCTGCTGGCTTCTAAAGCCCTTTCCACAATCAATAATAGTTTCGCCAAAGACAACGGTTTTTCAAGAAAATCATAAGCCCCAAGTCGAGTTGCCTCAACGGCGGCTTCAACGGAACCGTGCCCTGACATCATAATCACCGGGCAAAGCAGGGCTTTTTCAACCACCCATTCTTTTAGTAAAGTAATGCCGTCGGTATCCGGCATCCAAATATCCAGCAGGATCAAATCGGGGGCTTGGGATTTTTTTAATTCTCGGGCGACAGCGGCATTTTCGGCCGTAGCGACCTGATAGCCCTCATCCTCAAGGATTTCGCAGACCAGACGGCGAATGTCCGGCTCATCATCTACAACTAATATGCGGGGTGTGTGTACATTCATATGCTTACTGTATCTCAAAAATTACACGCCGGAAGCTGGATGATAAATCCCGCCCCCACTTTGTCGCTCCCTCGGCAGCTGCTCCTGCGTTGCTCTACCTCGGCAACCGCTCCTGCGTCGCCTAAAGCGCCTACTGTTGGTGCTCTACCTCCTGCATCCTTGCAGTCGTCCTGCATCCCTGACAGTCGTGCCGATTGCGACACTCTTGTAGTGAGCGTAGCCGAACTATCCGCCATCCCTGGCAGTCGACGGCTGGTGTCGACCCAGATCGCACCGCCATGCTCTTCAATTATTTTCTTGACTAT
>JBCKWP010000124.1:0-4293 GCA_038922455.1 Methylobacter sp. | reverse complement strand
CGCCCTGGCGGTGATCCTGATGCCCGGCGGGGATTGACGGCGTTTATATTCGTTCCTGTCTACTAAGCTGATGGCTCTCGCCACATCTTCGCGTCTGAATCCGGCGGCGATGATTTCATCGGCGGATTGGTCATGTTCGATATAACGCTCAAGTATTGGGTCTAATATATCGTAAGGCGGCAAGGAGTCCGCATCAACTTGGTCGGGGGCCAGTTCAGCCGACGGCGGACGGGTAATGACCCGTTCCGGTATCACTGGAGATAACGCATTGCGATAACGCGCTAACTGGTAAACCAACAGCTTGGGCACGTCCTTGATTGGCGCAAAACCGCCGGACATATCGCCGTACAGCGTCGCGTAACCGACGCTCATTTCGCTCTTGTTGCCGGTGGTTAATAACAGCTTGCCCTGCTTGTTCGATAACGCCATTAACACCACGCCACGGCAGCGCGCCTGAATATTTTCTTCGGTGGCATCTTTAGCCGTACCTTCCTCCGTGCCTGCTCCCGGCAGGCTTACGGTAGTCACACCATCCCTGGCGATAAAAATATCGGCCAACATGCCGGTGAAGGCATTAACGGCGGGTTCTATCGGAATGATATGGTGCTTAACGCCCAAGGCGTTAGCTTCGAGTAACGCATCTTCGTTACTCATATCTTGGGTATAGCGCGACGGCAGCAATACGGCTTCAACTTTGTCTGCACCCAACGCATCAACAGCCAAGGCTAAAACCAGTGCCGAGTCGATGCCGCCGGACAAACCCAAAATGACGCCCTGAAAACCGTTTTTGCGCACATAATCTTTAATACCCAGCACCAGCGCCTGATACTCACTGGAGATTTCATTATAAAGCGGAGCGCAACTGCTTTTTAGCGGTTGATTGCCGTCAAACTCAACTACGCTGATCTGTTCTTTAAACTCCTCGGCACGAAACACAATCTCGCCGTCTGCATCTACGACAAAAGACGCGCCGTCGAAAATCAATTCATCCTGGCCGCCGACCTGGTTGACATAAACCAGCGGGATCTGTGCGGCCTTGATCTGACTGCAAATAATAGCCTCGCGCTGATGAATTTTTCCCGAATTGAACGGAGAGGCGTTAAGGGTCAGCAGCAATTCCGCCCCGGCTTGTTTGTTGTCTTCAATAATGCCCGATCGCCAAACATCTTCGCAAATGGTCAGGCCTATAAACGTGCCGTTGAACTCGAACACGCAAGGCTGGTCGCCCGCCGTAAAATAACGCTGTTCGTCGAATACGCCGTAATTGGGCAGAGCCCGTTTGCGGTAACAGGCCAGTATCGCGCCCTGATGCAATACAGCCGCGCTGTTGTACAGCTTATCGCCGTCGTGTTCAGGAAAGCCGACCACCAGCGCAATACCGGCAACGCGGTCGGCCAGTTGGTAAAGGGCGTTGTTGGCGGCGGCAATAAAATCGGCGCGCAACAGCAAGTCTTCCGCCGGGTAGCCGGTAATGGTGAGCTCAGGAAAGACGATAATGTCCGCGCCCAGTTCATCGCGGGCGTGGATCGCGGCGCGGGCGATGTTGTCAACATTGGCGGCAATGTCACCGACCAGGAAGTTGGTTTGGGCCAGGGCTATTTTTAGGGTCATTCTTAGCAATAATTTTTGTAGGTTGTCGGTAGTATTTATTAACTATTTACGGCAAAAACTACTGGCGTATGGTCACTATATTCTGTGCTTCCAATACTCAGGATCTCTATGAAGGTGCATAACCGCAACAACATAGATTTTATATTTTCTTCAGCATATAAAATACCATATGGAAATCTTCTTACCAAAGACCTTCTAATCCCATCCTCAATGACTAACCATGCTTTTGGAAAAGCAATGATTCGATCAAGAGCAGAGAAGATTTCCAGTGAAAAGTCATATCCCAAACCTTTTTCAATATCTTCGTAATAATCAATAGCCGCATTAAATTCAGATTCCGCGGCGGGGTGAAATAAGATGTTCACTGTTGAAATCTGGCTGTTATTTTTTTAAAAACTTCATCACCGGAAATTGCGGTTATCTCGCCTGATCTCAGTTGCTGTAAGCGGTGCTTTGCTACTGCCACCCATTTTGTATCGATCTCAGATTCCGGTGCATTTAAACTTCGAAGCAAAGAATCTATCACTAATGCCCGCTCTTCAATAGGTAGTGAAACAGCTTCGGCTATAAGGTCTTTGGTTTTCATGTTGTCTCTATTTCTTTCGCTACGGATGTTAGGTTAAGTTACAAACACCCCTTCATCGCCACGCCAATATCAGTCGGCGAACTGACCACTTCAATCCCCGCAGCCTTAAGCGCGGCAATTTTGCCTTTCGCCGTGCCTTTGCCGCCGGTTACAATCGCGCCGGCATGGCCCATGCGTTTTCCGGGAGGGGCAGTTTGTCCGGCGATATAGGCAACCACGGGCTTGGTGACATGCGTTTTGATATATTCTGCGGCATCTTCTTCCTCTCCGCCGCCGATTTCGCCGACCATGACGATGCCTTTGGTTTGCTCGTCGGCCTGAAAACGGCTCAGCACATCGATGAAATTCATGCCGTGTATCGGATCTCCGCCTATGCCGACGCAGGTGCTTTGTCCCAAGCCTTGCGCGGTGGTTTGATGCACGGATTCATAGGTTAAAGTGCCTGAGCGCGACACGATGCCGATTGATCCCGGCAGGTGGATATTGCCGGGCATGATGCCGATTTTGCACTCGCCAGGGGTGATGATGCCGGGACAGTTCGGGCCGATTAACAATACGCCGGTACCGGCCATCGCCGCCTTGACGCGCAGCATTTGCAAGATCGGAATGCCCTCGGTGATGCAGACGATCAATTTAATACCGGCATCGACCGCTTCCAAAATGGCATCGGCGGCGTAAAAAGGCGGCACGTAAATGACACTGGCGGTTGCTCCTGTGCTGCTGACCGCATCCTGTACGGTGTTGAACACCGGCAAGCCCAAATGCGTTTCTCCGCCGCGTTCAGGGGTAACGCCGCCGACTAATTGTGTGCCGTAATCCAATGCTTGCTGGGAATGGAATGTACCTTGTTTGCCGGTAAAACCCTGGCAAATGACCTTGGTGTCTTTGTCGATTAAAATGCTCATGCGGCCTCCGCTAAAGCTACGACTTGTTCTGCCGCATGCGCCAGATCGTCCGCCGCATAAAGATTAAGTCCGGTGTTGCTCAGTAAGGCCCTGCCCTGTTCGGCATTGGTGCCTTCCAGGCGCACCACCACGGGAACGGTAACGTGGACTTGTTCGACGGCAGCCAAAATACCCGCAGCGATAATATCGCACTGGACGATGCCGCCGAAAATATTCACCAACACTGCTTTGACGCTATGATCCGACAGGATCAGCTTGAACGCCTCGCAGACTTTTTCAACGCTGGTGCCGCCGCCGACATCGAGAAAATTGGCCGGATGCCCGCCTTTCAGTTTAACCAGATCCATGGTCGCCATAGCCAGTCCCGCACCGTTGACCATGCAGCCGATATTGCCGTCCAGGGTGATGTAATTCAGCCCGAATTGCTCGGCTTTGTTTTCTTTTTCATCTTCCTGATCGGGGTCTTTCATTGCCCTTATGTCGGGATGCAAAGCGACCGCGTTATCGTCGAAATTGATCTTGGCATCCAGGGCCAATAGCTCGCCGCTGTGGGTTTCTATCAACGGGTTAATTTCAATCTGGCTGGCGTCTTTGGCTAAAAACAGGTCGTACAGGCCGTGCATGATTTTGCCCAGCGCTTTGATCTGTGCGCCTTTAAGCCCCAATGCGTAGGCGACTTTTCGGCATTGATAGCCTTGTAAGCCGGCAGCCGGATGGACGGGCACCGAGATGATCTGTTCGGGCGTTTCGTGGGCGACGGTTTCAATATCCATGCCGCCAGCCGCCGATGCAATAAAAATTATGCGTTCGGTGCCCCGGTCAACCAGCACACTTAAATATAACTCGCGCTTGATCGGGTAGGTTTTTTCTATCAGTAGAGAGTTAACCGGCAAGCCTTCTGCTCCGGTCTGCTTGGTAACCAAACGTTTCCCCAGCATATCCCGGCTAAACTCGACCACTTCAGCCAGGCTGTTGGCCAGCTTGACACCGCCGACCTTACCCCGCCCACCGGCATGAACCTGTGCTTTAACCACCCAGCCGTCGCCGCCCAGCTCCTTGGCGACCTGCTCGGCGCTTTCGGGCGTGGTCGCCTGTTTGCCGTCAGGCACCGGTATGGCGTAATGTAAAAACAACTGTTTAGCCTGATACTCATGGATATTCATTGATGACTCCTGGATTAACCGGTAGGCT
>JBCKWP010000123.1:0-4445 GCA_038922455.1 Methylobacter sp. | reverse complement strand
CCGTCAAAAATATGACACTCAAAGTTAATGCCAGAGAACCCCGCCTTCTTTGCAATAATTTTTTGCCTGAATCAGTCATCAAAACACCGTGCTGGACTGAAATCTCCACCAACAGTGGAAATTATCAATTACAAATTGTACTTGCGTAATTTTTCAACCAGTGTCGTGCGGCGCATATTCAGGCGTTTAGCGGCATGAGCTACCACGCCATTGCATTCAGTCAACGCCTGGCGTATCAAGTCGCCTTCCATAGCCGCCATATACTCCTTCAAATCTATACCCTGCTCCGGTAACGGCATTAAAGCTGCAGACAGATTCTCAACAGCGTCATCAAAATGCCTTGCTGGTCTGAAAGCTTCTCCTTTAGGGGTATTTTCGCTAACGCCTTCGTTGATGGAGGCGTTAATCCACCTGCCGCTATCCGTAGGTGGAGTTTCACCCATCAGTTGCGGTTGGCTGCCGATTGCAAGCACTTTTTCCAAGGGATCAACGGAATCCCCATTAACAATTCCGGTCATCATGCCTAGTTCATCCGGAACTTTATAGTGTTGAAATTTTTCCGGCAAATTAACCACATCGACCTGTCCATTGGGATAAATAATAGCCATTCTTTCAATTAAATTGGCCAATTCCCTGATATTGCCAGGCCATTCATATTGCATAAAAACAGCCAATACTGCCTGTGTAAACCTCACCGAACCGCGATTGGCGACTTCCATGCAAGTCACAATATCCTTCACTAACAAGGGAATATCTTCAGCTCTATCTCTTAAGGATGACACCTCAATAGGA
The DNA here is from genome assembly GCA_038922455.1 of Methylobacter sp. Classification (GTDB taxonomy): domain Bacteria; phylum Pseudomonadota; class Gammaproteobacteria; order Methylococcales; family Methylomonadaceae; genus Methylobacter_A. Next base: position 3,653 of record JBCKWP010000123.1, on the reverse strand, counting down.
AAAACATTGAGACGATAAAACAGATCTTCCCTAAACCGGTTGGCTTTTATCTCGTCTTCAAGATGCCGGTGCGTTGCCGCAATAACCCGAATATCACAATGTATGGTTTTATTACTGCCCACACGTTCAAAACTACGTTCCTGCAATACGCGTAATAACTTGACCTGCATTGCCATAGGCATATCGCCAATTTCATCAAGAAAAAGCGTCCCCCCTTCCGCCATCTCAAAACGGCCTTGCCGTGCGCTTAAAGCGCCGGTAAAAGCGCCCTTTTCATGCCCAAATAACTCGCTTTCCAGCAATTCACCCGGAATCGCACCACAATTGATGGGCACAAATAGTTTTGATCGTCGCAAAGATTCATCATGCAGAGCTCGGGCAATAATTTCTTTGCCCGTTCCTGACTCACCCAGAATTAACACAGTCGCATCTGATTCAGCAACCTGCTCAATTGCTTGACGGATATTGACAGCAGCCTGACTATGACCTTTTAGCCGATCAAGCGCTGAAGAACGGCGGTCATGCCCTTTACGACGACTCAGGGCACTGCTTTGAATGGCCTGGTGTTGATCTGAAGCTTGCCGCCCATAAGAAACGGATAGCTTATCGATTATCAGCTTCAGACCGGGATAGGTAACAGGCCATTCCAGCAAGTGCAATACCCCATTATTAAGCGCTGTCGAGACTTGCAGCGAAGTGCCTTGATCGATTAACAGAATGATCGGAATCTGCCCCGCCCTATCGACAATATCGCTAATAACAGCCGCCTGTTTATGGATGCCGTTACCTACAAAAACACCCAACAACCGCTCAAAATCGCAGACAGAATCGACATAATTTGATGAATCGACTGTTTCTATCGGATACTCCATGAAGCGGAGAATGATCTCCAATTGCTGAGCTCTTATTTTATTATCATCAACTAACAAAAAGCCCGGCAAAGCCATATTTATCCCCTTAGTACACAAAAAACCCGCCGTTTAGAGCGGGCATGCGGCAAGGTATGAGGTGGGTTGGCAATAAGCCTAATAAATTCATGGGGTCTGTATGTATGCATATTGCATATTATTACATACATCGTAGGAATAGCATCCCTGACAAACCACCGCTCCTACAGCGTAGGAGTTCACCTCCCCCTTTGAAAAAGGGGGATTGAGGGGGATTTATCTGAATAAATCTCCCCTAACCCCTCTTTTTCAAAGAGGGGGACTGAACGCTTAGGTATCAGCCGCTATTTGATAAGCCATATTACCGACACGCGCCTGTTTTAAATATCGCAACTCCTCAGCAGCCAAATCGCGCTGTTGACTGATCAATTTGCAAATGGCTTGGTCAATAAGTAGGATTTCCTTAACCACTTCGATCAGATGCAACTTAGCGGATTCGGCGTCGGCTGGGTTACTAAAAATCCTCTCCAGCAGCACACTGCGTTGCAGCTCCAGTAACTCAAACGCCCCCCAATCATCCGCTTTTGCCGCCGCTAGCATAGCCTGGGTTAAATCGAGTAATTGCTCACCTTGTGTGCGTATGTTCAATGCAGATTGATCTATCATAAGCGTCCGTTAATCAAAGTAGCAGTTGCCCCAATTAATTTCCTGATTAATTTTTAGGTATATTGAAAAATTGTTGGTTAATAAAGCTGCTGATGCCCTGCATTTTTCCAAGCAAAATATCCATCCTGTTAAAGCGTGCAAATAGGCGGGTTTCGAGCGAACTTAGCCGGTCAGCAAGCTTTATGCGATCTTTGGTGATCTTATCTACGCCTTTTTGCAAACCGTCGGTGCGACTTTTGAGCGTGCCTGTTGCACTGAGTAGACCGGTCATGACCTTATCCAAGCGCTCGATGACACCGCGTGAAAAATCAACCGTACCCTTGGAACCCGTCGTATTGTCGCTGATCAACAGCTTTAACCCGGTAGGGTCGCCCGCTGTTGCAGTTAGTTCACGACCTTTGCCGGTGGCAGTCAGTCCGCCTATAGTACCGGCAACATCAAAACCTGCGGTACCTGCGACTACGCTTAAACCCAGCGTGGTCGTGGTATTCGCAGTAATCTCCACCTGCGAAGCCGCACCATAGCTTTTAGACGTGAACACCATTTTTGTCCCATCATAAGTAACGCCAACGGATACCCCGCCGGCCTTTATGGCACTGTCACCGTTAATACGGGCTTGCATTTCCGTAGCCAATTCGGCATAGCTGGCATAAGTTTTTTGGGTCAAGGCGATAGTGCCGGACTGAATGCCGTCCATTTTAATAGCGAAGGTATCAGCTCCAACGCCCACTGTTAAAGAGGAAGGTGCCGCGCCATTTAGCGCCCCCTGAGTAGCGATTTGGCTGATGTCGACTGCATATTGACCGGCTTTAGTCTCGGCCGTATTCGACACAAATAAAACATTGGCATTAGACGGGCGAGCCAGCACCGCAAACACCGCCGTCACACCCGAGCGGTTCGAGGCCAGTTGACTGTTCAGCTTGGCGCTGTTCAGGGTCAGTGTGCCGTCTTTTTGCGTGGTGATGCCAATATCGGCTAGCGATTTTGCGGAACCGTTTAGGCCGCTGATTATGTTGCCCAGTTCGGAGCGTAGCTGCGCCATGGCGCTGCCCACCGTAGAGTCGCCTTGTAATAGTCCGCCTTTTTTGGTTGCCGCATCGAAACCGGTCAAGGGGTTTACGATCTTAATCAAATCATTAAAACCTTTGATGAAGCCATCGACAGCCTTGGCAATATCATCGTTATTCTGATTGATACCGACATTGACAATTTTGCCGGGCTGAGCCTGTAGAAGATTGAGCGTGAGTCCTTTTAATGCCGTGTTCACGGTATTGGACGAACTCAATATATCCAGACCGTTAATGGCAAGTTTGGCATCCTGGGCCACCTGGTTTTGCGTCGTATTGGTCGCGTCCTTGTTAAACGCCAGAGCCGAGAGGCCGGCGGTATCGGTATTATTACCATCAGCATCAGCGACACTGATCTCCATGCTGCTATTCGCGCCGGTCGCGGTCGAATTTAAAACCAGCCTAGAACCGCTACTATCAGTGACAATCACCGCCGTTACGCCGGCTTTGGCGTTATTGATGGCCTCGCTCAGTCCAGCCAAAGTATTATTGGTAGAATCAATAGTCAGCGATAGCGTGCCTTGGTTGCCGTCTTGAGTAAAACTGTCATAAACATCGGTGGCTGGATCGTAAACGGTAGTGCCGAATTTAATAGTCAGCGTACCGGTACCCACGGTTGATGTGGGGGAAGTAAAAGCGGCTGTGGACAGCGTTTGGCTTTTGGCTAACTGTTTAACCTCCAGATTGTAGCTGGCCACGTCGGCATTGCTGCTCGCTGAAGCGGTTACGGTAGCCGTATCGCTTGATGTAGTGGTGAGCTTTTGGAAGCCGCTGAGGTTTTTCAGGCCGGACAGACTGGACTGAAAACTCGACATCGTGTTTTTAAGATTGCCGTAGGAAGAAATCTGCGCCGTTAGTTTCGCTTCCTGTGTGTCCAGTCGTCTGCTGGCGGGGGTTGCTTCCGCCGAGACCAAGCTGGACACCAGGCTTTTAATATCGATGCCGGAGCCAAGTCCAGTTGAAGTAATAGCTGCCATTGTTCAATCCTCGTCAGTTGTGAGTAGGTGAAATTATCTCGTTCCCACGCGCTGCG
>JBCKWP010000122.1:0-4495 GCA_038922455.1 Methylobacter sp. | reverse complement strand
TTAGCGTAACCCGCAAGATGGGTAAGTGTGTAGGATGGGTAGAGCAACGCGAAACCCATCACATCTGTGACTAATGATGGGTTTCGGCTATCGCCTCTACCCATCCTACTAGCATTAAAAAAATGAAAAAATTACTGGTTGAGTTAGGAGATCGTAGTTACCCGATCTATATAGGCTCTGGTTTATTGAGCCAGTCTGAACTATTCACAAAACATATAAAATCCAAGCAAGTTGTTGTGGTCACCAATGAAACCATTGCGCACCTGTATCTGGATGCAGTTTTAAAAAATTTGCAGGGCTATGTTGTCGAAACAGTGATCCTGCCCGATGGCGAACAATTTAAGACCTTAGATTTTGTAACTCAAATCTTTGATAAACTGCTGGCCTGCAAGTTTAGCCGTAATGCCACTTTGATTGCTTTAGGCGGCGGTGTTATTGGCGACATGGGCGGCTTTGCGGCGGCCTGCTATCAGCGAGGCATTGCTTTTCTGCAAATCCCCACAACATTGTTGGCGCAAGTCGATTCTTCGGTAGGTGGCAAAACCGGCGTTAATCATCCACTGGGGAAAAACATGATCGGTGCTTTTTACCAACCGCAATGCGTTATCGCCGATGCCGACGTTTTGGATACGCTGGATGATAGGCAATTGGCGTCAGGTCTGGCCGAAGTGATTAAGTACGGCCTGATCCGTGACCTTGAATTCTTCGAATGGCTAGAAAACAATATTGATGCGTTATTGGCCCGTGATAAACAGGCATTGGCTTATGCGATTGAACGGTCGTGCATTAATAAAGCCGAAATTGTCGCCGAAGACGAAACCGAAACCGGTATCAGAGCGACGTTAAATTTAGGTCATACTTTTGGCCATGCAATAGAAACCGGCGCGGGTTACGGTCATTATCTTCATGGCGAGGCAGTTGCCATTGGCACCTGCCAGGCCGCCGATCTTTCCTGGCGCTTAGGATTGCTTACAGAGCAAGATGTCGCAAGAATTATTGCGCTGTTTAAAAGAGCCAAGTTGCCCGTAGATCCGCCGGAACAAATTGATTCGGAGCGGTTTTTGGAGTTAATGGCGGTAGACAAAAAGAATGTAGACGGTCAAATCAGGCTAATTCTGTTGCAAAAAATTGGCATGGCTACATTGCCCGTAGACGTGCCCCGAGAACAACTGGAAATGACGCTTAAAACCTATGGCAGAGGATGATACTTTTACTTATCATGTGAAACAGCCGCGCCGCGAACAGGCAAACACGGCTACTCAGTCATTGATAACAAAGGAGCGGACGCAGAAGCTTGATTTATTAATCCATCTGCTGTCAAACTTGACGCAATCCCTGGTCGTTTGCGGCCCGAAAGGCATCGGTAAAACGACGCTGCTTAGCGTTTTGCAGCAGCGCAAGACTGAATCATGGTGGTATTGCTTTGTGCAAGGTAATGCCGACTTAAGTTTTGAGGCGGTTTTGGGGCAGTTAGCCAAGGCTCAGTCGCTATCAACATCCCCTTCGACTGCGCTCAGGACAGGCCTGGCAGTCGCCTTGATTATTGATAATGCGGGCGAATTAGTGCCCGGCTTGATCACGGCGATCATTCAATATGCAGCGGCAAATCCCGAGTTAAGAGTGATCTTTGCTTTGACGCATGATGAATTGCAGGTAAAGCGCGGATCTGATCGTGCAGTCGATGATTGTCATATCGTTGAAATCCCACCTTTATCGGAAAGGCAGAGCGGCGATTTTCTCCAGCATCTGTCCGCAAATCCTGCTTTTAACTTGTCGTTTAAAGCGATCGGCGAAAACATGATAGCGCATATCTACCGGAAAACGCACGGCGTTCCGGGTAGGATTATCGCTGAGGTATCCGGTTTGTCCGAGGTCAAGGCAGTTGGGAAATTGAAATGGATGGTTGCCCTTGCCGTTGTAACGGCTATTGCAATAACGGCAGGCATCCAATGGCTGACATCCTCGGCAATTGCTCCCGGCATTGCTCCACCTCCTGCATCCAAGTCGTCTGAAAATAAGGACAAAGAAGGAGTAAGCCCAGCTTCGATTGAACAGAAGGCGGCTAATGTCGATCTATCCACGCTAAGTTTAGAGTCTCAGAGTGTGCTCCCAATACCGACTGCACCGATACAGAACGTTGGGCAAGGGTTAGATCCATCACCCAAGGAACTGACGCAATCAGTACCGGCAAATGCCAAAGAGTTGTTGGAGCCAATGGTTAATGCAAATATAAGCCAGGATGATCAACAAGTGACTACGGCCGCAGTAAAAACCGAGACAGTGATTAAGCCATCTAATGGGGTACAGCGGGGAATTCCTGAGCCGCTTTTTGGCAAGCAATCGGAGTTAAATAAAACTGAACTTCCTATCCCTGAAAATGTGGAAATTAAACCTCAATCCGACCCGCCAGTGAGTGCAGTTAGCCAGAAACCGAATAGTAAGCAATCCGATACCGCGACGCTTCGGGCTAAGCAAGAAAAACAAAAACAAATAGAGTTGAAAAAACAGCTCAATAGCTACCAGCCGTTTGTGCCCAATAGTCTGGAAATAGTCCAGATACCGCCAAGACCTGTAGATGGTGCAGCGGTTCCTGTGCCGCAAGCTAGTGCGCCGACGCTCCAGCAAGCTGAACCTGGGCAGTCATTGGCTCAATCGGCAAATGATTTCACTTTGCAGCTTATGACATTATCAAAGCAATCGTCGATTGATGAGACGATCAAAAAATATCCGGCGATGAGGTCGGGTTTTAGAACCTTTACGACCGTGGTCAATGGCCAACAACGATTTGTTCTGGAGTATGGTTCATATCCTGACATAGCCACCGCCAATAAAGCCAAGCAGTCCTTGTCCCCAGAATTCCGTAATGCGATGGCAAGAAAAATACATAGGTAGGCTTATCGTCTGTTTAGCGTCATTCTCAGCACACCTTACGCAGTCCTCGCCCATGCGATGAAATAGTAAAATTCCGTAACTATTCAGCCACAGATTGACACAGATGAACGCTGATAAACTGAAGTATAAAGAACTTACCCATCTTCTTATTAAAAGTTTCTATGATATTTACAATGAGTTAGGTGGGGGGGTTCCTTGAATATTTCTATGAAAATGCAATGACCTTAGTTTTACAACAACAAGGATTGCAGGTAGAAACTCAAAAAGAGATTGCTGTTTACTTCCGAGGAACCCTCGTCGGTAATTTCAGAGCAGATATGTTTGTCGAAGGAAAAAGTCCTGTTGGAACTTAAAGCGGTTCGATGCCTTGAATCTGTACATGAAGCACAGCTACTCAATTATTTGAAAGCGACTTCTATTGAGGTGGGATTACTCATGAATTTTGGGAATGAGCCAACTTTTAGGCGGCTTATTTACAATAAACAGCACAGACAATCTGTTTAATCGGTGTCAATCTGTGGCTGAATAGTTACAAAATTTCAAACTGGAATAATTAAAGCCATGACAGTATTAAAAAACGATACCTTTATTAGAGCGTTGTTAAAGCAACCTGTTGAGTACACGCCGGTGTGGATGATGCGCCAAGCAGGGCGTTATTTACCGGAATACCGGAAAATCAGGGCGGAGGCCGGTAGTTTTTTAGATCTGTGCACCAATCCCGAACTGGCTTGCGAAGTCACGCTACAGCCGTTACGGCGCTTTGATTTTGATGCGGCCATTTTGTTTTCGGATATATTGACCATCCCCGATGCGATGGGATTGGGGCTGTATTTTACCGAAGGCGAAGGGCCTAAATTTACCCATCCGGTCAGGACGGCGGCCGATGTGGCTAAATTGCCGATCCCCGATCCTGAAACCGATTTGCGCTACGTGATGGATGCGGTTCGGCTGATAAGAAAAAACCTGCAAGGCAGCGTGCCACTAATCGGATTTTCCGGGAGTCCCTGGACGCTGGCAACCTATATGGTTGAGGGCGGCAGCAGCAAGAGCTTTCAAAAAGTCAAAGGCATGATGTATGAGCAGCCCAAGCTGATGCATGTCATGCTGGATAAGCTGGCGCAATCGGTCGCATCTTATCTGAATGCCCAGATTGAAGCGGGCGCTCAGGCGGTCATGTTGTTCGATACTTGGGGCGGCATGTTAACGAGCGAAGATTACGCCGAATTTTCTTTATACTACGCCAAGCAAGTCAGGGCGTTGCTTAAAACAAATATAGACGGACAGCAAATCCCGACCATTTTGTTCACCAAAGGCGGTGGGCAGTGGCTGGAAGCCATGGCCGATTCCGGCTATGATGCCTTGGGCCTGGATTGGCAGACTGATATGGGTGTGGCCCGTGCTCGGGTGGGCGATAAAGTTGCCTTACAGGGCAATATGGATCCGGTTGCGCTTTATGCCAGCCCTGAAGTCATCAGAGAAAAAGTGAAGACTATTTTAGGTAAATACGGTTCGGGTTCGGGCCATGTGTTCAACTTGGGGCACGGTATTTTGCCCGACATGAATCCCGATCATGTTAAAGCAATGGTTGATGCCGTGCATGAAC
>JBCKWP010000121.1:0-4533 GCA_038922455.1 Methylobacter sp. | reverse complement strand
GCAAAGCGGAAACCGTCGCTGTGGATTAATGTTTGATTGTCGCCGAACGGCAGTGCCGGAACCACAGGGATTTCAGCATCGAACAATTCCTGAACAAAAGCATGTTCTTCAAGAATGGCCTCTGATGTCCAACGTTCAGGTCGGTAAAACTTGGTGACTATAAAAGATCCATCCGCCATGCCGACCTGATAGACGCGGTTTTCATAACTGTTGAGCGCCAGCAGTCGGCCATCGCTATGCAGGCCGACATGGTCTAGCGCGTTTAAAATAATATCGGGAGTCAGCGCCGAAAAAGGAGTGAGATTAGTTTTCATGGCTACCATTGTAATGCCGAATTCAGTCGGATTTTAATAAAGCTCTTTTTCATTGATTCCTTATTGGCTAAAGTGCGTAACCTCCCCTTCCTGCATCGTCGTATTGCCCGTTTCAGAGTCGGCGTTTTGATAAGCACTTCCGTCGCCCAGCTGTTCATTAATCTGCCGCGCTACATCCAAGCCCAAACTTTTAGACACTTCCGAGACCACCTTGCCGCGACTTGGCACTACTCGGCTTCCGCCGGTGACAACCCTCACATCCTGTCCTTCGCCGGTCGCGCTGAATGCGGCTTTGACCTCGTAAGTACGGGTATTGATCAAACTAAATTCCGCGACTAGCATCAGGCTGAAGGTATTGGACAGCGTGCTGGTACCGATAATGGGATTAACCTCGTCGCGAAAATCAAGTTCGCTGACCGTGCCGAACAATACATAATCGGCTCCGGGATACGCGCCTTTTTTAATGCGGCTGATAATGTCGTAGATTTTTTCATCGCCCTTAGCGGTATAAGGCTTGGCTTGAGACAATTTAAAATCGCCGGATTTAAGAATTTCCCCCTTAATGTCGCCGACAAATTTACGCAGCTCACCATACTCGATATAGCTGTAGCTGCTTTCGACCTCGGTGTAATCAGTCTGTGACTTTCCGCTATACGATGAGCGGCTCGATGCCGAAGAGCTCTCGAAACTGTCCCGTTCGCGCTCGCTTTCACTGCCGCGCACCGATGACTTGTTGTGATAATCGACCAGATGGATATAACCGCTGACCCGCTCGGCATAAGCCAGATCGGTGACCGCGATTTTGGCCGCCTGGGCATTGCTTAGTCCAAGTAGCGGCGACAGCAGGAATAACAACCGTAATAGCTTCATGTTGCCTCCTACTAAAACATGGATTTATTGGAAGTTTTGCGGATCTCTTTTTCATCCGCCCATTCCATAGTGCCTGATTCTATGTCTACCAGCTGCAAGCTGAATTTGTAATACACGTCTTTAACGTCGCCAGCGCGTTTAACAATAGAGGTGATGGTGCCTTCGATACGGAAATCCGCGCCTGCCATCTTACCCATTTTTTTGGATTTGCTTTTATCGTACAGGCCGCCCTGGTTTTGCCGGGTTAATTCATCGACTTGGGTTTGCATAGCGCTGGTGTCTACGGCAAAGCGTACCATGCCGCTCTTAACAATTTTAGAGCGAATCGAATCGGTAATGGATTTTGTGTCGATGTATTCGCTAGTCCTGTTTTTGACTTCAGCAACCGTTACTAACGGGCGCTTTTTGGCAAACAGGGCGGGGGATTGCAATAACGAGCTGGCCATAGATTCTGCGATGGTTTGCAGGTCAGTGGAGCCGAATTCGTTGGTTAAGGTTTCAACTGTTTTGCTGTCGCCGTACTCGACATTACCCGAACTGAGCGTTGGTGATTGCGTTGCGCAGCCGCTTAACAGCAGTGCTATCGCAGTGGCTTTAATGACATTATTTGACTTATACATGAAACACCCTCTTAAAATGTAGGGGCGACTTCAGTCGCCCATTATGTTGAAGGGCGACTGAAGTCGCCCCTACGGTAATTATTCTTTTGGGTGTTGGCTAAGGCAATTGCCCAGTATTATCCGGGCTTTGCACAACCATCCTGAAATCCGTGACCAGAGGCGACGGTGCGACCGCCGTTACTGTTTGTTTCTGGTAAGCATAAACCAGCACCGGCTTCCAGGCCTCCTCGCCGCCGACCGTAAAACCGCTGGCATCCAGCCATTTAAAGCGATAGTACAGCTGTTGGTTATCCGAGTCGGTATTGTTGATCTCCGCCTGCACCGTCAACAGGTGATTGCGTTTTACGGCGCGCAGGTCGGTCACCTGCAAATACGACATTTCACTCAGCTGCTCGACTTTGGCATTGACACTACCGGGTCGTGGGGGCGGCTTGTGGCTGGCGCAAGCAGTCAACAGCGACAAAGCAATGGCTAACGGTATAAGCTTAAAGGGGGGCATAGTTTATCCTTTTGCTGGTTGGAGTGATTTTTTAGCTTTTTTCTTTTTGGATTTTGCCGGCGTTTTATTGATTGCCGCGCCATCGATATTTTTAGTAGGTTGGATTGCAGCAGGTGCGGCATAAACCGGCATATCCGACCCAAAAACCGGTTGCGACCAATAAGCCTGATTGCCCAGCAACCGTGTAACCACTATGGCATGCGAACCTTGAATATCGATGGCTTGCTTGCTGCTGCCAATGGCGATGTCATGCTTGCCGGAAGGCATCGTCATGCGGGCAATGCTGATGGTTGCAGGTAAAGTGCGCCAAGTGCGCTCGTCCGCAGATTCGGTGATGACATTGGCAATATTCAATGCAATACCGGCAATCGCCGCACCGCCGCCTTGATCCATCAAAACCTTTTGGGACATCGCTTTTGCGGCGGCGCGAAGGATGCCCCGGACAATAATTCCCGGCATATCGTCCCGCAACGCACGTTTGGACAGCGTATCCAGGCTGGTCACAGCGGCTAGAGGCAGGGTATCTTTGCCATCAATACTGAGGGTGCTGGGCTGTACGGTGTGGCTGGGGTCTGAATGCAACACCGGGAACGAAATGGGGATAACCCCTAAATTACTGACGATAACCGGGACAGGAATAGAGACCGAACTGAGCGCAGGTGCGGAGCCGGATTCGACCACAAACAACACATCGGTGTCCGTGGCTTTACGAAGGTTAGGACGTAATTCCAGCGATGCCAAGCCGTCTTCTAGGATTTTTATATTGGGTTGCAGTTCAACCGCCTGCCGGTAACCGGGGGCTGCGAGTCCCTGTTCATTCAAGGCTTCGTAAACAAAACCGGCCAGATAATGGCTAAAAGCGCTTTGGTAACCGTTTTTCAGCCTGGTGACTTCGGCCGAGTTAAGCGTTTCGACCGGATAACCGTTGAGGTCTTTAAAGGTCGTGGTGATGCCTTTTTCTTTGCTTTCCTGTTCCAGCGCCTCCGTATCTTTGGCGTTAATTTCCGCGATGATGGCTTCCCGTTCGTGGGTTTTCTTAATCTCGATTCTGGCGGCATCCCAGTCGCCTGCCGACAAGTGATTCAACGCAAGCCGGGTAGACAGCATGACTTTTTCATAATCATGGCCATCGTAACGGCGGGTTTTATCGTTTAACATCACCGCGCCGACATTTTCCAAAATGGCACCCGCTCTGATTTTAGCTGCATTTTCCCATTCATTGACCTTTTGGTCGGCCAAAACCCACGCACCGACACTGTCTTTGTATTGGCTTTTTAGGCGTAATAACTCGCCCTTTTCAAGGTAGTAAAGCAGGTCGAAATCGCCGCCGGTGTTATTGGCTTCATGCTGAGTTAACGCTTGGTCGATTTGGCCTTGTCTGACCAGATTGATAGTTTGTTTGAGTTCGTCATCGTAACTGCGCATGACGGAACAGCCGGAGAGAGTCAGTATTAATAAAAAAGGCAGCGCAAAGTTGGTTGAGCGAGTAAATAGGGACATGGTGATTCCTTGTTTTATTATTGGTTTTGTATCCGGTCGCTTGGGTGTTATCCATAACTAAAGCGCCGGCACAGGGTGGAGTATAAATGGTTTTTTAAATAGCCCGATTTTTTTAAGCTAATAGATTTTGGTGAATTTGTCGCAAAGAAGCCGTCTATTCAAGCGTCTTGCTTCTAACACGGCTTCCCATCAGGTAGTCGAACCAAGGCCAGGTAATGCACCAGTTCCCGGCGTTATTACCGCCGAGATGGTGATCATAATGCCAGCGCAAATGCCGTTTGGCCCAATCAGGATTTAGATGCGCTTTGCGATGCTTGTAGTAATAAAGTATCAAGGAGGCATACACTGCGCCGGTAAACAGGGGAAATAGTATAAACAGCGGGATATGGAGCAGCACAACGCCCGACAACACCGCCAATTCTTTGGTTTGGGCGTTCCATGTTGTTAAGTTTACGGATTGATAACCTGGATCGAGCATCGCGTTTTTGGCGCAAACAGCGTGATGTTCATGCCAATGATAAGCCCAGAAACTGTGCCGATTTTGCCCCATTCCGTGCAGGATGTATTTATGTACCAGCCATTCGCTGGCATTGGCATACAGTAGGCCTAATATGAATTGAGCGACTAAGTTAAGCATGAGCAAATACCTCAAGGGTACGGGTGGCAATGGCATTAGCCGGGATATTCTTTATCTTTATAGTACGTCTGTAGATAGTACAGAACAAATGTT
>JBCKWP010000120.1:0-4611 GCA_038922455.1 Methylobacter sp. | reverse complement strand
AAGCTCATCAATCCGCATTACTCTACTTTTTTGCAAGCTTCTCTTTTTTTACAGCCTTCCCTTTTTTTACAGGCTTTACTTCACTTACAAGCTCTTCTTTTACAGGCTCTTCTTTTACAATCTCTTGTTTTTTTGCAAGCTTCTCTTGAACGAATTTAATGATTTTTTCTGCAAAGTCATTCACCGCCGACGGACTATCGCCATGCGGTTCAATTTCTCCAAATGGCTTGCCCCCTACTTGCGTAAACTTGTAGATAAAATAACCTAACGGTGCAAACGCAAACGCCGCAATCAGTATCATAACTATAAATAACTCAGTAACTCCACCCATGACCTATCCTCCTCACAATTTATATACATTATTATTTTAAGGTGAAAAAAGATAATACTCTCTTCCTGCCAAAAAAACATCTTTCGCATTCACTCTAAACATCTTGTAATTAAACCATTTTTTATTCCATCCTTGCCGCCAGGCACTATAATCCCCGTATAAAAACAAGGATTGCCAACTTTGGACGATGTCAAAAGTTGCGTAAAAAAATAGTTCATCGTATACTTCAGGCCAGCTTACTTGATCGAGCTAGCATAATAATTTAAACACTAACTGGAGGTTCACTATGAAATGGGAAACACCAAGCTACACAGACCTGCGTTTCGGTTTTGAAGTAACAATGTACATCTACAATCGTTAATTCGATTTAGATCAAAAAGGGGCTCTTAACGAGCCCCTTTTTTTTGCCTGATGCCCTTTATTCCCGTATCATTTAGCCCTTCTTCCCTCTAAGTTACCATCCAAACTATGAAGATCAGAGTTCTCGGTTCAGGTGCAGGCGGCGGTTTTCCTCAATGGAACTGCAACTGCCACAATTGCCATCGCTTGCGGCACAAGGAAATGAACGGCAAGGCTCGCACCCAATCCTCCATTGCGGTAAGCACCGACAACAAAAACTGGCTGCTGTTTAACACCTCCCCTGACATTCGTGCGCAACTGGAAGCTTTTCCCGCTATCCAGCCTAAAGATGGCGTTCGCGATACCGGCATTAAAGCCATCATGTTAATCGACAGCCAGATTGACCATACCACGGGCTTATTGATGCTTCGTGAAGGCAAACCGCTGGACGTTTACTGCACGGAAATGGTCAAGCAAGACCTGACCACCGGCTTCCCGTTATTTAAAATGCTGGAAGATTACTGCACGGTCAATCATCATCCGATTCCTTTCGATGGCAGCAGTTTTACCATTCCCGGTATCGACGATTTGCGCTTTTATACCCAAGCCTTAAAAAGCAAGGCGCCGCCGTATTCACCGCATCGACATGATCCGCATGACGGCGACAATATCGGCGTCATCATCGAACAAATCTCCACCGGCAAAAAAGTGTTCTATTCCCCCGGCCTCGGCGAAATAGAACCGCATGTCATGGCCGCTATGCAAGCCGTCGATTGCTTGCTGGTAGACGGCACCTTCTGGACCGATGACGAGATGTGTACGCAGAACATCAGCCACAAAAAAGCCCGCGAAATAGGCCACTTGCCTCAATCCGGCGAAGGCGGCATGATAGAAGTTTTAAGCGGCGTTGAAAAAGCCCGCAAGATATTGATCCATATCAACAACACCAACCCGATCTTAGACGACGATTCCGAACAGCGTAAAATACTTAATGCCGCCGGCATTGAAGTCTCATACGACGGTTTAGAAATCGACTTGTAGGAGCGACTGAAAATAGCACACGGATACCAAAAGTATAACGCCATGGATGGCGTGTAGTAGGATACCAAAAGTAGGCACCTCTAGGCGCAGCTTCCGCTCCTGCTCACGCTAAGTACCTACATCCATGTAGGCAATGCAGGCAGGAAAATGCTCCAGGCATTTCCTGTATTCAGCACATCCATGTGCTTTGAGCAGTTACCGAGGCGACGCGGATTGGACAGGTTTACACGGATTTCCTTTTTTTGAGGTGTTGCATAATCCAAGAGGGTTAATCCTAAATCATATTTATAGTTGCATTTAATGCCCAAAAAAATCAGGAACTTAATCAGCGAACTGGAAAAAGCCGGTTTTATTAACCGAGGTGGAAAAGGAAGCCATAGAAACTATGTGCATCCATCAATAATGAAATCGGTAGTCATTTCTGGACAAACGGGCGATGATGCAAAAAATACCAAGAAAAAATGGTCAACGCAGCGATAGAGGAAGCTCAGCAATGAACAAAACTAACCGTTATGTAAAAATTGTTGAATGGTCTGAAGAAGACCACTGTTTTGTCGGCAGTTGTCCGGGACTTTTTTACGGTGGCTGTCACGGTAGCGACGAAAAACAGGTGTTTGCAGAACTTTGCGACATTGTCCAAGAAACTATCGAAATCTATCACCAGCAAGGCAAACTTTTACCGCCTACAACAGCCAGCAAAGACTATGCTAACAAAATGATCAATGTTGCCTAATAGGGCTGGCACTTGCCCCTGAATTACCAATAACTAAAGAAAACCATTATGAGCCAAAACGACAATCCTGCCTGGACCAAAGAACAATTCGAAGCCGAACTACGCGGCATGGAAAGCCATTACCATATTCATCATCCTTACCACACCCTGATGAACGAAGGTAAGCTGACTAAAGCGCAGTTGCAGGGCTGGGTTGCCAACCGTTTTTATTACCAAGTGTGCATTCCGATCAAAGATGCCAACATTCTGGCCAATTGCCCGGATCGCGAAACCCGCGCCAAATGGATACAGCGGATTATGGATCATGACGGACACCCCGGCGATCCGGGCGGCATTGAGGCGTGGATACAGCTGGGCATGGCGGTCGGTCTGACCCGTGAAGACATCACCTCGTTAAAATTCGTACTGCCGGGTGTGCGTTTTGCAGTCGATGCCTACGTCAATTTTGCCCGCAGAGCCGAATGGCACGAAGCGGCAAGCTCTTCGCTAACCGAATTGTTCGCCCCTAAAATCCACCAGCAACGCCTGGATAACTGGCCGGAACACTATCCTTGGATAAACCAGGGAGGTTATATCTATTTCCGCAAACGCCTGACCGAAGCGCGCCGCGATGTCGAACACGGCCTGGCCATCACGCTGGACTGGTATCTTACCCGCGAACAACAAGATCGCATGATCCAAATCCTGCAATTCAAACTGGATGTGTTGTGGACAATGGCCGATGCGATGTACATGGCTTATATTCACGATATGCCGCCTTATTTTAATATTAAAAAATGAGCATCAATCCAATCCAACCCATTAAATTCTCCCCCCTGCACCGTCTGCAATGGGAAGAAGCTCAGCAAAAAGATGTTATTCTCTATCCTGAAGGCATGGTAGAACTTAACCAAAGCTCTGCGGAAATCCTGAAGATGTGCGACGGCACACGCAACCTTGCCCAAATCGTCGATGACCTGGAACATAAATTTGCCACCACCGGTCTTACTAATGACATTACCACTTTCTTAGGGGTCGCTTTAAAAAATGGCTGGATCCAACAAAACTAACATCACCCCTCCGCGCTGGTTGCTGGCAGAACTCACCTATGCCTGCCCCTTACAATGCCCTTATTGCTCCAACCCGGTTAATTATGCAAAACATCAATCCGAACTGGATACCGAGGACTGGAAACGTGTACTCACACAAGCCCGAAAAATGGGTGCGGTCCAACTGGGTTTTTCCGGCGGCGAACCTTTAACCCGCAAAGATCTACCCGAGCTGGTTAAACACGCCAGAGACTTGGGCTATTATTCCAACCTGATCACTTCAGGCTATGGGATGACCGAAGAAAAAATCATCCAACTCAAGGAAGCAGGGCTTGATCATATTCAGATCAGTATCCAGGCCAGCAGTCAGGAACTGAACGACCATATCGCCGGCACCGAATCGTTCCAGCACAAAAAAGAAGTCGCGCATCTGGTCAAAAAACACGGTTACCCGATGGTACTGTGCGTGGTCATACACCGCGAAAACATTCACCAGATGCCGCAGATCCTGGAAATGGCCGAAGAATTGGGCGCAGATTACCTGGAACTGGCGAACACCCAATATTACGGCTGGGCGCATGCCAACCGTGATTTATTGCTGCCCACTAAAGAACAGCTTGAACAGGCCGAGCAAATCGCCCAGGCTTTTAAAGAAAAAGTCGAAGGTAAGATGAAAATCTATTATGTGGTGCCGGATTTTTATGAAGACCGACCCAAAGCCTGCATGAACGGCTGGGGCACGACATTCTTAACTATCGCACCGGATGGCGTAGCCTTGCCATGCCATTCCGCCCGCGAACTGCCGGGGTTAGATTGCCCCAATGTCAAAGACTACAGCATTGAACAAATCTGGAACGAATCGAAAGCTTTCAATTTTTTCCGTGGCTATGAATGGATGAAAGAACCGTGCAGAAGCTGCGATGAAAAAGAAAAAGAATTCGGCGGCTGCCGTTGCCAAGCTTATTTATTAACCGGCGATATGTATGCTACCGACCCGGTGTGCAGCAAATCGCCTGATCACCATGTCATTCAGGAAGCGATAGACTCGGCAAAAGCAAGCTCTTTATCTGACAACGAAAAACCGCTGATTTTTCGTAACAGTAAAAATTCGCGGTTGTTGTCTTAACGGGCTGTCCGGT
>JBCKWP010000119.1:0-4628 GCA_038922455.1 Methylobacter sp. | reverse complement strand
GCCCTCTTCATTAATCAGTCGTCAACAAGCAGAAAAACTTACAGAAGATTTCGTCCACCTGTCGGCAGTCGTCTTTGCGCCGTTTCCCAACGACGTTTTGGCGACTCGTTAGCGGAGGCGCGCTTAATTGAGACCGGACATGCGGATTTTGTAAGTTATCGTTTGGCAAACCGACTAAAACTGCGATAACTAACTTTTTAGGAGATACCCAATGAATGTAATGAAACGCTTAATGGCCTTCACAGCCCTGCTGATACTCAGCTTTAATGCTTTTTCTGCGGAACCGGACTGGAGCGCTTATGCCGAAGTTTTAAAAAATGTCAGCCCGGGAACAAAGAACGATGTCAAACTGGCCCTGGTCGATTACCAGACACTTAAAGAAAACGGTAAGCTGGAAGCTGCCTACCGGCAATTATCAAGTTTCCCAGTTAAAAACCTCAGCAACAAGGAGGAGGAGCTGGCTTTTTACATCAACACTTATAATATTCTGGCGTTAAAAATGGTTATAGACCATTGGCCGCTTGACAGTATCAAGGATGTCGGCAACCTGCTCAGTCCTGTGTGGGGCAAGCCCGCCGGCAGTATTGACGGGAAAACGGTCTCGCTGGATGACATAGAAAATAAAATCCTGCGTCCCATGGGCGAGCCGCGTATTCATTTCGCCATCGTCTGCGCCTCGGTGAGCTGTCCTGATCTGCGTAACACGCCTTATACCGCGTCAAAATTAAACGCCCAACTGGATGAACAGGTACAAAAGTTTCTAGCCAATACCGGTAAAGGACTCAGCATTGGCAAAGACAGCATCCAGACTTCCATGATATTCGACTGGTTCGGGAAGGATTTTAAGCCTGTAGGCGGTGTTGAGGCATTCATTCGCCACTATCGAGCCGATTTGCCCGAGTTACCGCTCAAGAATGACATTAACTACGATTGGGACGTGAACGGCATCACTGCAACAAAATAAAACGCGAATTGACCATACCGGAAGCCACTTGATGTCGCGTACGCGGTTATTTGTCCTGACTTTGCTGGCCATGACGGCTTTCGCGGGAAATTCGTTGCTCTGCCGGTTAGCGCTGAAACACACCGGCATCGACGCAGCCAGCTTCACTTCAATCCGAATCATTTCCGGCGCAGGTGCGCTTTGGCTGATCGCGCGAATGCGTGGCGGCAGACACGATGCCGCCGGTAGTTGGCTCTCCGCGCTTGCCCTTTTTGTTTATGCGGCCGGCTTTTCATTTGCCTATATCAATCTGCCGGCTGCAACAGGTGCATTACTGCTGTTTGGGGCGGTACAGGCAACGATGATCGGCTACGGGCTATGGACTGGAGAACGTCTATGCAGGCGGCAGACCGCAGGTCTTATCTGTGCGTTCGGTGGACTGATCAGCTTTTTGTGGACGGGACTCTCGGCACCGCCGCTGCCGGGTTCTATCCTGATGCTTGGCGCCGGCGTTGCCTGGGGTATTTATTCCTTACGCGGCAAAAACGCAGGCGATCCCCTCAGTGCTACCACGGGAAATTTCTGCCGTGCGGTATTTTTCACTGCAGGACTGAGCCTGACGCTGCTTCCCCGGGGCTCACTGGATAGTTCCGGTATCGCAGCCGCGATAGTGTCCGGAGCTTTGGCTTCAGGCGTTGGTTATGCCATTTGGTATACGGCCTTACGCGAGTTAAACGCCACTCGTGCCGCTACCGTGCAGCTCAGTGTGCCGGTCATCGCAGCCGTGGGCGGACTTGTTTTCCTCGGCGAACCCGTTACGTTGCGCCTTTTAATCGCCGCCATTGTAATTCTCGGCGGTATTGCCGTGGTTATTATCGACAAACCGTGTGCATCGTGATGGAATTACCTTTAAGCGCATGCCTACGCGAACAGGCTATACCCATCCCCAGACGTGGAAATGCGTTACACCCTTCTCATAATTATTAAGGAGCCAAAGAATGTCTATCCCTACCGAACAGATTGGCAGCATTCCCAGACCTAAGGAATTGCTTGACGGAATAGCCGCGTTTGCAGCGGGCGCTATTGATCAGGAGGCGCTTAATGCCTTAACTACCCAGGCCGTCCGCGATTCGATACAGCTGCTTGAGGAGACCGGCTCCCCGGTGATTACCGACGGCGAACAAAGCAAACCCAGTTTCGCCACCTATCCGGTTCACGGTCTGCCCAATCTTGCGCCGGACGGTATTAAAATTCATTTCTCCGACGGTCATGTACGGCAACTGCCAAGGCTGACATCCGGCCCTTTCCGCTATCAAACTTATGCCCGGCAGTATCTGATTGAAGCGCAAAAATATGCCCATGTACCGGTAAAACAGGCCGTCATTGCCGCTTCCGCACTCAGCCTGCTCTATCCGCAAGACGGCATCGCCGGCTATCCGAAAGAGGCTTTTTTACAGGATCTGGTCAATGAAGCCGAAGCCGACATTCGCCGCTGCCTGGATCAGGGGGCGCATTGTGTGCAAGTCGATTTTACCGAAGGGCGGCTTTCGGTCAAACTGGATCCTTCCCTGAACTTGCTAAAGGAATTTATCAAACTCAACAACCGGGTACTGGAACGGTTTACTGCCGAGCAACGAAAAAAAATCGGCGTGCATACCTGCCCGGGCGCCGATAAAGACTCAACCCACAGCGCAGACGTGGATTATGCAGAACTGCTGCCTGATCTTTTTGAGCTTAAAGCAGGCAATTTTTATATCGCAATGGCCAGTGAAAAAGATCGCCGCCGAGTGTTGGCGATCATAAAGGAGCACTCTACACCGGAGCAACGCATCTTCATCGGCGTGACCGATCCCATTAATCCGCACATCGAGACGCCGGAAGAAGTCAAGCTACAGATTTTGGAAGCGGCGGAATTTATACCCGTAGAACGTTTGGGCACTACCGATGATTGCGGCTTCTCACCCTTTAGTGACGACACCAGTCGCTCACGGCAAATTGCTTTGGAAAAAATCACCAACCGAGTCCGCGGCACTGCGCTTGCGGCTAAAGAGTTAGGACTTTGAGTATCATTTGCTTAACCACGCATTTTCGACAAATGTCAGGTTCTTTCGTTGCAAGATTTCCCCCGCAACACAAAAAGCAGATTATCCACAATTGATTTTAAGGCGGATATATCGGGCTGGGTTTTATTAAACACACGCAGTCCGTATATACCCATAACCAGAAACCGGGCCAATTCTTCAGGGCTTTGTCTACTATCAAACTCGCCGGAGGCTATGTGTTCTTTAAGAACACACTTAAATTCATTTTCTACCTCTCCAAACATCGCTTGCAACCGGGAATTGATTTCCAGGTCATGAATCGGAATTTCGAGCAGGGTATTGACCAAAAAGCAGCCTTTGCGATGTTCATCAGTAACAGAGTCACTAACCAGCCGGTTAAAAAATGCTTCAATACGGACTATGGGGGTCTGGTCGGTATGCAGCATAGTGAAGATCATGCCTTTCATGTCTTCAAAATAGCCATCGATTGCCGCCAAAAAAAGCCCGCGTTTATCGCCAAACGCCGCATAAAGGCTGCCCGGCTGCAAGCCGGTGGCTTCAACTAAATCTTTGATCGAGGCGCCGCCATAGCCTTTTTGCCAAAAAACCCCGATGGCTTTCCTGAGTACATCTTCACGATCAAATTCAATGGGTCTGGCCATGTCACGCATTCCTGAAAAATTCTAAAACTAATTATTGAACATTTATTCAATAAAAGCTATGCTTCAGCTGTTTTTGAATGAACGATCAAGAACTATTCTTTTCCCCATTACTTAAGGAACACATCATGCCACATTGCTATCAATCCATAGTCATTAATGCCCCCGTCGATAAAGTATGGGACACCATTAAAAATTTCCATGATATGTCATGGGCAGCCAATGTCATTGAAAAATGTGAGGCTGTTGGCGAGCTTTCGGGTACCGAGGCCGGCGCAAAAAGAATTTTGAACGATGCCTTCCATGAAACGCTAGTGGAGTGTAACGACCAGGAGCACCGGGTCAGATATTCCATTGACGAAGGCCCCTCTCCGGTTTCATCCGCTGAAGTCAGTCATTACATTGGCAACCTGCATCTGATCCCTGTTACTTTGAATAATTCAACGTTTGTCGAATGGGGATCAACCTGGGAATCTGTCAGTGAAGACGCGGCGGAATTTTGCCATCAAATCTATGTGGCTTTATTGAGAGCATTGGCCCAACAATTAGAGACAAAATAAAGCCATAGGGTATGCACTGTCTACTATCCCTTATTAAAAGAAACGCTCATGACCCATCAAAATAAATCATTACCCATCGCCTTATTCGGTTTAAGAATCAGCGTATTTTTAGTGATGTTCATGTGGACCATCGACAAATTCATCAACCCTACCCATGCCGCCAAAATATATGAAAATTTCTATTTTATAGCCGGTTTGGGAGGCGCGATAATGCTGATCGTTGGGATTGTCGAGCTGATTATATTGGCCGCATTCCTGGCGGGTTTATATAAAAAATTCAGCTACGGTTTTGTCCTGGTCGTCCATGCCGCATCTACGCTGTCCTCTTTCAAACAATATCTGGCGCCTTTCGAGAGCCCTCATCTTTTGTTCTTTGCTGCCTGGCCGATGCTGGCGGCTTGTATTACCCTTTTTCTGCTGAGAG
>JBCKWP010000118.1:0-4643 GCA_038922455.1 Methylobacter sp. | reverse complement strand
ATCATCCAGATCACCTTCAACCTTAAATAATGCTTTCAGCTGGCGATATAACAGCCGGGAATATTTGGGCGGTTTACCGGCTTCGGCTTCTTTTTGGGCATTGCGCAATAATTGCCTTAATACCTGCCGATCGGCATGAGGTTGCTCGTCCAGCAATTCGGTCAAGGCCTTATTGCCCTCGGCAATCAGCCGATCTCGCCACTGTTCGACAATATGATGTTCCCTAACGGCATGAGCGCTTTGATTTTTGATACGTGCCAATTTCTCTAAAATAGGCTCTAAATCTATCTTATGAAGCTGGCCGGTAATAAACTTTAGCAACCGTTTTCTCGCACTTTTATGCGGCATTCCCGATACTTCCACCACGGCTTTATTGATGAGCTCAGGAAGTTCTAGCGTTTTTAATTGCCCCGCCGGTAACTCGGACAGTTCTTCGCTTAACGCAAAAAGAATCGCCAACCCTTTCTTTATTTGCGTTTTATTGGGCCGGATTGCGTAGTATTCAACCTCTTCACCGTCCTCGTATTCGTACTCTTCATTCATGTTATATCAAACCATTGCGATTAAAAAACCACACATGACATCAACACTGTTGTTCAATGCGATGTATTCATGCCTGTTTGATTATTTTACAGTATTTTTAAGTGGCTTAACCCTTCAAAAGACCAAACCACACAAAAAGACACCAGAAAAACAAACCCCACACAACAAAAAACCAGCAGCCCCTATAAATCAGGGACTGCTGGTTATTTGAAGCGCCTGCCAATAATTTACTTGGCTTTTTCGACTACCTTGGCTTTTTCGTCTACTTTTTCATCTACTTTAGGAGCTGCAGCTACGTCATCACTTAACAAGACATCATTTTTGATTTTTTCGACGATTTTCGGGCCGATTCCCTTAACGTTAGTCAAATCATCCACTGTTTTGAAGGCACCTTTTTCTTCCCTGTACTTAACAATGGCTTCGGCTTTTTTCAGACCTATGCCTGACAAGGCTTCACCTATGGTTTTCGCATCAGCGGTATTGATGTTTACCGGTGAGGCAAAAACATTAAACGAGCAAAAGCCGGCAATTAACATAACTAACAATCTTTTCATCTTTATTTCCCTAGGGTAAAAAATTAGTTGACGTAATGATTTGTGAATAGTTTTAATAATATTTGCCAACGAAAAATTATTAACCATTCGACCCTGATTTTAGATGCTTGTTTTGTAAATACAACTTATTTATCGCCCGATCGCGTAATAGACCAAGCGTAGGAGCGGCTTTAGCCGCGATTGATCGCGGCTAAAGCCGCTCCTACGCTTGTTCAACTTATTTCCTGCTCACGCCCCTTACCTACATCCCTGTAGGCAATGATTGCTTGTTACCGCTGCGGGCATTAACCTATCATAGCCGCCACGCTTTCGAATCATTGACTATCGTTTGATGCAAAAAAACACCGAACCGAACAAACAACTTTTTAGCGTATTTGTCGCCAGCGATGCCGATAAAATAAATAAGGCGTTGGCAATTATCGCGAAAATCCCTGAGGATCCCCATTACTTCCGTCCTAAAGGGCTTGAGGTGGCGGCGATTTTGATCGATTTTAATGTCGATCTGGAAACCATTCTCGCCGCGCTTTTTAGCGATCCGCGTTTAGCCAATTTAAATCCGCAACCTGACATTAAAGGGCAGTTTGGCGAAACGGTCGCAACGCTGGTGAAAGATGTTAACTGGCTGAATAAGTTAACTGTTTATTCTCTGGAAATGACCGACCAGCCGAGCCAAACAGAGATCTTGCGCCGAATGCTGCTGTCTATGACCCAGGATGTCCGCGCGGTGTTAATCAAGCTGGCCTACCGGGTCCAGCGGCTTAAGGTTTTGCCCAGGGATTCCTATGAGCTCAGGCGTTTTATTGCCCAGGAAACGCTGGACATTTATGCGCCGATCGCCAACCGCATGGGCATCCATCAGTTAAAATGGGAGCTGGAGGATCTAGCCTTCCGCTATCTGAAGCCCCAAGCTTATCGCCGCATTGCCAAATCGCTAACCGATAACCGCGTGCAGCGGGAAAACTGCATCAATAATTTTAGTGCGCTGCTGCAAAAGAAACTCGCCGAAGACGGCATCTTCGCCGAGATTTACGGTCGCCCCAAGCATATTTACAGCATCTGGAAAAAGATGCAGCGCAAACAACTGGACATCGACGAACTTTACGACCTGTTGGCGGTGCGCGTTATCGTTGACAACCTGACCGCTTGTTACGCCACCTTAGGTAGAGTGCATAGCCTTTGGCAAACCATTCCTAAGGAATTTGACGATTACATCGCCAACCCTAAAGGAAACGGTTACCAGTCTTTGCATACCGTTATTATCGACGCCGACGGTAATCGTATCGAGGTACAAATCCGCACCCAACAAATGCACGACTTTGCCGAACTCGGAGTTGCTGCACACTGGTCTTATAAAGAAGGCGGCAAGCATGATACGGCCATAGAAAAAAGCATTGCCTCGTTGCGCAAGTTGCTTGAAGAAAGGGGCAGCGACGAAGCGCTGTCCGAAAATTTTCGCAGTGAATTATTTAATGATCGGGTCTACGTTTTAACGCCGGCCGGCAAATTAATCGACCTGGTTAAAGGCTCTACACCACTGGATTTTGCCTATGCCATCCATACCGAAATAGGCCACCGCTGCCGTGGGGCAAAAATCAACGGTCGTATTGTGCCGCTGACCTATACCTTAAAATCCGGCGAACAGGTAAAAATTTTAACCGCGAAAGAGGGCGGCCCCAATCACAATTGGATTGATCACAATCTAGGCTATTTAAAGACCTCGGCTGCAATCGGCAAGGTTAAAAGCTGGTTTAAAAATCAGCAACAAGCGCAGAATATAGCCACGGGCAAGTCTATTCTGGACAAAGAAAGCCAACGGCTGGGGTTAAAAATGCTCAGTTTAGCGGAACTGGCTAAACATTTTCATCTGCCGGACACCGATAAATTACTTGAAGCCATCGGTCGTAGCGATATTAACAGCCGCCAACTTGCGGCGTTTTTTAAGATACCTGAATTAGAAGCCCCGCCGACCCTTCGGCTACGCTCAGGACAGGCACTTCAGGGCAAAAAGCCCGAGGCTAAATCGGCAATTTCTGTAGCGGGCATCGATAACGTCCTGACATCTATTGCCCACTGCTGCTCCCCTATTCAGGGCGATGACATTGTCGGCTATATTTCCCACAAGAAAGGCATTACTATCCATCGTAAAGACTGCGAGAACATCATGCATCTTGGTCTTGAAAAACAGCCCCAGCTGATTTCGGTTAGCTGGGGTGCAAAAAAAGCCAGCTATGCGGTGCCGATTGCCATCCATGCCTTTAACTCACAAAATTTGCTCAATGACGTTACCCAGATTTTAGCCCAGGCTAACATTCATATTGCCAATGCGGCGCTGGATACACATCCCGATTTTTCCGCGTTACTGAATTTGACCCTTCAGATTGAAAGTACCGATCAGTTAAGTCAGGTGCTCAATAAAATAAATCAACTGCCTAATATCGTCGATGTTAAGCGTCTTACCTGATGCGCGAGTATTAAGTAGTCGTTCAAAAGTCTTTTAACAGGAGTAAAACGGCTTTAGCTGTTTTTAGCAAATGTCTAAAGCCATTTGACTCCAGCGCAAATGTTAAAAGAAAGTTGATCTTGTGCTTATCAACGCGCAGCGTTGAGGGGTAGACCGCAGCGCGGACAGTATGAGTTCCACGCAGCGCGTGGGAACTAGACAAAAAACTCCCACAGTTCTCCCATTACAAGTCATGCTACCGTCCCTATAATTACCGCCAACGACACAGAAACGGCTTAAGGGGACATTGATATGTTAGATTCACGCAAAGTTTATGTTGAAAATGATAACCTGATTCTGGATTTGGTTAATCGTGAAAACAGTATGCAGCAGCTTGATGTTCAATCGCCGGTCAGGGTGCAATTGTCAGAGAATGGCAAAACAATACAGCTTATCCATAACAGCTTAGTGTTAAACGGTGTGGTTGCAAGACCATTAATACACCAGCTTGGCGGTCGTGCGTGGGAACAAAATCGGGACTTCAAGTTAATTGATGCTGATTGGAAACAGAAGTTTAAGCATAATCGTGCCGAACTGGAACAGGAACTTGCTGCGGTTTTTAGTCACCATGAGCTTTCTATTCGCTATGAAGCCAACAAAGCAGGGACTAAATCAGGTTTATGGCATCGTCACGCCGCATTTTATAGATGTGAATCAACTTGATTTCCGCAACAACTTTATGGAGCAATTCCGTCAAACAACCGGATTGGTAGCGGAAAGCAAAAGCATTGAACAAGGAAAATTTGGCGAGATTATTGAGTTTTTTAAATTTGATAATCCTGGTTTTCAGACTGAATTTCGATATGGCTTGGTGTATGGCAGAAACAATGGGTATGAAGCCAATAGTGTTCGGCACGGATTTTGTTTAAGAACATATAGGGATATGATGTTCAAGACAATAAATATAGCTCTGTTTCAGTAGGAGATTACTATGAGCGTTCCATGGAGTCCTCATACGGAGGAACAACTTCAAGGTTTCAAATACCTGCAACTGCTGGGTTCGCTGTTAACGGATTTGCATGAGGCCGGTGCCGAACGTGACCGTG
>JBCKWP010000117.1:0-4665 GCA_038922455.1 Methylobacter sp. | reverse complement strand
CCTTTGCCGACAGGGACTTGAGCCTTGCAGGAAGAATCGCTTATAAAAATGACCAGGGCGACATAGCCAGTTTGCTGGTCAAATTCGATCAGCCATTACTGCGCTTGCCTAACCTCGCTATACATATGAACCGGACGGTTAATGAAGACGGCCTAAAGCTGCAAAAGCAGACTGAATTGCCATTGATTTTATCGACATTGACCGAAGAGCAGCTGCCGCAAGCGTATTTCTCAGCGCTGCTGCAACAGCAAACCGGCATAGAGGCTAAGCGTATTTTATCCTGGGATTTGGCTGTGTACGATACGCAAAAAGGCGCATTTTGGGGAGCGGAAGGCGAATTTTATGCAGACAGCCAGCTCGACAACCTGGCCTCGTGTCATGCGGCATTGCAAGCGCTGTTGGATACGGACGTCGTACAGTCTGACGCTACACGGGTGTGTGCATTGTTTGATCATGAAGAAATCGGCAGCCAAAGCAACAAAGGCGCGGACGGCAGTTTCCTACCCGATGTGCTCCAGCGCATCGCTTCGGCGACCGCAACCGGTATCGAGGATTATGCCAGAGCACTCGCGCAGAGCTTCATGATCAGCGCGGATATGGCGCATGCCTATCAACCCAATTTCCCCAATGCCTACGATCCCGACCATAAAGTCATCGTCAACAAAGGCCCGGTGATTAAAGTCAACGCCAATCATAACTACAGCTCGGAAAGCATCTCGACAGCCATGTTTGCCGATTGGTGCGAACAGGCCGGCGTGCCCTACCAGAAATATTCGCACCGTTGCGATTTGCCCTGCGGCAGCACTATCGGGCCAATCACCTCCGCAAAATTGGGCATACGTTCAATCGACGTCGGCAGCCCAATGTGGGCGATGCACAGCATCAGGGAAAGCGCCGGGGTGTTGGATCATGACTACATGATCCGGGTATTGAAACGGTTTTTTGGCTCAGCTTAATGACGCCCAACTTAGCCCCCGTTGACGGTGAGCTTTACTTGGTTAAACAATTCTATGGCCTGCAGGAGGCCGACCCGCTGTTTGCCCAGTTGCAAGCCGAACTGGCTTGGCAGGAAGAAGCCATTTTTATCTATGGCCGCTGGGTTAAAGTGCCGCGCTTGATGTGTTGGTATGGCGATCCCGATGTAGAGTACCGCTACTCGGGCGTCAACCACCAGTCGATACCGTGGACGCCGGCATTGCAGGCCATCAGGGAGAAAGTGGAGCGGCACTGTGAGTGTGCTTTTAATAGCGTCTTGGCCAATTTGTACCGTGACGGCAAAGACTCCATGGGCTGTCATGCCGATGACGAAAAGGAACTGGGATTAAATCCTGTGATAGCCTCGTTGAGCTTAGGCGACGAGCGCTTATTCAAGCTGAATCATAAAATAAGCCAAGAAAAGTTGGCTATAGCCCTCGGTCACGGCGATTTGCTGGTGATGGCCGGAACCTTGCAACATCATTGGATGCACTCTGTGCCGCTTACCAAAAAGTTAAAAACGCCACGGATCAATTTGACGTTTCGAATGATTAGAGCTGGGAGCATACCGTAAAAATTGGTCTGCCGACACTCAAGGCAGCAATCTGTGATTATATTTAACCAAGGCTATCCTACTTTATCGCCCGCAATAAATTCCCACAAAACAGCTCTTTGCCCGTTTTGGTGCGCATCCAGAGTTGCTTTGCTTCTACTCGGTTGGCAGAAAAATACGGCTCGGCGGACTTTGCTAAATTCGTTATCTCTACTTTGGGCGAGTAAGTGTTGACGATTAAAAACGCCCCCGGATTCATTAACCCGTAAGCCGCTTCAATCAAGTCGGACAAATGGTTTTCTACTTTCCATTTTTCGCCTTTGGCACCTAATCCCCAGGCGGGCGGATCCATGATGATGCCGTCGTATTGATTGCCCCGTTTCAATTCGCGCCGGGCAAATTTTAACGCATCCTCGAGCACCCATTTGATGTCGGAAAGATGGCTGCGTTGTTTATTTTCGTTGGCCCAGGTGAGCATCTGTTTGACCGAGTCCACATGCGTGACTTCCGCCCCACAGGCACGGGCAACCAGCGATGCCGCGCCGGTATACGCAAATAGATTTAAAATCTTTTGCCCGGCACAAACCTGGTCTTTAATAAACCGCCAGTTTGCTTGTTGTTCTGGAAACAAACCCACATGTTTAAATTGGGTTAATTTCAAGCCGAAGTTTAATGTCTCGTAGGAGATAATCCATTGCTCGGGGGAATGCGCCTTGATGCTAAGCCAGCGCCCCTGCAAGGTGGATTGCTCTTCAAATTCCCAATGCGCCATCTCTAGCCATTGAGCACAAGGCCATCCCGGTTTGAAACTGGCTTGGAGTTCCGGACGGATGGTGATGACAGCTCCCCAGCGCTCCAACTTCTTGCCGTCGCCCGCATCGAGCAACTCGTAATCAGGCCAGGATAGCCCGTATTCACGTAGCGTTACTCCTGTATCCGAGGCGGCGCTATGGTCATGTCCAGTTGTCTTCCGACGATCTTTTTCCATTGGAACAATCCACATTAATTCTGGCTATTAATTGATAATTATACTATTTCCACCTGATAAACTCGGGTTTAACATAAGCGTTCACCTCCCCCTTTTTAAAGGGGGAGGTGAACGCTTATGATTTAACGGCTATCCACTTAAGGCGGTTTAACTCAAAACATGAAAACCGTTAGCTATGAAATAGGCCCACATCAACCGATCCGAGCAGTTGATGTGCACTCTTTTCGAGTCGCGCTGACGCTAAAAAAATGCGCTGTTTGACAGCGTTAAGCTTAACTGGCTTTGATTGATTTAATGTAGATTTTTGTAACTATTCAGCTCATAAGGGATAACATCCCAATGCAATGCAATGAGCCTGGCAAAGCTTGACCTCTATTCTTTCAATGCCAACCTCAATCACACTGAGGCTTGTCAGGGATGTTATCCCTACACTGAATAGTGACTATTTTTCTAACGGGTGAATACAAATCCAAGATCAACACCGACCTTATCCCCCCTCAAAGTCATCATCTACTTCATCATGTTTGATATGGTGCTTTTCATCAACTGCCTTGATAGCCAGATTACAAAAAAACCCTACCAACAATAATCCGGCCATGATCTGCATGGTCATGTTATAGGCATCGGCTTTGGGTACGCCCTGCGCGATCTGGCTTTCCCTGAGGTAATTAACCAGCACTGGCCCTGCAACCCCCGCCGTGGCCCAGGCCGTCAACAAGCGGCCATGAATGGCGCCAACATATTGGGTGCCGAAAATATCGGCCAGATAAGCCGGTATGGTTGAAAAACCACCGCCGTACATGCTCATAATCACCGCGTAACAGCCCATAAACAGCAGCACATTATTCATGTGTCCGGTATAAGGCACGATGGAATACAGGATGCAGCCCAACAGGAAAAAGGTGAAATAAACGTTTTTCCTGCCCAGATAATCGGACAGCGTCGACCAGAAAAACCGGCCGCCCATATTAAAAAAACTCAGCATACCGACAAACGCGGCGGCTTTTTCCGGAGTGATCTGATCCTTAAACATCTCCTGGCTCATCGCCGAAGCCTGACCCAGCACGCCGATTCCAGCCGTCACATTCAGACATAACACCAGCCACAACAAATAAAACTGCGGCGTTTTAAGCACCTGCTCGACATGCACATGGCTGTTCGTTATCAACTTGTTTTTGCGCATGTCCGGCTGAAAGTTTACAGGCTGCCAACCCTCTTCCGGCAAACGGATGCTGAACGCACCGATCATCATAAAAACCAGATAAACACAGCCCAGAGTCACAAAAGTCTCGGCAACGCCGACCGACGTCGCCGACGCAAAATGCTTCATTAAAAACACGCTTAATGGCGCACCGATCATAGCCCCACCGCCAAAACCCATGATCGCCAAGCCGGTCGCCATGCCACGCCGATCTGGGAACCACTTGATCAACGTCGAAACCGGCGAAACATAACCCAGACCCAAACCGATACCGCCCAAAACGCCGTAACCGAAATAAAGCAGCCAGATTGAATGCAGCTCTATGCCTACCGCTGCAACAAAAAAACCGAAGCTAAAGCAAAGCGCCGAGCAAAACATCGTGACCCGCGGCCCGACTTTCTCCAGCCATTTTCCGGCGAATGCAGCAGACAGACCTAAAAACACGATAGCCAGACTGAATATCCAGCCTAAAGTAGTCAGTTTCCAATCGTCAGGCAACGACTCGGTCACGCCCAGAATCTGGGTCAAGGGTAAATTAAAAACACTGAATGCGTAAACCTGACCGATGCACAAATGCACCGCCAACGCCGCCGGTGCCACTAGCCAACGGTTAAAACCGGGGTTTGCAATGATTTTGTCTTTCGATAAAAAGGCTGGAGGCCATGTGGACATAATGTTGGGTTCCTGTTGCTTGATAGCTATATTGGATTATTCTAAATCGTATTGCATGGTATCGTTAAACGAAGAAGCTATCAAACTGTGTTAACGTCATCGGCAATGACTGATTGCACCTAAGTAATGAATCAAAAGTTATTTAACAATCTGTAGGAGGGGATAGCCGTTCTCGGTGTTCCAGGCAGTGTTGATTCCATTGTTTCGAGTAGCTCTCGCGAGGTGAGCTGATTAAAAAAAATGCGTCGCTGGCTGTAGCGTAATGTTTTACGCGAT
>JBCKWP010000116.1:0-4677 GCA_038922455.1 Methylobacter sp. | reverse complement strand
TTGCGCACCTTGTTTAACCTGATCGATGCGACGATGCGCTGTAATTTTCACCAGCGCCGTGGCATGGCGGATTATTTCATCGCCTTTAAAATTAACAGCCTGGGCATTATCGACATGCCCGCGCCCAAACCGCAAAACGAGATTTATGTTCATGCGGTGGATATGGAAGGCATCCATTTGCGTAGCGGCAAGATTTCCCGTGGCGGTATCCGCTGGTCGGATCGTCCCGATGATTTCAGGACGGAAATTCTGGGCTTAATGCAAACCCAGATCAGCAAAAACGCACTGATTATCCCGACCGGAGCCAAAGGCGGGTTTGTAATTAAAAAGAACAGTTTAAAGCGTTCGCTGCCAAATAACGGCCTGAACGCCAAAGAAGCAGGGAAAAAAGCCTACCTCACCTTGATCCACGGCTTGCTGGATTTGACCGACAACTATATCAACGACAAGATCGTCCAGCCGCAGAATAGCGTTTGCTACGACGATCCCGACCCTTATTTGGTAGTCGCCGCCGATAAAGGCACGGCGCAGTTTTCGGATATGGCCAATGCCGTTTCCGCAGAATACCAGTTCTGGTTGGGCGATGCCTTTGCCAGCGGCGGCTCCCATGGTTATGACCACAAGGCGCTGGGCATCACTGCCCGAGGCGCTTGGGAATGCGTCAAGCGCCATTTTCGCGAACTGGGAAAAGCTTCCGCTCCTGCTCACGCCTCTTACCTACGTCCTGTAGGCAAAGACATACAAAACGAAACCTTTACGGTCGTCGGCATCGGCAGCATGGACGGCGATGTGTTCGGCAACGGTATGTTGCAGTCACCGTGTAGCCGGCTGTTGGCGGCTTTTAGCGGCCAGCATATTTTTATCGACCCGAATCCGCCTGATAGCGATGCAGCATTCAATGAGCGCAAGCGTTTGTTCGAATTGCCGGGTTCCAGCTGGAACGATTATGACCGGACGCTTATTTCGGCAGGCGGCGGCGTTTATCCACGGTCGGCCAAAGATATTCCGATTTCCGCCGAGTTGAAAAAATGGTTAGGCGTCCGTTACAAATCGCTGGATGGCGAATCCCTGATCCGTTACCTGTTGGCAGCTCCGGTGGAATTATTATGGCTGGGCGGCATCGGCACTTATGTAAAAGCCGGTACCGAAAAACACGAAGATGTCGGCGATAGGGGCAATGACAACGTGCGGGTGAATGCAGCTGATTTGGGCGCCAGCGTGGTCGGCGAAGGCGCAAATCTGGGCTTCACCCAAAAAGCGCGCATCGAATACAGCCTGAGGGGAGGGCGCATCAACACTGATGCGGTCGATAACTCCGCTGGTGTGGACACCTCCGATCATGAAGTGAATCTTAAAATCCTCCTGGTCGGCCTGCAAAAGAAAAGCTTGATCGCCGATTATCAGCCGTTATTTATCAGCATGACTGAAGCTGTTTGCCGCTTGGTGCTGGCCGACAATATCGCCCAGAGTCTTTGTTTATCCCTGGAACAACTGCGTTGTGAAGATAATGCTGCGGTTTATTTGCAGCTGGTCGAACGCTTGGAAGCAGCCGGTTCTTTTGATAGAGCTGGTGAATGCTTTCCGCAAAGCAAAGAAGTCATGCTCCGCCCCGGCCAAGTCATAACCCGCCCCGAGCTTGCGGTATTGATGGCCGCAAGCAAAATGTACCTGACCCAGCTCATACAGGATCAATCCGCCTTGTTGCAGGAACAATGCTGCGACTGTTACTTGGAGGCTTATTTCCCCGAGCAGCTTAGTAAACAGTACGCCGACCAACTTTCCGGACATCCGTTGGCTCATGAAATTAAAGCGACGCTGATTAGCAATAAAATCATTAATCAGGCCGGTTGCAGTTTTTTAAGCTTGGATGCCGACAGCGAAAACACCCTGGATCATGTCACCTGTTACCTGACTTTCGACCGGGTTTTAGACGGCGATGAGCTGCGGCAGGCGATTGCTGCACTGGACAATCAACTACCGGCTGAGCTGCAATATTGGCTGTTGATGCAATTGGAAAATACCTTGGCCGGTTTTTGTCGTTGGGCGTTGATGCAGGACAGAAAAACCCGCCCCAATGAACAGACCATCGATTGCTATAAACGTCATTTAAAAAGCTACGAGCAGCATTTTAAGAGTGACACCGCCGAATTTACCGAGCAGCTGGCGCAATACCGGCAAGACGGTGTACCCGACCCATTGGCGTTCAGGTTAGTGTTTATATCCAGCCTCAATGATTTTCCGCTGATCGTCTCACTAGCAGCCGAAACCGCGCAGGACTTTGTCGCCGTTTTGAAGCTGTTCAATGAAATCAACCGTTATCTGGGCTTGCATGAAGTCAATGAACAGTGGGCGAAAATACCCCTGCACGATGTTTGGGAACGAAAAGTATCGGATGGTTTGCAAGCCGATATAAAGCAGGTGATAGGCCGCGTAATTAAGGCCATCCTGGCAAGTAAGACCGAAACCTGTGCAGACTACTTCGACCAGGCGGATCAACAACCTAACATCAATCGCTACCAACGTGCTTATCAGGAAATCAATAACACCGTGCCGGTCAGTTTGTTTCCCTATATCGCCTTAGCTAAAGAGCTAGAAGATTTGGTGGGTGGTGGATACGGTGATCAGAAAGAAATAGTCCATTCGATAAGCCCATAAGATTCCCTGATTAGCAAGCTGTTTCAGCGTAAGTGTTCAGTCCCCCTCTTTGAAAAAGAGGGGTTAGGGGAGATTTGTTCAAATAAATCCCCCTCAATCCCCATTCTCAATCCCCATTTTTCAAAGGGGGAGGTGAACGCTTACGTTTCTAATTCAGTAAGAATTTAAATTGGGAATGGCTGATGTGCTGGTAAACTCCACAAAAGAGGCTATCTACTTAAGGCGGGACATACCCAAGTCTTAACCATTCGTCCTGAGCTTGTCGAAGGGTGGACGGTTAAGCCGCTCATGGTTCGACAAGCTCACCACGAACGGCTTAACCTCAAACCACCCGCCTTAAGAGGGAAGCCGCAGCTCCTACATCAGGGTTTTGTTAAAACAGTTATGGACACCTACTTACTAGGCTTTAAGATCGTTGAGCAAGATAATCGATAAGTTTTTGACAGCCGTTTCCGAGAGTCTATATTCGAGTCATTGGTTCAAATGTAAAGTTTAGCTCTGGCGGTGAAATGAAAGCACTGAGTTCCATAAATTCAATATCCTACAGATATCAAATCTCGTCATAAACAAACTTAGCGACAAAACTCATGGTAAGCGTGTTAAGATTGACTCTAATTAAGTATTAATCAGTTGTTTTATTTCACTTTCAGGAGTCAATAATGACGAAGATCAAATCAACTAAAATGGCATTACTTTGCATTATTCTGACGCTGTTAGTACCAGTTCTGGTTCAAGCAGAATCAACCGGAACAGGAAGTATTGCTGCAAGTAAGGCGGCTGATCAAAAACAGGCGCTAGCAAAAAAAGCAGCTGAAAGACAAGCTAAACAAGCAGCTGCAGAGCAACAAAAGGCCGCGCAAACACCTTCTATCTCTACCCAAGAAAAACCAGCTGTCGAACCCAATGAAGACTAAGCCTCTGCACAATAGGCAGTGGTTTCGCTTGCGATCGGGGCGTTTGTTTTAGATAAATTGCATTAGCCTTTTTAGCAAATATTTTAGATTAAATTTTCCGTAACTTCTCATTACCCACAGGTAGCTGCCGCCCTAATCCCCCTATGCAAACACACACCCAATAAACCTTTAATGGGCGTGTTCGTGGGCATGCTCATGAACATGAACATCAACAGCAGGGACTTGAGCCGCTTTGACGGCTACACCGTATTTATAAACCATCAATCCGCCTAAATCAGCGCCCAGCAGCATCAGTACACAGAGCAACCCCGCCAATATCAGAAAAAAACTGTTGGCTCCACCCTGAATGATGCCTCCGCTTTTCATACGCCAGGCCGACAATAAAACCGCTAAAGACAATACGGATATGCCAAAATGTTCATGTCGTTCCATGATCGCATGCACCTCATCGCCATGCGCTACGGAACCTGCGGCAATGAAACCGGCAGTCACTGTAAATATGGCGGCCACTGCACCCAAATACAGCAACCAGCTGGCGACATTGCGGCATTGCGGCTTTTTAGCCAGCGTACCGACCCAATCCAGGACAAAAAAAGCCGATAAAAATGCGATGGGAAAATGCACCAGCAACGGATGAATATTGGCCATATTGGCAATGCCGGGCATTAATGTCGAAAAAATACCCGCAGCATCATGAGTCGCAAGCTCTTCAAAAAAAGTCAGCAGGCTTGCAACGTTATCAGCAATGCCATCGCTGTGATCGGCTCCGCCATGAATTTGAAAAGACAAAAAATTATTCATATCAACCATCGCTATTGTTTGAAAAGTGGACAATCTACCCGATATTCAGGCAATTGCAAATGATAAAGGTGCAAGGGGCAAGGGGCAAGGGGTACATCATTCCCACGCTCCAGTGTCCTGAACATAGCCAAAGGATCACGGGGGTTGATCCATATCCTTCGTCTTTTTAACCTTGCACCTTGGTAACTATTCAGCGTAGGGATAACATCCCTGACAAGCCACTGTTTCGGCAAACCTAGTGCTGACCATCAAAGGCCAATGGTGTAGGGATGTTATCCTTGGTATGCTGAATAGTTACGAACCTTGA
>JBCKWP010000115.1:0-4701 GCA_038922455.1 Methylobacter sp. | reverse complement strand
AGTTAAGCAGTTATTGACCTGTGAGAGTAATGATTTTGCGCCGTATCAATAAAAAACTGTCGATTAAAATAAGAAATTAAGGTTGAGACGATGAACGAAGCAGAAACCCGCGCCGAGCTGATTGACCCTGCCCTTAAAACTGCTGGGTGGGGCGTGGTGGAAGGCTCGCGGGTGCTGCGGGAGTTCCACATCACCGCCGGTAAAATCCAAACCGGCGGCGTACGGGCAAAACCGATGATTGCCGATTACATTCTGGTCTACAAGAACCGCAAGATCGGCGTGATTGAAGCCAAAAGTCTGAAACAGGCAGTCGGCGAAGGCGTTGCCCAGGCAAAAATCTACGCCGAAAAACTGCACATCAATTACACCTATGCCAGCAACGGTAAGGATATTTATGAAATCTCTATGGATTCCAGCCATGAAGGGCTAGTCGGCGCTTTCCCCACCCCCGATGAGCTGTGGCAAAAAACCTTCTCTGACCAGAACGATTGGAAAGATAAGTTTGATGCGGTGCCTTTTGAAGTGGTGGGCGGCAAGCGTGTTTACTATTATCAGGAAATTGCCGCCACCCATGTGCTCAATGCCATCGCCGAAGAAAAGCAACGCATCCTGCTGACACTGGCAACAGGGACGGGTAAAACCTTTATCGCCTTCCAGATTGCCTGGAAACTGTTTCAAGCCCGTTGGAATTTAAAGCGGGATGGGGCGCGCAGGCCAAGAATACTTATTCTTGCGGACAGGAATATTCTTGCGAACCAAGCCTACAACTCCTTCTCGGCATTTC
This sequence comes from Methylobacter sp., assembly GCA_038922455.1. Taxonomy (GTDB): domain Bacteria; phylum Pseudomonadota; class Gammaproteobacteria; order Methylococcales; family Methylomonadaceae; genus Methylobacter_A. The sequence goes on along the minus strand of JBCKWP010000115.1, from coordinate 3,917 downwards.
CAGAAGATGCACTGGTACGAATTAAACCTAAAGAAATCCGTAAAAGGGGTGCTGTGCCAACCAACGGCAACATCTTCTTTACCATCTTCCAGACTTTTATGAGCGGCAAGGATGGCACACCCTATTTTGGCGAGTATCCTGCTGACTACTTTGACCTGATTGTGATTGACGAGTGCCATCGTGGTGGCGCAAATAATGAAGGTAACTGGCGTGGCATTCTGGAATACTTTGCGCCTGCGGTGCAACTGGGCTTGACCGCCACACCCAAACGTAAAGACAACGTGGACACCTATCGGTATTTTGGTGAACCCGTCTATATCTACTCGCTGAAAGAAGGCATCAATGATGGTTTTCTGACCCCCTTCAAGGTCAAGCGGATCAAGACCACGCTGGATGATTACACCTACACCTCGGATGACACCATTGTTGAGGGCGAGATCGAAGAAGGCAGGATTTACGAAGAGGCGGAATTTAATCGCACAATTGTCATCGTTGAACGTGAAGCCAAGCGGGTGAAGGTCTTTCTTAACGAGATTAATCAGAAGGAAAAGACCCTCGTCTTTTGTGCCAATCAGGCACATGCGGCATTAGTGCGGGATTTGATTAACCAGTATTGTCAGAACAAAGACCCATTTTACTGTGTGCGGGTCACGGCCAATGATGGCGAAATCGGCGAGCAGTATCTGCGTGAGTTTCAGGACAACGAGAAAACCCTGCCGACCATACTGACTACATCGCAAAAGCTATCGACTGGCGTGGATGCCCGCAATGTCCGCAACATCGTACTGATGCGCCCGGTCAATTCCATGATCGAGTTCAAGCAGATTGTCGGACGTGGCACACGACTGTTTGATGGCAAGGACTATTTTACGATTTATGACTTCGTGGATGCCTATCATCACTTTGCCGACCCTGAGTGGGATGGCGAACCGATTGAGGTGGAAGTTTGTGCCAAGTGCCAAAACGATCCTTGCACCTGCGAGAAGACATCACCCCAGCTCTGTCCTGTCTGCGGTGAACGTCCCTGCGCGTGCATCAAGGAGCCAGCTCCGCCGTGCTATGTTTGCGGCAACGTACCCTGCACCTGCAAGAAGAAGGTCAAGATCAAGCTGCGTGATGGCAAGGAGCGTGAGATTCAGCACATGATTTCAACTTCGTTTTGGGGGGCTGACGGCAAGCCTATTTCAGTAGAAGAGTTCATGAACAATCTGTATGGTGCGCTGCCTTCTTATTTTCGGACTGAGGAAGAGCTGCGCCAGATATGGTCAGACCCGATCACTCGCAAAGCCTTATTGGACAAACTTGCCGATGCCGGTTACGGGCAGGCGGAAATGGCTGAATTACAAAAACTGGTGGATGCCGAGAACAGCGATTTGTTTGATGTGCTGGAATACATCTCGTTTTACGTCCAGCCCATGACCAGGGAACAACGTGTATCGCAGGCCAGCCCAAAAATCCTTAAGGGACTGACGCTGGAACAAAGCGGCTTCATCGAGTTTGTGCTGTTCAAATACATTGACTCAGGCGTGGAGGAGCTGGATCAATCCCGATTGCCTAATCTGATTGAGTTGAAATATCACTCAATATCGGATGCAGCGGAAATATTGGGTGGTGTCGATGAAATCCGAAGTCTGTTCTTTAACTTTCAGAAGCATTTGTATGAAGAGCGGGGTGTTTCGGATTAATCAATGAAGCTGGGTAATGATGCCGGTTTTTGTGGCAAATAAGGAAGCCGCATTAATCGACAAAAAAGCCGGAAAACACAAAATCCTGAGTTAATGCTTCAAAGCCGGACGGGACATGTTGCCCCGTCCAAAATGTTTAGCGACTTCCCATTTAAGCCGTACATGGTTCGACAAGCTCACCACGAACGGCTTAACCTTAAACTGTCCCGCCTTAAGTGGGTAGCCATGTAGCTCAGACATCTCGAAAACATTAGAAGTTAAATTCGGTCATTAGGAACCTTTTGCGGCAAGTGCTTCTGTATTACGTTTGGCCAGCGCATCAATAACGGCGCTTAATGAGCCTTTGTTTTGTATGTCGTCATTAAAGGTAGAGCGGTAATTGGTTACCAGACTGACGCCGCCAATAATAATGTCGTAGACTTTCCATTCGCCTTGGCTCAGCAGCATTCGGTAATTTACATCAACCGGTTGCAGGCCGGGTTGCAGGACTTTTGTTTTGACATTGACTTTTGTGGCTTCATTGGTCATTTCAAGCGGCATAAAGCGCATCGTCCAGTCGTTATACTCGATAAACGCCCTGGAATAGGTGCGTATTATCAATGTTTGAAATTCATGTTTAAAGCGCTCTTGTTCGTCAGTTGTTGCCGTTTTCCAGTGCTTCCCCAGAGCCAACGGTGCGATTTTGTCAAAATCCGTATGCGGGTCAATAACGCCACGAACGAACTGCGTAACTTGAGCGAAATTCTGGGTAAAGGACTTGTCTTTTAGTTTGTTCTGTAGTTTTGTCGAAACGCTTTGAATGATTTGTTGGGGGGGCTGCAAATCCTCGGCTTTCAATTGGGTAGCAGGCATTAAACCGAGTAATATCGCAAAGAATAAACCGTAGATTGGATATTGTTTTGAGTTTTGCCATTTTTTCATAATCATCCACTTAATTGAATTAATTGATGTTGTGCAAGCTGAAGAATTTTTGCCATGAAAGTTGGCGAAAAAAAGCAATTCCGGCTGCATTCTTAGTACCATAATGTCGATAGTTTTAATGAAACGCAAGTGGTTCGATTATATTTTGATAAATAGAAGTCCGAATGATGGGCTGTTAGTTATCTATAAATGCAGCACTCATCACTCTGTTTATAAGGTTCACCCGATCATCGAACAGTTGAAATAAAAATCCAATAGTCTGTGTTGATTGCTTAACGACGAATCTTCCTTACAAGTTAGAATGTATTAAAGTGTCCGCATCTTGCCAAGGCGGCTATTTTAGTTTGAAATCAAGGTATGGAGAGGTCGTTGCAGGTTACACACGGCAATAAATCTGACAAACAATCATGAGTAAAGCGCATATGAACTACCACGATATGACCACTCCACCGGATTTGAAATTAAGTACCGGCACCGGGCCGAAGCAACGACGTGTGCCTGTTTACGAAGATTATCTGCCGCCTTGTAATAATGCTTGCCCTGCTGGTGAAAACATTCAGGCCTGGTTGGATTTGGCACAAGCAGGACGCTATCAGGAAGCTTGGAATGAACTACTGCAAAATAATCCGATGCCCGCTGTGCATGGTCGCGTTTGCTATCATCCTTGTGAATCTTCTTGCAACCGGGTGGCTGTAGACGGTGCGGTCAGTATCCATGCGGTTGAGCGCTTTTTAGGCGATTTGGCCTTTGAACAGGGCTGGACGGCGCAGATTGTCGGCGAAAAATCCAACAAGCGGGTGTTAGTGGTTGGGGCAGGCCCCAGCGGCTTGTCGGCGGCTTATCATCTAGCCCGTTTAGGCCATGACGTTGAAATCAGGGACGCAGGGCCAATTGCGGGCGGCATGATGCACTTTGGCATCCCGTCCTACCGTTTGCCCCGTGAGGTACTGGCCGCCGAGGTCAAGCGCATTGAGGATATGGGCGTAAAGATCACGCTTAACCAGAAAGTCGAAGATTTAAAAGCCGAAAAAGAAGCAGGGGGCTTTGATGCGGTTTTTGTGGCGGTCGGTGCCCATATCGGACGCTCGATTGATATTCCCTTATACAGTGAAAGCGACATCAGGGATGCGGTCACCTTCCTACGCAACATCGGTTTGGGCAAGCCGACAAAAATCGGCAAACGGGTTGCCATTTACGGCGGCGGCAATACCGCAATGGATGCGGCGCGAACCGCTAAACGGCTAGGTGCGGAAACCATGGTGATTTACCGGCGCGACCGCAAAAACATGCCTGCGCATGATTTTGAAGCCG
>JBCKWP010000114.1:0-4833 GCA_038922455.1 Methylobacter sp. | reverse complement strand
GCATAACGACAGTAATTCTTCCCGCGTACCTTGTTCGACAAAACTGTCCGGCAGGCCGATGTTCAATACCGGCATCAGGATGTGTTGCGCTTGCAGGAAGTCATTGACTGCGCTGCCTGCGCCACCGGCGAGTACGTTTTCTTCGACGGTGACCAGCACCTCGTGGCTTTTGGCTAATTCAAGAATCAGCTGTTCATCGATAGGTTTGACAAAGCGCATGTTGACGACGGTGGCGCCCAGCTGTTTGCCCGCTTCTAAAGCCGGGGTGACCATGCTGCCCCACGCTAAAATAGCGATGCGGCTGCCTTGATGGCGCACTTCAGCTTTACCCAATGGCAAGGCGGTCATGGTTTTGTTGACGGCAACGCCAGGGCCTTTGCCGCGAGGGTAACGCACGGAGGCCGGGCCTTCATGCATAAAGCCGGTATAGAGCATTTGTCTGCATTCGTTTTCGTCGGCAGGCGCCATAACCAGCATATTGGGGATGCAGCGCATGTAGCTGTAATCAAAGCTGCCTGCATGAGTTGGGCCGTCTGGGCCGACTAAACCAGCACGATCCAGCGCGAATAACACATCCAGATTCTGGATGGCGACATCATGAATCATCTGGTCGTATGCTCGTTGTAAAAATGTCGAATAAATCGCCACCACGGGTTTTGCGCCCTGGCAAGCTTGCCCTGCGGCCAGCGTTACCGCGTGTTGCTCGGCGATGGCGACATCGAAATAGCGTTCCGGATAGCATTTGGAAAATTTAACCATTCCCGAGCCTTCGCGCATGGCCGGAGTAATAGCCAATAAGCGCTCATCTTCTGCGGCCATATCGCAGAGCCAGTCGCCGAACACTTCGGTGTAAGTCGGATGCGGGGAGGGCGCAGATTTTGGCAGGCAATCCTTGCTGGGATCGAAAGCCGGTACGCCATGATAGGCCAACGGATCTTTCTCGGCAGGCGCATAACCCTTGCCTTTTTTGGTGACGATATGCAAAAAGCGTGGCCCGGAAATATGTTTCAGGTTTTCCAACGTGGATACCAGCATGTCCAGGTCGTGCCCGTCTATCGGGCCGATATAATTAAAACCCAGCTCCTCAAACAGAGTGCCCGGCACGATCATGCCTTTCATATGCTCTTCGGTGCGTCGCGCCAGCTCCCAGACGCTGGGCATGCTGCTTAAGGCTTTTTTGCTGCCTTCGCGCATTGACGAATAAAATTTGCTGGACAAAATTTTGGTCAGGTAATTGTTCATCGCGCCGACCGGCGGCGAGATCGAAAAATCGTTATCGTTTAGGATCACCAGCAGATTGGCATCCAAAGCGCCCGCATGATTCATTGCCTCAAACGCCATGCCGCCGGTGATGCTGCCGTCGCCGATAATCGCCACCATTTTTTTGTCTTCGCCTTTTAATTCCGAGGCAATCGCCATGCCTAGGGCCGCGCTGATCGAGGTGCTGGCATGGCCGACGCCGAACGCGTCGTATTCGCTCTCGGCCCGATTAGGGAACGCCGATACCCCGTCTCGGGTGCGAATAGTAGTCATCCGGTCTCTGCGTCCGGTCAGGATTTTATGCGGATAAGCCTGATGGCCGACATCCCAAACCAGCTGGTCGGAGGGTGTATCGAACACGTAATGCAAGGCTATCGTTAACTCAACCGTACCTAAACCTGCGGAAAAGTGGCCACCGGAAATACTCACGGTATGGGTTAAAAACTCGCGTAGTTCTTTTGCCAAAGGTTTGAGCTGTTTAAGCGACAGCTTGCGCACATCGGCTGGAGTGTTGATATCTTTGAGCAGTGGGTAGTTATGCATTGTATTCATATTAATATAGTGGTTCGCGATAGAACATCAGGATGATGCCAATCTGAAACAGGGCGGCAACAGAAATAAAACCGGGCAATATCATTGCCCAGTTTGTCCAGTTTTAATTCCAGCCAACGTCCACAGGCCAAAACGAGAGAGAAAATCCCCATTATGGTGTGTCCGACCTGGATTAGGGAAAGCACTTTTGGCTTGTTTTACCAGGCTGCCAGCATGAATGGGCGCTATTTTTAGTGAATAATCGCTTATCACCGCATGAGCGGAAGCCCACTGCGCTTGGCACGATGTTAAAAATAATAAAGTTAATTGAAATAATTTTTTCATCACTTTTGCCCGATTAATTATTTTTTGCCCTTCAACGCATGAGCAGCCAAATTTTTGCCTAAATCCCAGATAGAGCCGGGGATTTGATGGGTGTCGGCGATGGCGTGATCGAATGCGTTGACTATCGTGTCGCGGTCTTTTTGCGTTAAGTTCAAGGGCGGCAACAGTTTGACCACGTTCATGCCGTGTCCGGCAACCTGAGTCAATATGTGGTGTTCTTTAAATAAAGGAATGGTGATCATTTGACAGAACAAACCTTTATTGGCTGCTTCCAGCATCATCCAGGCCGCTTTTAGTTTCAAGCTTTTAGGTGATTGGAATTCAATCGCGATCATCATGCCTTTGCCGCGCGCTTCTTTCAGAAATTCATATTTTCCGGCCATGGCGTTCAGGCTGTCGATGATGTCAGTGCCGACTTTCATGCTGTTTTCTACCAGTTTCTCATCTTCCATAACGTGTAGCGTGGCAAGGCCTGCGGCCATCGCCATATTGTTTTTGGCGAAGGTGGAACCATGCACGACAGCCCGATCCATACGGCTATAAACAGTATCCATGATTTTCTGGGTCATGGCGACTGCGCCGATTGGAATAAAACCGCCTGACAGGGCTTTGGCCATGCAAATCATATCCGGTTTAACGTTCCAGTGATCGATAGCCCAGAATTTTCCGGTACGGCCTAATCCGGTTTGGACTTCGTCGGCGACAAACAAGGTGCCGTATTTTTTGCACAAGCGTTCGACTTCGGGCAAGTAATTGTCGTCCGGCACATTGACGCCTTTACCTTGTATGGGTTCGACGACGAACGCGGCAACATCTTTGTTGCTTAAGGCTTTTTCCAATGCAGAAAGATTGTTGAAAGGGACGGCGCTGCAGCCAGGTAGCAGCGGGCCGAAACCCTCGCGGAAAATCTCTTCGCCGTTTAATGACAAAGAACCCATGGTCAGGCCGTGGTAGCCGTGTTCGCAAAAGACGATTTTTTCGCGTTTGGTGGTGTAGCGGGCAAATTTGATCGCCGCTTCTACCGATTCGGTGCCTGAATTGCAAAAGAACATCTTGTTCAGGTTGTCCGGTGTGGTTTTCAGGATTTCTTGCGCCAGTAATCCGCTGAGTACGGATACATCCATTTGCACCAGATTAGGCAATTCCAGGGTTAAGGTTTCCGTTAAGGCACTGATTACGGTCGGGTGATTGCGACCGATTGCAAATACGCCAAAACCGCTGAGCAAGTCCAGGTATTCGGTACCTTCCTGATCGTAGAGATATTGTCCGATAGCTCTTTTGTAGTGGCGGTCATAGCCGATGGTCTTTAACACTCTGACCATTTGATTGTTTAAATGTTGTTCGTGCAGATCGAATTTATCAGTGCTGTGTTGAGAAAAAAGTTCGGCGATGCTGAATGACATTAGGTACCTCAAAAAAATAAATGCTTTTGCCGCTGAAAGCAGGCAGGACTATTAAAGAACACATCACTGTAGGAGCGGCTTTAGCCGCGATTATCGCGGCTACCAAAAGTAGACGCTTTAGGCGAAGCCGCTCCTACAGACGGCCAGGTGAACGAGCTGCTTGGCGACCGATTTTAACGTGTTTTTTGCGGAATTAAAATGCAGGCCCAGTTTTATAAGCCCCGGTAATTCGGCAGGGTGCAGCAAGATAAATAATAACAATTTACTTAAAACGATGTCGCCTTCATTATTAAGAGAGTGGCTGATGGCTTTGGGCAAATCCATATCGACCGGATCGGCAATCGCGCGAATAGCTAAAAAAGGCAGATTGTGTTGCCTAGCAACTTTGGCTATGGCAATGCTTTCCATGTCCACTGCCACTGCGCCGGTTTGGCTGTGCAAGTATTTTTTGTCGTTACCTGTCGCTACGATGCTAAGGCTTTCGACTAAGCTGCCGGAGTGGACTTTTAGATGGTTTGAAAGCATTTTTTGGCTAAACTTAAGCCAGTCGGAGTGAATGTCGATTTGGGTTAGTTCGGCATCTATTAGGGTGTCTGCCAAGACGAGGTCGCCGGGTTTTAAAGTCTCGCTAAGAGCGGCTGCGCAACCCCAACTGATTAGCCGAGTAGCGCCTTGGGCGATCAATAACTCGGATGCTATCCGTGCGTTGTCGATGCCTGTGCCGGAAAGGACGAGAACGATAGAATCGGTAATAAAAACACAGCACCCTTTATCAACTTTTTTTGAGGTCAGGGTGCTGAGCTCTTCCGGCAAGGCAACAACAATGCCGGTGATCACTTTATAGGTAACTCATTACGATAACGGGCTAATGCCCAGAGCGGGAAGAACTTATCGTAACCATGATATTTAAGGTAGAAAACCTTAGGAAAACCGGGTGCGGTAAAGCATTCGTCATTCCATACGCCGTCAGCTTGCTGGTTGCGTAAGATGAAGTCGATACCTGCTTTGACTTCGGGGCTGTGAGCTTCGCCAGCCGCCATTAAAGCCAAAACAGCCCAAGCTGTTTGGAATGCGGTGCTAAAACGGTATTTCCCACTTTGGCTGGCATCGTGATAGCTGTCATTGTCTTCACCCCAGCCACCATCGCCGCGTTGTACGCTTTTTAGCCATGTTGCAGCTTTGGTGTATAGCGGGTCGTTTTTAGGTAGGCTGGTTTGTTCCAAGCCAAGTAAGACCGACCAAGTGCCGTAGATGTAGTTTGTTCCCCAACGACCAAACCATGAGCCGTCCTGTT
>JBCKWP010000113.1:0-4900 GCA_038922455.1 Methylobacter sp. | reverse complement strand
TCGCGCTGATAATGATGCCCGAGCACCACGCAACGACGACCCAGCTTGGCTTTGGCGGCGATAATCCGGGCATCGCATTCCTCATCGCTGAGCAATGCGTAATCTTGAATGGGAAATGGGGTATGGGTCATTTGAATGACACTCCTCTACGGAGAATATTTCGGTAGGATTAGCCCTGTAGGTCGGGTTAGCGACAGCGTACCAACAGTAGGCGCTTTTAGGCGACCCGACACATCGAAGCCCGGAAAAGTCGGGTTACGCTACGCTCGGCAATTGCTCCTGCATTGCTCTACCTCCTGCATCCATGCAGTCGTAACCCGACGCGATTTAACTTTTTTCTTTTCCGGCTGGCCTAATCAAGCGAATGCCCAGCTCCTTCAATTGCTCATCAGTCACTACCGCCGGGGCGTTGACTAAAGGACAAGCCGCCGATTGCGTTTTAGGGAAGGCAATCACGTCGCGGATAGAGGTTGACCCGGTCATCAGCATGACCAGACGATCCAGGCCAAAGGCAAGGCCGCCATGCGGAGGCGCACCGTATTTCAACGCATCGAGCAGGAAGCCGAATTTCTCCCTGGCTTCTTCTTCGCCTATGCCTAAAATCCCGAATACGGTTTGCTGCATGGCTGTGCGGTTGATACGGATTGAACCGCCGCCGACTTCGGTGCCGTTCAACACCAAATCGTAAGCTCGCGACAAGGCCGTAGCCGGATTGGCTATCAACTCTTCAACCGAACAACTGGGTGCGGTGAACGGGTGATGGATGGCGTTGTAACGGTTGGTTTTTTCGTCCCAATCGAACATCGGGAAATCGACGATCCAAACCGGTTTCCAGTCGCCTTGCAGCAGGTTTAGGTCATGTCCCAGCTTGACCCGCAATGCGCCCATCGCTTCGTTGACGATGTTGGCTTTGTCCGCGCCGAAAAATATCAAATCGCCATTTTGTGCGCCGGTTTTGGCCAACACACTATCCCACACTTCGGCAGGGGCGAACTTGACGATAGGCGATTGCAAGCCGTCGACACCAGCGGCCAAGTCGTTGACTTTGATGTAAGCCAAGCCTCTGGCACCATAGATGCTGACGTATTTGGTCAACGCGTCGATGTCTTTGCGGCTTAAATCGCCCGCGTTGGGCACCCGCATCGCCACGACGCGACCTTTCGGATCGTTAGCCGGTGCTGAGAAGACTTTGAAATCGACGTCTTTCATGTCCTCGGCAATATCGACCAATTCCAGCGGAATCCGCAAATCGGGGCGATCTATGCCGAAGCGCGATACCGCTTCTTGGTGGGTCATGCGCGGAAATTTGTCGCCCAAGTTCACACCGATCACTTTGATGAACAACTGGCGGATCATCTCCTCCATGATGTGCATGATTTCATGTTCATCCATAAACGAGGTTTCTATATCCAGCTGGGTAAATTCGGGCTGACGGTCGGCGCGTAAGTCTTCATCGCGAAAGCAACGCACGACTTGATAATAGCGATCCATACCCGCTATCATCAGCATTTGCTTGTACAACTGCGGCGATTGCGGCAGCGCAAAAAACGCGTTTTCGTGGGTACGGCTCGGCACGATATAATCGCGCGCGCCTTCCGGTGTGGCTTTAGTCAAATACGGCGTTTCAATCTCAAAGAATTCGTTATCATCCAGGAAGTTTCTTAACACCCGCGTCACATCGCGGCGCACTTTCATCTTTTCCTGCATCACGGTACGGCGCAAATCGATATACCGATAGCGTAAGCGCAGCTCCTCGTTGACTTCGATCTCGCTTTCAACCGGGAACGGCGGGGTTTCCGACTCATTCAGCACGACGATGTCTCTAGCCAGTATTTCAATCGCACCGGAGTGCATGTTGGTGTTAACCGTGCCTTCGGGACGATGACGAACCAGACCGGTAATTTGTAATACATATTCACTGCGGACGCTTTCAGCAGTCGCGAAGGTATCGGCCACGTCAGGATCGACCACGACTTGAACTAAGCCGGCACGGTCTCTTAAATCGATAAAAATAACGCCGCCATGGTCGCGACGTCTATGTACCCAGCCGCAGATTGAAACCGTTTCGCCTAGCTGTTGTGTGTTTAATGCTCCGCACATGTGAGTACGCATAAATTTTCCCTGTTGATTTAAAAAGGTTATAGTTGAAGATGAAGGCAACAGGCGCAAGATAAAAACGTGTTTCTTGCGCCGCTCGCCTATTTTATTATTGGCTTTTTAGTATCGCCGCCGCCTGGACTGCTGCTGGAGGACGATGCGGAAGACGTCGAACTACTCGCCTCACCCGCTACATTCTTCTTGGTACCGCTCTTAAAATCAGTTTCATACCAGCCGGTGCCTTTTAATCTAAAACCCGCCGCAGAAATCTTTTTCATTAATTCCGGCTTGCTACAGGCTGGGCAGATAAGTAGAGGCTCGGCGCTGAGTTTTTGTAAGGCTTCGTGCTCATGACTGCATGATTGACATTGGTACTCGTATATTGGCATTAACCGCTCCGATAACAAAAAACAATAACTACAAATGAGTGCCGTGTTTAACTTTTCAAGGCACTTACTATAAAATAACCGCCTATTTTACAGAATTTAACGTCAATAATGAAAACATTAACCATCACAAGACCAGATGATTGGCATTTGCATGTCAGAAACGGCGCTATTTTAAAAACCGTTGTGCCCCATACCGCCAGGCAATTTGCCCGCGCCATCATCATGCCTAATCTCACCCCCCCTGTTACTACGGTGGCTATGGCATTATCATATCTCGAAGAAATTCTGCGCGCTGTCCCTTTGAACGTGGATTTTACGCCGCTAATGACGCTTTATTTAACGAGCTCGACTACGGTTGATGAAATCAAAAAAGCCGCCGAATCTGAGGATGTCCACGCCTTTAAGCTTTATCCGGCAGGCGCCACCACTAATTCAGATTCGGGCGTTGCCGACATCAAGGCTATTTTTCCGTTATTCGCGGCAATGGAAAAATGGGCTATTCCACTGTTGATTCATGGTGAAGTGGCCGATGACGCTTGTGATATTTTCGATCGGGAACGGGTATTTATCGACACTTACCTGACTGATATTGCAAAAAACTTCCCCGGCTTGCGCATCGTCTTCGAGCATGTAACCACGACCGAAGCTGTGCAGTTTGTGGAGGCTGCCAGCACTAACATCGCCGCCACCATCACTCCACAGCATTTGCTGTTTAACCGCAATGCACTGTTGGCGGGCGGTATAAAACCGCACTATTACTGCCTGCCGATTATCAAGCGCGAATCGCATCGTTTAGCATTGATCGAGGCTGCTACCAGCGGCAATCCAAAATTCTTTTTAGGAACCGACAGTGCGCCGCATATGACAGCATTAAAAGAAACCGCCTGCGGCTGCGCCGGTTGTTACAGTGCTCATGCGGCTTTGGAACTTTACGCGGAAGCCTTTGAACGGGCGGGCGCATTGGACAAGCTGGAAGCGTTCGCCAGTTTTTACGGCGCTGATTTTTACCAGCTACCGAGAAATACAGGCACGGTCACATTAGAAAAAACTACTTGGAAAGTGCCATCCGTTTACGGAGAAAATGACCTATCCATCACGCCGCTCAAGGCAAATGAAGAGCTGGAATGGAAATTGGTCGAAGAATAAAGAATAACTACCCTATTAATTTAATAACTAAAGGAAAGTTACCTAACCCAAAAACATTGCATCGCCATAACTGAAGAATCGGTAAGATTGATCAACAGCATGGCGGTAGGCGTTCATAATAGGCTCGTAACCGGCAAACGCTGAAATCATCATCAATAAAGTAGACTCGGGCAGGTGAAAGTTAGTCAGCATGGCATCGACCGATTTGAATTGATAGCCGGGGGTAATAAACAAGTCGGTATCGCCAAAACCGGCTTCAAGTCGGCCGCTTTTGGATGCCGATTCCAACGCCCTGGCTGACGTCGTGCCGATGGCGACAACCCGCCCTCCCCTTGCTCTGGCTTGATGAACGGCCGCTACCGTCTCCGGTAACACCGCAAAATATTCCTTGTGCATTAAATGTTCGGATAAATCTTCCACCCTGACCGGCTGAAAAGTGCCGCTGCCGACGTGCAAGGTCACAAAAGCGCTTTGCACACCCTTGGCTTTAAGCTTGTCCAGCATGACTTGATCAAAATGCAGGCCTGCGGTGGGCGCGGCAACGGCTCCCGCCTCTCTGGCAAAAACCGTCTGATAGCGAGTCAGGTCGGATTCGTCATCGGCACGAGTAATATAAGGCGGCAAGGGAATATGGCCGATTTGCTCCAATATAGAGAGCAGACTGTTATCGCCTTTAAATTCCAGTTGAAACAGGTCGTCCGCTCTGCCCAATACTTCGCAGCAATAGCCGTTATCCAATTCTATTAAGGTACCCGCTTTCGCCGTTTTGCTGGTTCTGACATGGGCAATAGCGTGATGATCATCCAAAATACGTTCGATAAGTATCTCGACCTTGCCGCCGCTTTGTTTTTTACCAAACAATCTGGCCGGGATCACCTTGGTATCGTTAAAAATCAGCAAATCACGTTTATCGATTAGATCGATAAAATCGGTAAATTGCCGGTCGGTTATTCGCCCGGTATTTCGATCCATGCATAACAGACGGCTTGCATCGCGTTCTGCCAGTGGTTTTTGCGCAATTAACGCTTCGGGTAATAGGTAATTAAAATCGCTTTTTTTCATAGCGGGCAATATTATCAGGTTAGGCTTACCAAATACATCTTAAAAAAAATTAGCGTTTTTGATGAACTTTACCTATAATGCACGTTCTTTGCCGGGGTGGCGGAACTGGTAGACGCGCCGGATTCAAAATCCGGTTGGGGTGACTCAGTGCCGGTTCGATTCCGGCCCTCGGTACCAAAGAATAACAAAGGCTTTGCAAGAAATTG
>JBCKWP010000112.1:0-4912 GCA_038922455.1 Methylobacter sp. | reverse complement strand
GGGTCGCCTACCAACAGTAGGCGCTTCGCCTAAAGCGCCTACTGTTGGTAGTGCAGCGTAACCCGATATTTTGACTCCGATGCGTCGGGTTACGCTGTGCTAACCCGACAGGACTTATCGGGGGGTTTCGTCTTGGGCTTTTGGCTGTATATTTTTAGCTGTATTACAGTAATAATAATCAGCAAGAGAGGTGCTAACATCGCCACCGTTAACACCCCACATTCCGGTAGAGATTTGTTGTTGGTTTTCAGTCTGAGTTATGACCACCGTGTTAGCACCAAATTCGGTTGCTCTTCTCTTGAACCAAGTTAAGCAACCAGCACCTCTTTTTGCACAAGATTCTTGCATCTTATAAACACAATTAGGGTCTGGAAGTTTATTCTCAATTCTTACGTATTCCCAGTTATGATACATACACCCAGTTAACGTGGCTAAAGCTATTACTATTACTATCGCAATTTTTATCACATCACTACCCCGGATTAGAAATCTATCGTTATTAGTTTACTTTACTTTGAGCTATAAGTGGTGACACTTTGCGTGGATAAATGCCTCGTTCCCACGCGCTGCGTGGGAATGCAGTCGAGGCGCGCTGCGCCGCGAATCACAGCCAATCCTTAAAAACAGGAACCAACCCTTTAAGCCCTGCGTAATCCCTGGCACTGGAATACCGCCACTGCGTAGCTTCATCCACATATCCCCGTTTCACTGGGTTTTAGAACTCATTCCCACGCGCTGCGTGGGAATGCATCCTGTCCGCGCTGCGGTCTGCTCCTCAACGCAGCGCGTTGATACTGCATTCCCACGCAGCGCGTGGGAACGAGAAAGTTTACTGCATTCCTACGCTGCGCCGCGAATCACAGCCAATCCTTAAAAACAGGAATCAACCCAGTAAGCCCTGCGTAATCCCTGGCACTGGAATACCGCCACTGCGTAGCTTCATCCACATACCCCCGTTTCACCGGGTTTTGATGGATATAATCCAGCTTTTGCCGGAGCATCTGCTCATTGTCGATAAGCTGAGGATGCGATCCTTCTTCCCAGCATTGATAATCCCGATCCCGTTTGTGATCCTTGCGGAAAAACGCCAATTGCTGCAACAATCGCTCGGCGCGGCATTCCTTCAGGTGGTCGATCAATTTGCGAGCCGTGTAAGATTTAAAACGCGGCAACTCCATCACCAAATTTTCTGCTTGTACAATCATATGGATATGGTTTTCCAGGATAACGTAACCGTATATTTTCCAGCCTGTTTCTTCTTGCCTATAACGCAGTGCGTCCAGAATGATACCCGCCGTTTCCGGTCGGGTGAATAGCGGCATCCAATTCAACACGGTACAGGTTAAAAAATGCGGCGTTTTTTCAGCGTAAATCCGATAGCGGCTACGACCCATATGATTTAACCCTCGTGGCGCTGCGTACCGGAACTACGGAACTCGTTCCCACGCGCGGAACTCGTTCCCACGCGCTGCGTGGGAATGCATCCTGTCCGCGCTGCGGTCCCGGCCTACCTGCCGGCAGGTGCTTCTCAACGCAGCGCGTTGATACTGCATTCCCACGCAGCGCGTGGGAACGAGAAAAATAACAACCGCATTAAGCCCGACCTTTAAACAATATCCCAGTCAATTCATCCAGTTGCTTGGCAATATTCAGCGCCGCTTCACCGGGTATCTGGCGGATCAATTCACCGGTTTTGGTATCGGTAATCTGCATCACCATTTCCCCTGAACCATCATCTAAACTGAACGCCAAAGAACGTTGCGCTGCCTCAAAGAAAGTGTTGATGTCTTTAACGGCATTAGAGATTTGCTGCTTGTTGTCCTGCTCGGAGAGTTCAGGCAACGGGGTCGGCATAACGGTTGTTGCTACCGCCTTGACCCCAGTAATGACCTTGTCAGACTGCGGCGCAGCTCTTAAACTCGGGTGTGGCGGCGGTGGAGATGAAACTACTTTTAACGTGTCCATAAAGCCTCCTTTATGATAAGCCCAAACAGGGCGGAAGGTCGTAGACCTTCGCCCTGTTTTAGGTTAATGAATAATTAACGTAACTATTCAGCATCAAGCTGTGCCTAGTGTTGTAGGAGCGGCTTCGCCTAAAAGCGCCTACTGTTGGTAGCCGCGATTAAAGCTTCAATCGCGGCTAAAGCCGCTCCTACATTGGCATGGACTGAAATATCACTGAATAGTTACTCATTAAGGGTGCTTGATTAACGTAATAACGCCATCACCCCTTGGCTGGATTGGTTGGCTTGAGCCAGCATCGCCATACCGGCTTGTTGCAAGACCTGGGTGCGGCTCAATTCTGCCGATTCCGATGCAAAATCAGCATCTTGAATCCGGCTGCGCGATGCCGTCAGGTTTTCTACGGTGCTGGACAGGTTGGAGACCACCGAGGAGAACCGGTTCTGCAGAGAACCCAGGTTGGCACGAGCGGTGTTCACGCTGGCCAGTGCGCCATCGAGCGATGACAAGGCCGAAGTTGCCCCGGCAGCGGTAGATATGTTAATAGCGGAGATGGCGGAAACTGACGATACCGTGGTGGCGACAGTCGTAGCTGCGGTTATACCAGCTCTTCCTGGTACACCGCCGCTGGCAACAATACCCGCCGCATTTGAGCTGTTCAGGGTAATAGTGCCGCGGGTGGTTGTTGGTGACGCTGTGATGCCTATCGCCAATCCTGTCGCGGTAGCTGCACTTCCAGGTGTAGCTCCAACCGTATCCGCCAGGCTAATATCCCGACCATCAGCGGCAGTCAGAGTTACAAAACCCGAAGCGCTATCGGCCGCAGCGGTTACTCCAGTTTGATTGGAAATAGCATTGATTGCGGCTGCGGTATTCGCACCTTGACCAGCGACAGAACCACCTGCTGCAATCGCACCAACGTTAATGTCGTTGATGCTAAAGCTGTTCGCAGCCGTCAATGCACCAGCTACTCCGGCCGCACCCGTTACACTCGTCGCATTCGCTGTCGCGGTCACACCAGAAAGTGAGGACACGGCATTAATGGCGACGGCGATCTGTGTTGCGCTGGCGGCGCTTTGACCCGGCAAAGCACCGGCTGAAGACGCGCCGACTTGCTGACCGTTCAGGGTCAAATCGCCCGCAACTAAAGCGGCAGTCGTAAAGCCACCCTTTACTGTTGCTTGGGTGGTTGTACCGACGCCGCCCAACTGTGAAGTACGGGCGCTGGCGATGGCGCTGACTTGGATGGTATCGTTGGCCGAGTTATTGGCGCCGACTTGGAAGTTTTGCGCCGAGAAAGAACCATCCAGCAGTTTTATGCCGTTGAACTCGCTGTTTTGCGCTACCCGGTCGATTTCAGACAGCAGTTGTGTGACTTCGGCCTGCAACGCGACACGGTCTGAGGCGGTGTTGGTGGCGTTGGCTGATTGTACGGATAGTTCCCGGATACGTTGTAGGTTGTTACCCACTTCGCCGAGCGCGCCTTCAGCCGTTTGCGCTAAAGAAATGCCGTCGTTGGCATTACGTGAGGCCTGAGTGCTGCCACGGATTTGCGAGGTCATCCGGTCACTGATTGCTGAACCGGCCGCATCGTCCTTGGCGCTGTTAATACGCAGACCGGAGGACAAACGCTGCATCGCTTGATTTCCGGCAGCTTGTGATTTGTTTAAATTACGTTGGGCATTCAACGCGCTGATATTGGTATTGATAGTTTGAGCCATGGTAGTTCTCCTAAAAATGGAAATTGTTTTCGTTTTAGATGAGGGGATATTGTGTATCCTTCGCAACCTGCTTATGTTATCGGCGTGGTGTGTGGAACCTTTAATTTTTTTTTAGGGTTGTTGTCTCGTTCCCACGCGCTGCGTGGGAATATTGCTGGGAATATTGCTGGACGGGGTTTGCAACCCCGTTCGTAACGTTTAACACAGTTCCCATTGCTGGACGGGGCATGTTGCCCCGTTCGTAACGTTTGACACGGTTTAAATGCCGCTATCCCATAGGTGCTAGAGAGAAAACGTTACGAGCGGGGTTGCAAACCCCGCCCAGCCAGGTCCCCATTGCTGGACGGGGCATGTTGCCCCGTTCGTAACGTTTGACACGATTTAAATGCCGCTATCCCATAGGTGTTGGAGAGAAAACGTTACGGGCGGGGTTGCAAACCCCGCCCAGCCAAGAAGAGCGTTACTCTGTCGCAAACAAGTGGGTTGATAGCGGCGAAGCGGGATTAGCTGATGACCAAAGCCAATGTTCAGGGCAATTAACATAACCTTTTCGAACCGGGTTTTGGTGGATATAGTTAAGTTTTTGAGCATAGAAAGCAGGATTTTCGATCTTTTTCGGGGTATTTGTTTCCATCCAAAGTTGATACCTCCCCTGTGCATCCAAAAACAGCTTCAAAACACTCGGCTCAGTATCCTCCAGATTAACTCTGAGTTTGGAGGATGTAAATCGCTTGAAGTCTCGTAAAAATCCTGCCATATCCGACGAAGTCGCTATGAGGTGGATATGGTTCAACATAAATACATAACCGTTCAATTCCAGGCCTTTATTGTCTTGGCAATAACGGAGCGAATCGGAGATGATCTGCCAACGGTCATGGCGGTCAAATAGATAATACCAGCGCTGAACAGTCAGGGTAAGATAATAAGTTCCGGCATTAAGCTCGGTAGCTACTCGAAGGGATGGCATAACGCCTCCTTTTCAATTGGGGCATAGTCATGGTATCAGAAAGAAATAACGAAAGCCGACTTATTGCTGGACGGGGCATGTTGCCCCGTTCGTAACGTTTGACACGGTTTAAATGCTGCTAGCCCATGGGTGCCAGAGAGAAAACGTTACGAGCGGGGTTGCAAACCCCGCCCAGCCAGAAACCTTATTGCTGGACGGGGCATGTTGCCCCGTTCGTAACGTTTGACACGGTTTAAATACCGCTAGCCCATGAGTGCCAGAG
>JBCKWP010000111.1:0-4947 GCA_038922455.1 Methylobacter sp. | reverse complement strand
GGACATCAGCAAATCCAGGGAAATGGATACCTTGATGAGCAAGGCATCACCCGATGCGATTGCACAGGCAGCGCTGGATCATGGCTGTGACAGCGTCGCTTATACCTATAACGATCCGGTGGTTTTTCATGAATATGCGATTGATACCGCGCAGGCCTGCCGCAGTTTGGGCATAAAATCAGTGGCAGTATCCGCAGGTTATGTTTGTGCGGAGCCTCGCGCCGAGTTTTACCAATGGATGGATGCCGCCAATATCGATTTAAAAGCCTTCACCGAGCGTTTTTATCACGAGATTACCGGCGGCCATTTGCAACCGGTTTTGGAAACACTCATGTACATCAAGCATGAAACGTCGGTCTGGCTGGAGCTGACCACGTTAATTATTCCCGGCGAGAACGATTCGGAAACGGAACTGGAAGCCATGACCCAGTGGGTGGTCGAGAATCTGGGGCCGGATGTGCCGATGCATTTTACCGCCTTTCACCCGGACTGGAAGATGCTGGACAAGTCGCCAACGCCGCTTTCATCCTTATTGCAGGCGCGGCAAATCGCTATAAAAAACGGCGTGCATTACGCCTATGTGGGCAATGTGCATGATAAGGCTGAAGAAAGTACCTATTGCCACAGCTGTAAAAAGTTGTTGATAGGCCGCGACTGGTTCGAACTGTCCGAATGGAATCTGGATGCGTCAGGAAATTGCCGGTTTTGCGGCGAACGTTGCGCGGGGGTGTTCAATCCCAAGCCGGGAAACTGGGGCGCGAAACGGCAGGCGGTTGTTATGAGGTGAGCTTGTGTCAGATCCGCTACTGCCTACATGGATGTAGGCAGTAGCGGATAGAGGTGGTGGGCGTGTTTTTTAAATTAACGCCCGATTAGCGCAGCGCTTAAGGTGTTGACTAAAGCGTCATTGCCGTGGGCTTTGACGTAATCGACCAGCACCGGGATAAATTTTTGTATCATCGCTGGCGACATGCCTTGCTGTTGAAAAGCCGAAGCCGCAGCAATCAAACTCCCCGCCGTTCCACCTGAAGCGCCCGCTAATGAAGACAACTGCCCCGCCAAGCCACTCTGTTGCGATAGGGCAGGCACAGTCCCTAGCATTCCGTGCATATCCGGAACCGACTGCTCCAGTTGGGAAAACGAACCGGCGTGCATCTTGCTTTTAGCGATTTGGAACAAAGCACCGGCACCACCTTGAGCTTGAGCCTGCGTCACGCCCCGTCCGCTGCATCAATAACGCGGTTAAACTGCCGGATTGCACCGCCTGAGCCGCGTTAACAGGCTGCTGACTTTGTTGCAATGCTTGGCCGGCATTATTCGCTTGACCATTAATGCGGTTATTGGCCTCATTAAGCACGTCCTTTAATTTGAAAGCACTGGCAGTGTCGACCAACGCTATAGAAACAGCCAGCGACGCACAGAGCGTTAGAATTATTTTTTGCTGCATAGAGTCCTCTGATTGAGATTAAGCACGGTTTAAAAGCCGATAATAGTGGATAAAACTTATGCTGT
Source organism: Methylobacter sp. (assembly GCA_038922455.1). Taxonomy (GTDB): domain Bacteria; phylum Pseudomonadota; class Gammaproteobacteria; order Methylococcales; family Methylomonadaceae; genus Methylobacter_A. The sequence continues at coordinate 3,435 of JBCKWP010000111.1, read as the reverse complement.
AATTAAGAAATTGGCGTCATAGGATGAGCATCTTATTGTGTTGGTAATAAGGTAGCCTATAGGTAGCGTAGCGGAATACGGGATGATCGAAGCCACGAAGCCCCGGATTGCGCAAGCTCCATCCAGGCTACTTGTTTAGCGCATTTATTCCGGCAGGGTTTCGTTGATAGCGGTAGCCCATTCACGCGGCGGCAAACCGAGGTGGACGTGTTTGTGGAATGAAGAGTAAGGTCAGTCGTCAACGCAATGGGTTAGACCCTATTTTACCGGATTCCAGTGGCTGTAATCAGCATGCTTTTAGAAGCAGTGCAAATACTTGGGAAGCGGTTGAATGGTTGAATTACCATCTTCCCCGGTAATCCTGGGCCATTCCGTTGCCCAGAAAAGAACCGGCGGCGGCACCAAGACCGGTAGCAAGAGGGTGGCCGTTACCCAGTTCATAGCCGAAAACGCTGCCTATGACGCCCCCCCGCCAAGCCCTGATGGGAGCGTGGATCAGCTGAATACTGCGCTTGCCGCTGATAATAATTAACTTGGGGCTGGGGATAATAGTGTATTTGCGGTTGCGGGTAATAGTGGATCTGCGGTTGAGGATAATAGTCGTGATGATCATAGTGATGATCATAGTCGTGATAATCATAGTGATGATCATAGTGATGACCATGATGATCCCAGTCGTCGTCATCGGCGTAAGATAGTGGTGAAAACAGGACTGCAATGGCAGTCAATTGAATTAAGAAAAGTGATTTTTTCATGGAATTTTTTCTCTAAGTTGTTGGGTTTGTTGTTAAGTCAACAAAATCGTAATTATTCAGCGTAGGGATAACATCCCTGACAAACCACCGTTTCGGCAAGCCTAGTGCTGACCATTAAAGGGCATCTTACATCTAAAGGCCAATGGTGTAGGGATGTTATCCCTGGTATGCTGAATGGTTACAAAAAATCAATCTTGCCGGTTAAATAGATAGGTCATTTAAATCAAATCGGGTTAGTGTCTTCCAGCGATTCCGTTGCCGAGATAAGAACCGGCAGCAGCGCCCAATCCGGTAGCAAGAGGGTCGCCGTTGCCTATTTCGTAGCCTAAAACGCTGCCTACTACGCCGCCTGCCAAACCTTGGTGAGAGCGTGGATCCCGATAGTTTGAATATCGGGGCTGCTCAGGATAATATCTCGCTCCTTCAGAATAATGATCAGAATGATGGTGCTTGTGGTGCTTGTGGTGTCCATAGGCATGACCGCGACCCTCTCCGCCGGATGCATAAGATGAAGCTGAATAGATAATTGCAAATGCATACAGTAAGTTTAAAAAAAGCGATTTTTTCATGGCTATCTTCCTTAAATAATTAAGTTCTAAATTGAGTCGGCAAAGGCAGGTCGGCCAGTGATAAACTTTGACTTCATATTAGGCGCGGCAACCTTAATGGCTGCTTAACGAATTCGATCGATTAAAGGGCGCCTTTAAGGCTAATTTTGAACAACATAATTGCCGGAATAATTCCTCTGTGTCGCTTATAATAATAACGTATTCGAAGCAATATTTACTCAATCTTAATGGCATCTTAATAAATGGAACAGTTTATCCCCGGCCAACGCTGGATCAGTAACACCGAGTCAGAACTTGGTTTAGGCATTATTCTTGAGGCGAAGCACAAGCGGGTCACTGTGCTTTTTTTGGCTTGCGATGAAAAACGCATGTATGCGCAAGATAATGCGCCGTTAACGCGGGTCCGGTTTTCGGCAGGCGATGTTATCGAGTCGATTGATGAGGATAAAGTGACCGTCACCGGTTTAATCGAGCAGGACGGTTTGATCACTTACCTAGGCAAAGACCAGGACGATCAGGAAGTTCGTTTGGATGAGGTGGAGCTGAATCATCATATCCAATTTAACAAGCCGCAGGATCGCTTGTTTATCGGGCAAGTCGACCCTTCCGCCTGGTTTTTGCTGCGTTATGAGACTTGGCGCAGACTACAACAACATCAGCAATCGCCAGTTAAGGGTTTGCTGGGCGGCCGTGCTTCGCTGATCCCTCACCAGTTGTTTATTGCCCATGAATCAGCCAACCGGTCTGCGCCACGCATCATGCTGGCCGATGAAGTGGGCTTGGGCAAACCATTGAAGCTGGTTTGATTTTGCACCACCGGCTGATTAACGGCTTGAGCAACCGGGTACTGATCATCGTGCCGGAAACGCTGTTGCATCAATGGCTGGTGGAAATGCTTCGGCGTTTTAACCTGCGTTTTAGTATTTTTGACGAGGCGCGTTGTCTCGATAGCTATGTTGAAGACGATATGCTTCAAGATACCGAATCTGCTTCGGCCTACACAGCAACCGGAGCGGATGATGCCGATGCCGAGAACCCGTTTTTAACCGAGCAATTGATTTTATGCAGCCAACGCTTTTTTTCCGACTATCCGCGCCGCCAGCAACAAGCTATCGATGCCGGTTGGGATATGGTGATTGTCGATGAGGCGCACCATCTGGAATGGAGCGAGCAAGCACCCAGCCCCGATTATCTGTTTGTCGAACAACTTGGGCAAATATCGCCCAGCCTTATTTTATTGACGGCAACGCCTGAGCAATTGGGCAAGGAAAGTCATTTTGCCAGGCTCAGATTGCTCGATCCCGACCGGTTTTACAGTTTTGCGGCGTTTGTCGAAGAAGAGCGCTTGTTTGAGCCGGTGGCAAATGCTGCCAAATCGTTGCTGGCTGAAGCAGCGTTGGATGAACAGGCACAGCAACATTTAACCGAGCTGTTGAAGGATGACAATGTCAACGGTTTACTGCTTAACCTAAATGATCCTGAAAAATCGGTGGCGGCGCGCGATGCGCTGATTAAGGTGTTGCTGGATCATCACGGTACCGGGCGGATTTTATTTCGGAATTCTCGGCAAACCGTGCAGGGTTTCCCCGAGCGGGAGCGTTACGGCTATGCCTTAGCCGCACCTGCTCCCGGCAGGTTTGCGGCATACACACCATCCCTGGCGATAACCAGCGAGCCGAATACCGATGACTTGCAACAAGACCCGCGCTATCGGTGGCTGGTGGACAAGGTCAAGCAACTGGCTGGTCAAAAGGCGTTGGTGATCTGTAAACAGGCGCAGACTGCGGTCGATATGGAACAAACCCTGCTTAACCGCGCCGGTATTGCGTCGGCGGTATTTCATGAAGGCATGACCATTATCGAGCGCGACCGGGCAGCGGCTTATTTCGCCGATCCTGAAAGTGCGGCGCGGTTGTTGATTTGTTCCGAAATCGGCAGCGAAGGCCGGAATTTCCAGTTTGTGCATCATCTGATCCTGCTGGATTTGCCGACTAATCCCGATTTGTTGCAGCAGCGCATAGGTCGACTTGACCGCATCGGGCAGAAGCATATTATCCAGATTCATGTGCCGTATCTTGAGCACACCGACAATGCTGTGTTGTACCGCTGGT
>JBCKWP010000110.1:0-5039 GCA_038922455.1 Methylobacter sp. | reverse complement strand
AGCGTGTGCGCGATCAACGGGAAGCGTTCGACCAGTTACTGCACGATCTGGCAGGTGATATGCCGGAACTGGTGGGGCATCGTTTTGTTCATGGCGGCGATATTACCGACCCGGCAAGGCGGGTCGATGCGGTCGAACGTTCCCGGCTGGAAGAGCTTATCCATCTTGCCCCGCTGCATCTGCCGGGCAATCTGCTCGGACTGGATTTATGCCGGCAACGTTTCAATACGTCGCAAGTCGTCTGTTTCGATACGGCTTTTCATGCCACGATGCCCGAGTTGGCGAAACGCCTACCGATTCCGAACGAACTTGGCTTGCGCCGCTTCGGTTTCCATGGGCTCAATTACGCCTACATCGCCAAAGTCTTGCCGGACATGCTGGGCGACGTGGCTTATAAAAAAGTGGTCGTCGCTCACCTGGGCAGTGGTGCGAGCCTTTGCCTGATGGAAAACCTGAAATCCGTGGATACCACAATGGGTTATACCCCGGCGGGCGGCATCCCGATGGGAACCCGGAGCGGCGACCTTGATCCCGGCGTGATGCTGGAGCTGGCAAAGCGGTACAATCCCGAACAATTAAGCGACGTGGTGTTTCACCAGATGGGGCTGCTGGCTTTGTCCTCAGGTGAAAGCTCGGAAATGAACGACCTTCTTTCCAGCCATAGCGAAAACGCCAACTTTGCTATCGAGTATTTTTGCCGCCAAGTGCGGGCGGCAATCGGCGGTTTTGCAGCCAAGGTTGGCGGCATTGATGCGCTGGTTTTTACTGGCGGTATCGGCGAGCACTCGCCAGAAGTCCGTGAAAAAATCTGCGATCCGCTGGCTTTTCTTGGCTTTGCCTTGAACAAGGCTACCAACTATTTAGGGATGGATGAAATAGGCCTCGCCGGTCACAAACCCGTGTTGATCATCTCGGCTGATGAGGAAGTTATGATTCGTAATCTTTGTTTAAGTGCTTGCTTCTAGTGCGCCGCCCAAAAAATACCCTGATTAGCAAAATGTTTCAGCCAGCGCCGAAATGACTGTCATTCCGGTAGGAATTCCAACCTAAACGGGGGAACTTACAGATAAGTAGTTGCCCATAACTGTTTTAACCTTACCCTGATGTAGGGGCGGCTTTAGCCGCTCCTACAGATTGTTGAACAACTTTTGATCCTTTACTTAACATCCCTCAAAGGGATGTTATCTGTCCCGGTTTAAGTGGAAATTCCTAAATTGAAGACTGCGGAGCATCCAGCTGAAGAAGGTTTCTAATCAGGAAAAATATTGAGTTACGCTAGTTCCCCAAGATCCAGCTTGGGAACTAGAACAATGCATGGTAAACGTAAGCGTTCCTAAGTGGAGCTCAGCCTTACTCGACGATATAAATTACCCCCATTTAATTTGTATCTAACCCCGATTATTTTAGAGAGACAGAGAGATATGTCATTAGACCGCATGACCAAGCTTTCCTGGATTTACGACCTGTACCGCTTAGGCCAAAACACGGTGCAAGCGGAAAATACTTCAGTCATCTATCAGCAGATCCTGGCGCACATTGTTAACGGACTCGACGCTAAAAGCGGCTCACTGGCGTTGCGCTGCCATGATGAAAGCGACCTGACCATCGTGGCCGGCATCGATTTGCAGCCCGGCGTTGTAATCGACAGTAAAGTGGAAAAAGGCGTAGGCGCGCTGGGCTGGGTGGTGAAAGAAGGCAAGGCGTTACTACTGAATGGCGATGTCTCCAGTGACCCGCGTTTCCAATTGTGCAACCGGAAGCACAGGGAATTTGCGGCAACCCATTCGGCAATATGCTGGCCACTGAAAATAGAAGACCACACCATCGGCGTGATCAGTGTCAACCGTCCCGGCGACTTACCACCGTTTTCCGAAGCCGACCTGGAACAGGGCACGGACCTGCTGAATTTGATCAGTCTGGCCCTGGAAAATATTGAAATGCACAGTGACCAGAAGCTGCGGATTGAAGAACTGCTGCAAGCGAATAGACAACTGGAAGAAGCGCAAAACCAGCTACTGCAATCCGATAAAATGGCCTCCATCGGCTACCTTGCGGCAGGCGTGGCACATGAGATAAACAACCCGATCGGCTACGTCTACTCCAACCTAGGCACCCTGGAAAAATATGTGCAAGACGTCTTCAGCATGATCGACAACTACGAACAGGCGGAAGGCGCCATCACCGACAGCGCGGTGCGCACGCGCTTAAAAGTCGCGCGCGAAAAGCTCGATATTACCTTTATCAAAGAAGACCTGCGCGCGTTAATGGCGGAATCGAAAGACGGCATCAACCGCGTCAAGAACATCGTCCAGAGCCTCAAGGATTTCTCATATATCAACGCCGCAAACGAATGGCATTTCGCCAACTTGCACCAAGGCATCGACAGCACCCTCAACATCGTCAACAACGAAATCAAATACAAGTGCGAAGTCATCAAGCAATACGGCACCCTACCAGAATTGGAATGCCTGCCCTCGCAACTCAACCAGGTGTTCATGAACCTGCTGATCAACGCCGCCCATGCGATAGAAGAGCGCGGCACCATCACCGTGCGCACCGGCACGGAAGGTGATGAAGTTTGGGTTGAAATAACCGACACCGGCAAAGGCATTGTGCCGGAACACCTGCAGAAAATCTTCGACCCCTTCTTTACCACCAAGCCGATAGGCAAAGGCACGGGGTTGGGCTTGTCCTTATCTTATGGCATTATCCAGAAACACCGTGGACGCATTGAAGTGTATAGTGAAGTGGGTAAGGGCACGACGTTCCGGGTGTGCCTGCCGGTGCGGCAAACATCGATTGAGGAGGTAAGATAACCATGATTTTCACCTATAACATCTGGCTGGTGTTGCTTTCCATAGCAATTGCATTCTTTGCCTCCTGTACCTCACTCGATCTAGCTTCTATCGTGCCGGCCATCGTGGCGTCCGCAATTGCGCTGCGGACGATCAGGCGTGGCGACCCGGGAGTGAAGGTGCTGCTGTTCAGCGCAATCGTGATGGGAGCGGGCATCTTTGTCATGCATGACACGGGAATGGCTCAGCGTATTATTGATGCTCCTTTCGAAACTCAGGGAAGCTAAATTAAGATGAATTATAGAACGCGTTATTTCATTTATGGTGTCATCTTCGGCAGCTTGTTCCCCGTTATTGCCAGTATATTTGACGTGATTGTGCAAGATCTCCCCCTGGGTATGGATAGCATTATGCAGGTGCAGCGCGCCCAGCCTTTGCATTGGGTTATTGACAGCGCGCCACTTTTTCTGGGCGTGTTTGCCCTGTTTGCCGGTATTAAGCAGGACGAGGTTATGCAGATGAACCTTAATCTGGAACAAACAGTCCAGGATCGCACCCGCGAGTTGCAACAAGTGGTCAGCAAGGCGATGCACACCAAGGAATCGCTGGATAAATCCCGCGCCCTCCTTCGTGCCACGCTGGAATCGACGGCTAACGGGATTCTGGTTGTTGACGCTACAGGCAGGATCAGCGGAAGCAACGCGCGGTTCAGGACTATGTGGGGCCTGCCGGCCGACATTCTTGCACAGGGAGACGACCAATCTATGATCCAGTTCGTTCTGGATCAACTGAAGGACCCCGAAGGTTTTCTCGCCAAAGTAATTGACCTCTATAACCATCCGGAAGATAAAAGTTTCGACCTGCTCGAATTCAAAGACGGAAAATTCTTCGAGCGTCAGTCGCATCCCCAACGAATTGATGGGGAGCTCGTTGGACGCGTCTGGAGTTTCCACGACATCACCGAGCACAAGTGGATCGCCGAGGCGCTGCGGGCCAGTGAATTGCAGTTGCGCCAGATCACCGACGCCGTACCGTCCCAGATTGCCGAGCTGGATCTGGAGCAACGATTCCGCTTTCACAACAAAGCTTACGAAAAGGTCTTTGGCCTGAGCTTCGAGCAGATCGATGGCCGCACCCTGGCCGAAGTGCTCGGCCCGCAAGCCTACGAGAGTGTCCAGGACAAGGTCGAAGAGGTGCTGCGTGGTTACCCCGTAAGCCACGAGCTCACACTCACCACGCCGCAGGGTGATCTCAGGGACTACGCCATGAACTTCTTTCCACGCTATGGTCAGGGTGCGGACGAGGTCATCGGGTTTTTCTCACTGAGCGCCGACATCACCGCGCGCAAGCAGTTCGAAGCTGATCTCGCAGCCAGTCATGCGCAGGCGCAACGCCTACTCAGCCAGCTCCAGCAGCGCGGCGAAGAGAGCAACATGCTGGTGTACAGCGTCTCGCACGACCTGCGCTCGCCGCTGGTCAACCTGCAAGGCTTCAGCAAGGAACTCGTTGCCGTGTCCGAGGATTTGCGCGGCCTCATCACCAGCGACGGTGTGCCGGCGGAGATTCAGAAGCGCGGCCTAGGGCTGATCGACAGTGACATGCGGGAAAGCATCCACTTCATCCAGGCCGGCGTCATGCGTCTGTCCAACATCATTGATGCCATGCTGCGTCTCGCGCGCGCCGGGCGCGTGGAATATCACTGGACCGAGGTGGACACCGGCCTCATCGTCAAACGCATCGTGGACTCAATGCAAGCCGTGGCCGGCGAACGCGGCGCGGCTTTCACCATGAGCGATCTGCCGCCGGTGTGGGGCGACGCCACTGCGGTAGACCAGATTTTCGCCAACCTGATCGGCAACGCGCTTAACTACCTCGACCCAAAGCGGCTCGGCATCATCGACATCGGCTGGCAACCGGACGCCGACACCCACGCCTCCATGCATACCTATTATGTGCGCGACAACGGCCTCGGCATGAGCGAGTCGGCCAAAGGCAAGCTGTTCCAGATATTCCAGCGCTTCCATCCCGACCAGGCCAAGGGCGAAGGCGTCGGACTCTCCATCGTGCGGCGCATGGTGGAGCGCCACAGCGGAAAAATATGGGCTGAGTCGCGCGAGGGCGAAGGCACCACCTTCTTTATAAGCCTGCCCATCCAGGCGATGGACGCTGCGGCTAAGTAATGGCTCAAATGTTTTTTAACGTAAAGACACTAGAGATAACATCCCTTGAAGGGATGTTATCTCT
>JBCKWP010000109.1:0-5091 GCA_038922455.1 Methylobacter sp. | reverse complement strand
CCCAAGGCATTCTGTTGGACATCATCAACCGCGAAAACGCCTTGCCGTTGACTGTGCACTGGATAGCCCGCACCACCTGCGGAACCCTGCTGATAGTCTGGAATCATCCCTTGATGGACGCTCGCGGCGTAAAGATATTACTCGATTTCCTTAGCTCCGAGCATCCCGAAAAATTTAAGGAAACACCGTCCCTGATCGAGGCCAAGCTCGCCCAATGGAGTTTCTGGAAAAAGTGTTGTCTATTCGTCAAGGCTAAGCGGCACAATAATAGGGTCAACAGCCTGGATAGCTGTTTGCCCACCCAGGTCGAGCAAGGCCCACAAACCTTGCGCCTGAAAGTCCGGCGCTTTGGCGAAGAAGAGTCCCGTCGCATTGCCGCTCTGGCACAACAGCACACCGGACTGGCCGGACGGACTGTCTATTATCTCGGCTGCTTTATCCGTGCTATGGAACAGGTGGGGCCGCCTGCTGCCAAGGACGGTTATTGCATACCTTACGCATTCAACCTTCGTCGCCAGAACGCGCCCACCCCCGTGTTCGGCAATCATGTCGGCTGCCTGTTCGCCCGCGCCACCCGTGAACAAGCACGGCACCGGAAAGGTTTGTTCGAACATTTGCTCAGCCAGTATCAGCAAACCATCCGCGACGAATTGGATCAGGCCTACCTGCCGCTCATGTGGCTAGGCCAATGGCTGTCTCCGGCCAAATACGCCAGAATATTACGCAAACAACACAGCGGCGGCGAATTGAGTTCATTATGGTTTTCCGACATCGGCGACGTATCCTGGAGCAGGGACGGCTTTCTAGGCAGTCAGGTTTCTGACATGTCCCTTCTCTGCTGGATGCCGCTGCCGCCAGGACTGGCGTTATTGGCCGGACAGTTGGATGGACGGCTCTCCCTCTCTTACAACTACCTGCACCCGGCGATTGATGAAGACTGGTTAGACGCCGTCATCAAACGGATGGATGCCGAATTGTTGGAAACTACCGGGACTTAGGCCATGTTGTTGGAACTCTTTCTAAAGCGATGCCGACAGCAACCTGAAGCCTTGGCTTTGCTGGAAGGCCATCGAAGTCTAAATTACCGGCAGTTATTGCAACAGGCTCAAGCCGTTGCCGCAAGGCTGCAAGCCATAGGTGTCCAACCTGGACAGCCTGTCGCCATTCATCTTGGGCAGGGCATAGAAGCGACGATTGCCGTCTTCGGCGTATTATTGGCCGGGGCTTGTTATGTGCCCTTGGACTTAAAAAACCCGATACCCCGATTAAGCTACATCATCGAAGATGCCCAGGTTGTCGCGGTGATAGGCGGGTCTGACGCACCGACATGGCTGGACGATAGGCTTTGGCTGGACATCAGCTGCTGCCCCGTTGCACAGCCGACACCGGTCGATAGCCAAGCCGCATCCCTTGCTGCGATACTCTATACTTCCGGTTCCACCGGACACCCGCGCGGCGTGGCCTTAAGCCACGGCGCAATCGCAACTTTTGCGCACTGGGCCGCCGAACTGGTGGATTTGCAAGCCACAGACCGCATCGCCAGCACCACCCCGTTGTTCTTTGATTTATCCACCTTCGACCTGTACGCCGTTCTAGGCCGGGGTGCCAGCCTGTATTTCGTCCCACCTGCGCTGACCATGGCTCCGTCCCGGCTCAGCGCCTGGCTTAGCGAACAAGCCATCAGCGGCTGGTACACCGTGCCGTCCCTGCTGGCCTTCCTGGCCTACAAGGGTAACCTTGCGCAAACCCCTTTAGATTCGTTGCGTTTTTTTGCTGTTCGCCGGTGAGGTATTCCCGACGCCGGCCTTGCTGGATTTGGCCGTCGGCCTGCCGCGCACGGCCTTATACAACTTGTTCGGCCCTACCGAAACCAATGTCTGTTGTTACTGGCCGGTAGACCGCGCGGCATTGTCGGCAGATCGCCCCATCCCCATCGGACAGCCTGCCGCCGCTTGCGAGCTGCGCATTAATGACGAAACCGGCGAACTCTGGGTGCGCGGCTCCAGCCTTGCTAGCGGCTATTGGAGCCAAGGCCGGTTGCAGCCCATCCTCAACCCGGATGGCTGGTATGCCACCGGCGACCGTGTCAGCCTGGTCGATGGCGAATACCGGTTCCATGGCCGGTTGGGGCGCATGTTGAAATGCTCAGGCTATCGCGTCGAACCCGCAGAGATAGAGACTGTCATCAACGCCATGCCTGGAGTGATAGGCTGCGCGGTGGTCGGGCTAGACGACCTTGCTGCGGGACAGCGTCCTGCCCTGGCGTTAGTCCTGGAAGCTCAGGTGACACAAGACGACATCCGCAAGGTGCTGGCCTTGCAACTGCCTTCCTACATGCAGCCCAAACGCTGCATCGTTGTGCCGGAACTGCCTCGGCTGAGCAACGGCAAACTCGATTATCAGCGCGTCAGCGCCTTGTTGGAAGCGCAATTATAGGATCTATTTTGCTGGTTCCCAATCTGGAGCTTGGGAACCAGTGCGAAAATTAATGGGAACGGTACGCAGGATAGACAGGGCAACGTAGCCCCTCTTGTTTTTTCTGAATAATGTTATTTTTTCCACCGGATGCGGCATAATAGACCTTAATAATTAGCAAAGGCAGAGCCATGACTACCATCACTTTCGATACTCATAAATTTGTTCGTAAGCTAAAGAATGCCGGAGTGCCTGAAAGTCAGGCCGAGGCGTTCTCGGAAGCCTTTAAGGAAGCACAAGGCGAGGCCGAATTGGCAACGCAACACGACATTAGAGATGTGCGCCGTGACATTGACGATTTACGACGCGATATGGACGCTCGGTTGCTTCAGATGGAGCAACGACTGATTATTAAACTAGGGGCGCTTATGGCGCTGTCCATTGGCATTGTCGCCGCGTTGGTTAAGTTGCTTTAAACAGGTTAACCCTGACCATCATCTTGATGATGTCGTAACTTGTGCATAAACCGGCTTCCCAATTACGCCGGGACAGCCTAAGGTTAAGCCGTTCGTGGTGAGTCCTTCGGCTATGCTCAGGAGAGCCTTGTCGAGCCATGATCGGCTTAACCGCCCACCCTTCGACAAGCTCAGGGCGAACGGTTAAGCCTCGCATCCGTCCCGCTTTAAGTGGATAGCCCATAAACCCATATGAATCCCTCCCCTGATTTTACCGGCTTGCTGCCTTATTGCTCACAGCCGGACAAGCAACACATCCGCTCTCGCTTTCAGATTATCGCTGATCAAGGCGTATTGCGGCATGCCCTACCGGACGTTTATGGGGGCTTAAACGACGGCTTCCTGTCTTTGTGCAAAACTCACCGTAGATTGGGTGAGATTAGCCGCGACCCCGGCTTACTGTTGGCGGTAAACGCCCATTTGTGGGGGGCGGTATTCCCCATCCTGCTCTACGGAACCGAGCAGCAAAAGCAACAATTCCTGCCTCCGCTGTTGGCTGGGCAGTGGCTGGGAGGACATGCCATCACCGAACCTAGCTGCGGCTCGGATGTGCAAGCCATGACCAGCCGCGCCGAATTAAGCGGCAAAGGCTACCTGTTGAACGGCGAAAAACGCTATATCACCAATGTCCCGCTGGCAGATTGGCTGGTGGTGTACGTCAAGTTGAATGGCGGCATCAGCGCCTTTTTGGTCTCCCGCCAGGATCAGGGCTGCCGCTTTACTACCGCTGGCGAATTGGATGCCTGCCTCGGTAGCGCCACCGGCAGCATCTTTATGGAAAACTGCCAGCTCGATGCTGACCGCCTGTTGGGCAAAGTCGGAGCAGGTGCGCAGATGATACAAAAAGCACTGGAGTATGAAAGAGCCTTCGTGTTCGCGGGTATCGCAGGTGTCATGGAATGGCAGTTGCGCGAGGTCGTCCGTTACAGCCGGGAAAGGACATCTAAAGGCGTACACCTGGGCAGTCATCAGGCCATTAGCCATCGCATCGCCGACATGAAGCTCCGTTTGGACACCATAGACCTTTGGCTTGGCGAATGCGCAAGATTATGCGATACCGGTCAACGGCTGACTATGGCCTCGGCGCAAACCAAACTTTATGCCGCCGAAGCTTTTTTGCAGTCCAGTTTGGATGCGGTGCAAATCATGGGCGCATCAGGACTAGAGGTGGGTAGCGAGATGGCGGCATTGGTGCGCGACGCCCTGGCTGGCCGCTTATTTTCCGGCAGTTCTGAGATACAGAAAAATCTGATAGCAGCCTTACTCGGCACCGGCGATGCCTACCGAGGCAAGCAACCGACCCACACCCCATGAACACCTTTGCGGCTTACCGCGCCAGTTCCCTACTGGCTGGCGGCATACACACCATCCCTAGGAGCCTGTCCGAGAATAGAGAACCTACTCGGCAACTGCTCCTGCGTTGCTCTACCTCCTGCATCCATGCAGTCGTACGGGAAAGCCCTTTTGGCCAGATTCCCCGATCATTTTCGTTAAATAGAACAACTATTCGCCTCAAATGATCGAAAAATCTGACTCAAAATGGCTTCCCCTCGCTACGATTCCTATTCTCGGACAGGCTCCTAGCGATAACCGACATTGGCGGCCAACCCTACTGGTCAAGTGGTCCTTTTTTTTCACGCTGGCAGCCGCAGCGGTTGCGGTCATCCTGCCCGAACTTCGCGACTTAGCCATTACCGCCATCATTATCGATCATCTCTTTCTGACCTTTGCCGGACTCTGTCCGCGTTGCAGTCTCTTGGGATCCAATTTGACATCGCTGCCGGAAGCGAGTGTTAAACGGGCAGAAATTGCCATCACTATTGATGACGGCCCGAACCCAATTATCACGCCAGCCGTTCTTGATCTGCTGGATCGCCACGGCGCGAAAGCCACTTTCTTTTGTATCGGCGAGAAGGCGCTACGATACCCGGATTTGTGCAGGGAAATTGTTAAGCGAGGCCATGCCGTAGAAAATCACAGCATGCACCATCGGCACAACTTTGCCCTACTGATGCCGGGCGGGTATTTTTCCGAACTGGAAGCCGCCCAGCAAACCCTGAGCTCCATCACCGGTATCCGCCCAAGCTTCTTCCGAGCGCCGGCAGGATTGCGCAATGCCCTGCTCGATCCTGTGCTCACCCGGCTCAATCTGCAACTGGCC
>JBCKWP010000108.1:0-5126 GCA_038922455.1 Methylobacter sp. | reverse complement strand
GTTTATTTAAATCTAATCAAGTCACAAAAGCTGTACTGACAAATTTGTTAAAGCAGAAAGCGGTCTCTTATTGTGTTCAAATACAGCCATGACAAAAAGCGACCAGTCTACACGAATAGAATTTGAGCCGATTCACCAGCAGGAGACAAAATGAGTAAGGAAAAGATTTTACAAGCCTCATGCCGTATGGCATTAGCGGGTTTTCTGCACGATGTAGGCAAGTTTGCCGAGCGTGCAAAAATTAACGTAGAACCGCAAATGCTGGAGGACAATAAACAACGATATTGTCCTCATCACAAAAAGTATGAAAATGACAAAGGTTGGTTTAGTCATGTTCACGCCGCTTACACCGGCATCGCCGTGGATGTGTTGGAAGCCCATGCGCCCAAACTGATAGGCGACGATGTGTATCCGTTTGGCAGTTGGCTTACCACTGATGTCGATGATTCCTTAATCAATGCCGCAGCAGCGCATCATAAGCCTGACACGTTCTTGCAATGGATTATCGCCACTGCTGACCGCGTTGCCTCAGGTTTTGAGCGGGAAGCCTTTGAAAAATACAACCAAGCCGAAGATAAAAACCATTATCAAAGCCGCCAATTAACGTTGTTTGAGCAAATAGGCCAAGCGCATAAAAAAGAAAGTGCCGATTTTAAGTATCGTTACCCATTAAAGCCATTGAGTCCTGAGTCTTTGTTTCCTGTGACCGCGCAAGGTTACGAAGTCAACAACAATGAAGCTGCGCAAGCTGAATATAAGACACTTTGGGATGAATTTACTACCGGATTGGAACAAATTCCCTCGTCTCATCGTAAACAATTGCCGTTGTGGCTGGATCATTTTGATAGCTGCTGGCAAACCTATACCCACGCCATTCCTTCGGCGACCGCCTTTGGCACCAAGCCCGATGTATCGCTGTATGACCATTCCAAAGCCGTTGCCGCGCTGGCGGTGGCGTTATGGCGTTATCATCACGACCGCAATGATGATACGAAAACGGCAACTAAAAATATGCGTGAATACCTTGATTGGAACGAGGAAAAGTTATTATTGATTCAAGGCGATTTTTTCGGCATTCAGGAATTCATTTTTACCCACGGCGGCGACAGCACCAAAAAAGCCGCAAAATTACTGCGTGGTCGGTCGTTTTATGTGTCGTTAATTACTGAATGCGCGGCGCTGGCCATACTGGAAGCCTTGAGCTTGCCCTCGACCAGTCAAATTATTAATGCGGCGGGAAAGTTTTTAATTGTCGCACCCAATACCGATGAAACCGTTGCCGTTTAAGCCGTCTTGCAAAAACAATTTAACGACTGGTTTTTAACCTACAGCTACGGACAATCGGGTTTAGGCTTGGCGTGGCAAGCCGCCCGCTGTGACGATTTTGTCTTTAAAACAGCAACAGATGGAGGCTTTAAAGCCTTAATGAAAGAACTGCACAAAAAATTAGAACGTAGCAAATACGCGCATTTTGATTTATGCGGTGAACAAGCCGCCCCTGTTGTGTTTGCGGATTATTTGGACGGATTTACTGACTATGGCGTTTGCAAAGTCAACGATAAAGCGCCCGCTGCCGACAAAGACGGATTAAGCGACCTAGCGCAGGATCAGATTCATATCGGCGAATGGTTGATAAAGCATCAGCGCTTGATAATCAGCCGCGACAAAATTCCGGGGCTGAACAGCTTAAAAATTCCCTTGTTTGGCTATGCTCTACACTTTACCGGTAGCGAGGAAGACAGCGGAAAATTCGGCAAAGACGTGGACAACGGCAACATCCGCCGCGTGTTTGACTTTAGCCCGGCGGCTCCAGACCCAAAGAAAGTCTTATGGAATGGCTATGCACGACGCAACATCAGTGGCTATGTGCCGTATTTCAAAATCGACGCGGAATGGCAACAAGGCAAATATAAAAACTGCCAAGATGAAAACAAAGACGCGAACATTGACGGCATAAAAACCTTAAACCATCTGGCCTGTGAAGATTTATGGCTGGATAAAGACGGCAAATGGAAAGGCATTAATGCGCTGGCAGTTTTAAAAGGCGATATTGATGACTTGGGCGCATTATTCCAAAACGGCTTGGAACAACCGACCTTTGCCAAAATGGCTGCCCTTTCACGGCAAGTGAATCACTTTTTTGCCATTTATTTACCGTGGTTATGCGAAACCCAATACCCCGAAACCTACATTGTCTTTGCAGGCGGCGATGATTTTTTCCTGCTGGGTTCATGGAAACAGTTGATGCAATTAGCCGCTGAATTGAGGCGAGAATTTAGCCGATATGTCGCCGATAATGCCGACATTCATTTTTCGGCGGGTTTAAGCGTGACTAAACCAAAAATACCGATTCATCAATTGGCGGCAATGGGCGAAGAAGCCTTAGAACAGGCAAAAGCCTATAAAAATAAAACCGATGGAACAGTTAAAAATGCCGTGACCTGCTTTAAACAAACGGTGAATTGGGCTGATTTTGAACGCTTATGCCTTGCCGAAGGCAGCGCTGAACAACGTTTGGAACAGTTACGCGAGAATTATGATCTATCCACCGCTTATATTTATGGCTTGCTACGCTTAACCGATAGGGCGGCAGATAACGCTAAACCAGAAAACGCGCTGTGGCGTTCACAATTGTATTACCGTACTTATCGAATGCTGGTGAATAATCGCCGTTTAAAAGACTCTGAGCAAAAACGCCGGGCTTGTCAGGTATTAGTCACCGACATAGGCGGAGACATAGAACAATTTGGCAGTGCTTATCACATTGCCTTACATACTTATCTTTATCAAAACAGAAATCAAAACTAGGAGAATTTCATGAGTCAATATGACAATCAACGGGGTTATCCCAATACGCGCGACGATAACCCTGCCAAGCCTTTAAATTTAAAACCGATTCTATTTGCCACTATCAGTCCCGATTTATTTGACAGTATTGCTAATGAAACCGCTGAAGTTATCGCCCAAGCGAGAAACAGCAACAAATCGACACAACTGCGTAAATATTACGATGAGCTGGCGATGTGGGAGCAAAAAATCAAACAGAATCCTGATAAATATGCTGAATATTTGCCCTTGATAAAAATGCTCAATGCCAAAGTGGCTTATGCCAAGGGGCGTAACTTAGTCGATGATAATTTCGTCAAACTCATGCGCCATTGCCTGGGGCAATTAACAGACGATAAAAAATCCTTTGCCACCTGCAAATTGTTTTTTGAAGCCTTTATGGGCTTTTACAAAATGCACAAATCTAACTAATTTGTAACCACTCAGAAAAATGTAAGCGAAAAGACTGGAGTAAAACGGCTTTAGCTGTTTTATAGGCAACGTTGCCAACAGCTAAAGCCGTTGGACTCCAAGTTACCGCCCTACGCTGAATCGTTACAATAATTTCACCGTTAAGGAATCACCATGCAACTTAAAACCATCAAGCAAATAACCGGACAAATTCAACTGCTGACTGGCCTGCACATCGGCGCGGGTAACGAAGAAGTCCATATCGGCGGCATTGATA
Organism: Methylobacter sp.; assembly: GCA_038922455.1. Classification (GTDB taxonomy): domain Bacteria; phylum Pseudomonadota; class Gammaproteobacteria; order Methylococcales; family Methylomonadaceae; genus Methylobacter_A. Next base: position 1,612 of record JBCKWP010000108.1, on the reverse strand, counting down.
ACGCAGTCATTAAACATCCGCACACGCAACAACCCTATATTCCAGGCTCCAGTTTAAAAGGCAAAATGCGCAGCTTGCTGGAATGGCGGGCGGGTCTGGTCAGTGCCAGCGGCGGTAAACCGGTTTCTATTGATTTACTGGAGAAATTATCGGGAACCCAAAAACAACAAGCGGAAATCATCATCCGTTTATTTGGCGCGGCAGGCGACAGTAAAAACACCGAGCAAGCCGAAGCAATAGGCCCGACACGGCTGTCTTTCTGGGATTGCAGTTTAAATGCCGATTGGCAAAAAAAGGTTTCTGATAACAACTGGCTTTATACCGAAGCCAAAAGCGAGAACACCATTAACCGTATTACCGGCACAGCCGATAATCCACGCCAAACCGAGCGCGTCCCCGCCGAGGCGATATTTGATTTTAAATTAGGCTTGAAAATATTGGCGGATAACGAAACATCCTTTATGGATACCTTATTGGCCGGTTTGAAATTATTGGAGCTGGACGGTATCGGCGGTTCCGGTTCGCGCGGTTACGGCAAAATCAAATTCACGCTGGATGATGCTGATCTTCAAGCACGTTTAGATGCCACCGACCCTTTCAAGGTGGCTTGAGTGCAGCGGCTAATCTTTACCCTGCAACCCCAAACCGCCTTTGCCACGCCCTTGTCCGGCGATACCCTGTTCGGGCAATGTTGCTGGGCGATACGGCACATTTACGGTGAAGATAAACTCAAAGACTTATTGCAAGGTTACACCGATAACCAGCCGTTTATGGTGATGTCCAACGCCTTGCCGCACGGTTTTTTAGCGCGCCCGACGCTGCCCGGCTATTTATTAGGTTTTGATGATAACGATGCCAAACAACGCAAACTGCAAAAAGCCAAAAAATGGTTTCCGCACTCACTGATAGGCAAACCCTTGAAGCAATGGGCGATTGAGGCGCAATCAGACGCTGAAATGATGCAATCCTCAGATTTAGCCGATCAGCGTTATCTATTAACCCAGGCGCAAGACCACAACAGTTTAAATCGGCAAACAGGAACGACAGGCAAAGACGCGGGTTTCGCGCCGTTTCAACGGCAAACCTTCTGGTATAACCCCGCTATTAAGCTCAGTTTAATCATTGAACTGGACGAGCAGCGTTTAACCGCCGCAGAATTGCTGACGGTATTGCAACAAGTGGGCCTACAAGGTTATGGCAAAGAAGCCAGCTGCGGTTTAGGTAAATTTGAAATAACAGTCGATGAGAGTACACGCCCTGCAACCATCAACAACCCCGATGCCTGGCTAACCTTAGCGCCGTGTGCGCCGCAAGGATTAAGCTGGCATAGCCAGCGCTGTTATTATCAAGTGTTGACCCGTTTCGGGCGGCATGGCGATATTGCCGTGCATCAACAAGGCGGCGCATTCAAAAATCCGCTCCTGATGGCAGCCGGTTTTGCGGTGTTGTCGCCGAAACAAGCGGATATAAACCAAGGTTTTACCGGACAAGGCATTACCGGTGTTTCCCAAACCATTCCCGCCAGTGTTCATCAAGGCTATGCGCCCGTTTATCCGCTACGTTTAGAGGTTGATCATGACTAAGGCTTTTATACAAACCACCCGTTGCACGA
>JBCKWP010000107.1:0-5132 GCA_038922455.1 Methylobacter sp. | reverse complement strand
AACAAGCGATTAAACCGAAACAGCCTTGTCTACGGCCTGTTTTGCCAGTTCCGTCACTCTAGCCCAGTTTTTTGATTTTACTACATCCGCAGGCGCTAGCCATGATCCGCCTACGCAAGCGACATTGCTTAACTGCAAATAACTGTGGTAGTTTTCCGGCGAAATGCCGCCGGTCGGGCAAAAAGTCACGTTAGGGAAGGGTCCTGCGATAGATTTTAGCATCGGTATACCGCCAGCCGCTTCGGCCGGGAAGAATTTGAAATGATCCAGTCCGTATTCCATGCCCAGCATCAGTTCCGACAGCGTCGATATACCTGGAATCAACGCTATATTTCCGGCATTGGCGGCGGCTAAAAGTTTCGGCGTTAATCCGGGGCTAATCGCAAAAACGGCACCGGCATCTTCTGCCGCTTTTAATTGTTCAGGTGTGGTGATGGTGCCTGCGCCGACAATAGCCCCTTTGACTTCCTGGCTGATCAATCTGATCGCATCCAGTGCTATAGGGGTGCGCAGGGTTATTTCCAACACCTTAATGCCGCCTGCAACCAAGGCCTTCGCCAGAGGAACGGCATCGTCCAAATTCTGGATGACCATGACAGGCATCACCGGGCAGGTGTTTAAAACTACAGCGGGTTGAATTTTCCAGTTATTTTTAGTCATTGTTTTACCCAATTTTAATAGTTATTAATCGGCAACAAACAGGTTGCAGGCACCGGTTTCAGCAGAAGACGCACCCAGACGGAAACTGCCGAACAATTCACGACCCATGCCGAAATGGTGACCCTTGGCGCTATTGGCGGACGGAATGCGGGCATTAAATTCAGCTGCATCTACCAGCACATTGACATCGCCGGTTTGGGTGTTCAGGTGGATGATGTCGCCGGTGCGCACTTTCGCCAACGGGCCACCCACTTCACACTCAGGATACATGTGGATGGCTGAGGGTACTTTACCCGAAGCGCCGGACATTCGTCCATCCGTGACCAGTGCGACCTTGAAGCCTCTATCCTGCAACACGCCCATGAACGGTGTCAACTTATGCAGTTCGGGCATACCGTTGGATTTTGGCCCTTGGAAGCGGAGCACCACAATAACATCTTTCTCCAGTTCCCCGCGCTTAAAGGCCGCAACCACATCGTCCTGGTCATCAAATACCATCGCAGGCGCCTCAACAACTTGGTGTTTTTCTGCTACAGCGGAAATTTTTGACACCCCGCGCCCCAAATTGCCGTGCATCACATGCAAGCCGCCACCGGCTGCAAAAGGCTTGGCGACGGTGCGGATAACTTCCGTGTCCAAAGAAGCTTCAGGGCAAGGCGCCCAGATTAATTTTCCGTCAACCAGCTTGGGTTCCTGATGATAATGGCTCATGCCGCGTTGGTCTGCAACCGTCAAAATATCTTCATGCAACAGGCCGTTGTTTAACAATTCGGAAATCAATACACCCATGCCACCTGCGGCCTGGAAGTGATTGATGTCTGCCTGCCCATTCGGATAAATGCAGGTTAACAACGGTACCGCCCTGGACAGCTTATCAAAATCATCCCAGTTGATAATGATGCCGGCTGCACGCGCAACGGCGACCAGATGAATAGTCTGATTGGTGGAACCGCCCGTTGCCAATACGCCGACAATGGCATTCAAAATAGCTTTTTCGTCGATCATATGCCCAACCGGGCGAAAATCATTGCCCAGCGCAGTAAACTTCAAAACCTGCCTGGCGGCGGCTTTGGTCAGCTCGTCGCGCAATGGCGTATAAGGATTGATGAACGAACTGCCCGGTAGATGCAGCCCCATAATTTCAACCATCATCTGGTTAGTGTTTGCGGTACCGTAAAACGTACAGGTACCGGCGCTGTGATAGGCCGCAGACTCGGACTCCAGTAGTTCCTTACGGCCGATTTTACCTTCGGCGTAAAGTTGACGAGTACGGGCTTTTTGTTTATTGGACAGGCCACTCGGCATGGGACCAGCCGGCACGAACACGGCGGGCAAATGACCGAAACTCAGCGCGCCGATCAGCAATCCCGGCACAATCTTGTCGCAGACGCCCAAGTACAGTGCGCCATCGAACATGTTGTGACTCAAAGCCACGGCCGTGGCCATCGCAATCACATCGCGGCTAAATAACGACAGTTCCATGCCGGGTTGCCCCTGAGTGACACCATCACACATGGCGGGTACGCCACCGGCGAACTGGGAGACGCCACCGGCTTCCTTGATGGCGGCCTTGATCAACGCAGGCGCGTCTTTATACGGTTCGTGCGCCGACAGCATGTCATTATAAGAAGAGACAATGGCAATATTGGCTTTTTGCTCTCCGGTTAAATCGCTTTTTTCACTGGCTCCACAAGCGGCAAAAGCATGAGCCAGATTGCCGCAAGCAAGCACGGAACGATGCGGGCCTTTTTTAACTGCCGCATCAATACGCGCCAGATAGGCAGAGCGTGTTTCGCGGCTGCGCTCGATAACTTCGTTAGTCACTTCTGCTAATACGGGGTGCATATATATTCCTTCTATCTACGGTTAATTGATGTTGTAGGAGGGGCTAAAGCCCCGATTGAAGCTTCAATCGGGGCTTTAGCCCCTCCTACAACATCAATTAACCGTAGATAGAAGGAATATATATGCACCCCGTATTAGCAGAAGTGACTAACGAAGTTATCGAGCGCAGCCGCGAAACACGCTCTGCCTATCTGGCGCGTATTGATGCGGCAGTTAAAAAAGGCCCGCATCGTTCCGTGCTTGCTTGCGGCAATCTGGCTCATGCTTTTGCCGCTTGTGGAGCCAGTGAAAAAAGCGATTTAACCGGAGAGCAAAAAGCCAATATTGCCATTGTCTCTTCTTATAATGACATGCTGTCGGCGCACGAACCGTATAAAGACGCGCCTGCGTTGATCAAGGCCGCCATCAAGGAAGCCGGTGGCGTCTCCCAGTTCGCCGGTGGCGTACCCGCCATGTGTGATGGTGTCACTCAGGGGCAACCCGGCATGGAACTGTCGTTATTTAGCCGCGATGTGATTGCGATGGCCACGGCCGTGGCTTTGAGTCACAACATGTTCGATGGCGCACTGTACTTGGGCGTCTGCGACAAGATTGTGCCGGGATTGCTGATCGGCGCGCTGAGTTTCGGTCATTTGCCCGCCGTGTTCGTGCCGGCTGGTCCCATGCCGAGTGGCCTGTCCAATAAACAAAAAGCCCGTACTCGTCAACTTTACGCCGAAGGTAAAATCGGCCGTAAGGAACTACTGGAGTCCGAGTCTGCGGCCTATCACAGCGCCGGTACCTGTACGTTTTACGGTACCGCAAACACTAACCAGATGATGGTTGAAATTATGGGGCTGCATCTACCGGGCAGTTCGTTCATCAATCCTTATACGCCATTGCGCGACGAGCTGACCAAAGCCGCCGCCAGGCAGGTTTTGAAGTTTACTGCGCTGGGCAATGATTTTCGCCCGGTTGGGCATATGATCGACGAAAAAGCTATTTTGAATGCCATTGTCGGCGTATTGGCAACGGGCGGTTCCACCAATCAGACTATTCATCTGGTCGCCGTTGCGCGTGCAGCCGGCATCATTATCAACTGGGATGATTTTGATAAGCTGTCCAGGGCGGTACCGTTGTTAACCTGCATTTATCCGAATGGGCAGGCAGACATCAATCACTTCCAGGCCGCAGGTGGCATGGGTGTATTGATTTCCGAATTGTTAAACAACGGCCTGTTGCATGAAGATATTTTGACGGTTGCAGACCAACGCGGCATGAGCCATTATCATCAGGAACCCAAGCTGGTTGACGGAAAATTAATCTGGGCGCCTTGCCCTGAAGCTTCTTTGGACACGGAAGTTATCCGCACCGTCGCCAAGCCTTTTGCAGCCGGTGGCGGCTTGCATGTGATGCACGGCAATTTGGGGCGCGGGGTGTCAAAAATTTCCGCTGTAGCAGAAAAACACCAAGTTGTTGAGGCGCCTGCGATGGTATTTGATGACCAGGACGATGTGGTTGCGGCCTTTAAGCGCGGGGAACTGGAGAAAGATGTTATTGTGGTGCTCCGCTTCCAAGGGCCAAAATCCAACGGTATGCCCGAACTGCATAAGTTGACACCGTTCATGGGCGTGTTGCAGGATAGAGGCTTCAAGGTCGCACTGGTCACGGATGGACGAATGTCCGGCGCTTCGGGTAAAGTACCCTCAGCCATCCACATGTATCCTGAGTGTGAAGTGGGTGGCCCGTTGGCGAAAGTGCGCACCGGCGACATCATCCACCTGAACACCCAAACCGGCGATGTCAATGTGCTGGTAGATGCAGCTGAATTTAATGCCCGCATTCCGTCCGCCAATAGCGCCAAGGGTCACCATTTCGGCATGGGTCGTGAATTGTTCGGCAGTTTCCGTCTGGGTGCGTCTTCTGCTGAAACCGGTGCCTGCAACCTGTTTGTTGCCGATTAATAACTATTAAAATTGGGTAAAACAATGACTAAAAATAACTGGAAAATTCAACCCGCTGTAGTTTTAAACACCTGCCCGGTGATGCCTGTCATGGTCATCCAGAATTTGGACGATGCCGTTCCTCTGGCGAAGGCCTTGGTTGCAGGCGGCATTAAGGTGTTGGAAATAACCCTGCGCACCCCTATAGCACTGGATGCGATCAGATTGATCAGCCAGGAAGTCAAAGGGGCTATTGTCGGCGCAGGCACCATCACCACACCTGAACAATTAAAAGCGGCAGAAGATGCCGGTGCCGTTTTTGCGATTAGCCCCGGATTAACGCCGAAACTTTTAGCCGCCGCCAATGCCGGAAATATAGCGTTGATTCCAGGTATATCGACGCTGTCGGAACTGATGCTGGGCATGGAATACGGACTGGATCATTTCAAATTCTTCCCGGCCGAAGCGGCTGGCGGTATACCGATGCTAAAATCTATCGCAGGACCCTTCCCTAACGTGACTTTTTGCCCGACCGGCGGCATTTCGCCGGAAAACTACCACAGTTATTTGCAGTTAAGCAATGTCGCTTGCGTAGGCGGATCATGGCTAGCGCCTGCGGATGTAGTAAAATCAAAAAACTGGGCTAGAGTGACGGAACTGGCAAAACAGGCCGTAGACAAGGCTGTTTCGGTTTAATCGCTTGTT
>JBCKWP010000106.1:0-5232 GCA_038922455.1 Methylobacter sp. | reverse complement strand
GCGTTTGTCCTTGACCATTCGGGCGACCTCCACGACCAAAGGCCGCTGCTGGGCAAGTTTTATCTGATGCCAACACCACCGCGACAGACCAATAACAAAATCATTTGGCGATTGCCCCGTGCTATTCAAAAACTCCTCATATATCAAAGGAGACGACTCTTTTAATTGAGTCAAATCAATCGGGTCGAGGTCTATGGCCTTGTATTCATTTAGGACGGCTTCGCACCATTGACAAAGTGCGTAGGATGTGCAGATGATAGGAGGCGCATCACTTGCGAATGATGCGCTTCACTGCGTTCAGCACACCCTATAATCCTCCATCCACTTTCAAAGCCGGCACAGCCGCCAGCAGCTTTTTCGCTTCGCGAGACAGAAAGCCGGAGCTTTCAAAACCGAATTCCCAAGCAATTCCAAGAGAACCCAAATATTTCCCCTAAACACCTCACAGAATAATTCTTGATACGTGTAAGGTATCACATTACCATTCCCGTTAATTCAGCCCAGTAGGCCGGAATAAGACCACCCAAGGCTCTCCTGAGCAACGTCGAAGGGCGTAGCGCGAGGTGGCGTTGCCTACATGGACAGATATTTGCTCCTGCAATATCTGCATTCACCACATCCCTGTGGATTATGTAGGTAAGGGGCGTGAGCAGGAGCGGAAGCTTTTCCGGCGAGTTTGGGCGGTGTTTGCCGGAAACACCGATTCTCGCCGCCGCTCGAACCGGCTTATTCCGGCCTACAAGACTGCGTTCTATTTAGTTTTTTGGGAGTCTATTTTTGTATTTGAATGATTTAGGCATAGTCTGCGCTTTAGGCAGCGGGAAGACAGAGGTAAGGTCGGCCTGGCTGGCAGGCCATCATCCCACGGCGGCTCCTGTATCCTGGCTTGAATCGCAGATACCTGCGCTCAGTGTACAAACCGAACTACCCCCTCTCCCGAAAAACCTGAAACGCTATGATTGCCGCAACAACCGCATGCTACTGGCGGCCTTGGCACAAATTGAGGACTCCGTTAGAACGGTAATTGAGCGTTACGGCGCTCACCGAATCGGTTTGGTGGTCGGCACCAGCACCTCGGGTATCGCAGAAGGTGAGCGGGCGGTGGCAGTTCTTAAGGCAACCGGACAGATGCCGCCTACTTACCATTATAAACAACAAGAATTGGGCGGGGCTGCGGAGTTCCTGGCTCACTATTTGGATATACTAGGGCCAGCCTACACGGTTTCGACGACTTGCTCGTCCAGTGCCAACGCGCTGGTCTCTGCTCGTCGGCTGCTTCGCTTGGGTGTTTGCGATGCGGTGCTGGTTGGTGGCGGCGATGCGCTGTGCGACACGACCTTGGAAGGTTTTTCGGTCTTAGGCGCGGTTAGCAAGACCTATTGCAATCCCTTCAGTAAAAACCGCGACGGTACTATCCTCGGCGAGGGTGCGGCCTTGTTCCTGATGACTCGGGCATCGGCGTCCATCGCCTTGATGGGCGTTGGCGCCAGTGCCGATGCTTATCATATTTCCGCGCCGCGCCCCGATGGCAGTGGCGCTTATGCAGCGATGCAAGCCGCTTTGCAGGATGCAGGCCTTGTGCCTGAACAAGTCGATTACATCAATCTCCACGGCACGGCGACCCTGCAAAACGATGCTATGGAAAGCCTGGCAGTCGGGCAGTTGTTCGGCGACCAAACAGCTTGCGGCTCCAGCAAGTCTGCCACCGGCCATTGCCTGGGTGCGGCAGGCGCTATCGAAGCGGGTTTATGCTGGCTACTCCTTGCCAACTTGAACAGCGAAAAGCGTTTGCCCCCGCACCTTTGGGATGGTGAAGCAGATCCCAAAATGCCGAAGCTTGGTTTTGTTGCGCTTGAAAGTCATGCCCTTAAACCTTTACAATATTGCCTTAGTAACTCTTTCGCCTTCGGCGGCAATAATGTCTCTTTGCTCATCGGTTATCCCCATTCCTAACAATCCACCGAATTTTCCCTACTTAATCGAAGAGTTGATTCCCCAGTCCCAAGCTATGGTGCTGCTGGATCGGGTGGTCGATGTCGGGAAAGACTATATCGTCGTCGAACTCAAGGTGCGTGACGATGGCTTGTTTTCCAGCCCCGAGCACACCGTCCCCGCTTGGCTGGGACTGGAATATATGGCTCAGGCTGTCGCTGTGTTTTCCGGCTACCATCGCTTATGCAAAGGCGAGACGATAGGCTTAGGTTTTTTGTTGGGTACCCGTCACTACCAATGCTCGGTCGGCAGCTTCCCTTGCGGCACATCCTTGCAGGTGCGTGCGGAAAAAATTATTGAAGCGGCCAACGATATGTCGGTGTTCGAGTGTACTGTTGACGGCGTCAAGCCTGTCCTGAACAAAGCCGAAGTGATCAAGGCCAGCGGGCGGCTTAATGTGCTATTGCCGCAGGATTCAAAAAAATTTCTTGCCGGAAAAGGCCTATGAGCGATAAAACTGTTTTGGTTACAGGCTCCAGTCGCGGTATAGGTCATGCCATTGCCATGCGTCTGGCTCGTGAAGGCTATGATGTCGTGGTGCATTGCCGAAGCCGCCTGGAGGAAGCAAACCAAGTGCGCGACAGCATTGTACAGATGGGCAGGCAGTCCCGTGTGCTCAGCTTCGATTTGGCTGACCGGGCAGCCGCCAAAGACATTCTGGAGGCGGATATACAGACCCATGGCGCTTATTACGGCGTAGTCTGTAACGCTGGGCTTTCCCGTGACAATGCCTTTCCAGCCATGAGCGGCGAAGATTGGGATCTGGTATTGCGCAGCAATTTAGACGGCTTTTACAACGTGCTCAGCCCCTTGGTCATGCCCATGATACAGCGGCGCAAACCTGGGCGCATCGTGACGCTATCATCAGTCTCAGGGCTGATCGGCAACCGTGGACAGGTCAACTACAGTGCCGCCAAGGCAGGTATCATCGGCGCGACCAAGGCACTGGCGGTGGAATTGGCGAAACGCAAAATCACCGTCAATTGCGTGGCTCCCGGTCTTATCGAAACCGAGATGCTGGAAGGGCTGCCGTTGGAGCAAATGATCTCGGCCATCCCGGCAAGACGCTTGGGTAGCCCGGAAGAGGTCGCCGCGCTGGTGTCTTTCCTCATGTCCGAAGATGCCGCTTATATCACCCGCCAAGTCATTTCGGTGAATGGGGGTTTGTGTTGAGCCAACGCGTGGTGGTGACCGGAATGGCAGGCTTTTCCCCGATCGGCAACGGTTGGGAAGAAATGCGCGACAGCATCCTGGCGCAGCGTTCCGGCATCCGCACTATGCAAGATTGGGATCGATATAACGGCCTGCTGACCCGATTGGGCGCGCCGGTACAGAATTTCAACCTGCCCGCGCATTATACCCGTAAGAACACCCGCAGTATGGGACGTGTGTCCTTGTTGGCGACCCGTGCCACCGAGTTGGCTTTGCTCGATGCCGGACTGCTTGGCGATCCGGTGATTAGCGGCGGACGTACCGGCGTCGCTTACGGATCGTCAGTCGGCTCGACCCCGGCTATCGCCGATTTTGGCAGAATGTTGATCAACCATGACATCGGCAATCTCAACGCGACCACTTATCTGAAAATGATGGGCCATACCAGTGCCGTTAATGTGGCGCTGTTTTTCCAGGTGCGGGGACGCGTGATCCCCTCGGTCAGTGCCTGCACCTCCGGCAGCATGGGCATAGGCTATGCTTACGAGGCGATCAAGTTCGGCTTGCAGGATGTGATGTTGGCGGGCGGCGCGGAGGAACTTTGCCCCACTGAGGCCGCCACCTTCGACGCCTTGTACGCCACCAGTGTCCGCAACGACGAACCCCAGCTTAGCCCCCGACCCTTTGATCGCGACCGTGACGGTTTGGTGATAGGGGAAGGTGCCTGCACGTTGGTGCTGGAGTCGTTGCCCCGCGCATTGGCGAGGGGGGCTCGTATCTATGCCGAGTTGACGGGTTTTTCTACCAATGCCGATGGTTCCCACATCACCCAGCCCAACTCGGAAACCATGCAGGTAGTCATGCGTCAGGCGTTGCTGGATGCGGCGCTCGAACCCGGCCAAATCGCTTACATTAGCGCCCATGGCACCGCCACCGAGCAGGGCGACATCGCCGAAAGCCACGCCACATCGGCGGTGTTCGGTGCCAATACTCCGATCAGCAGCCTAAAAAGCTACACCGGCCATACGCTGGGCGCCTGCGGGGCTTTGGAGGCCATGGTCGCCATCCAGATGATGCGGGAAGGCTGGTTCCATCCGACGCTTAATCTTGACCATCCCGACCCGCGTTGCGCAGAGCTGGATTACATCATGGCTAGCACCCGCCCTATTGTTGCCGAACACGTAATGAGCAATAACTTTGCGTTCGGCGGCATCAATACCTCACTGGTTTTTAGCCGCTGGGAAGGCTGAAATGATCGATGCTCTGGATCCGGCTCAGATGATAGATAGTGAGTCCGGCCGCCAAGAAATTCGGCTAAATTTTACTCTCCAGCACTGGTGTCTGTGGCAATCCGTGGATATTTTTAATGGGCCACACTGGCTCGATGGGGAGATCTTGCCCTGTAATGGCGGTGTTGCCGATGTTGATTTCTTGCCCCCGATGCAAAGTCGGCGGCTGTCGCCATTGGCTAAGGCCGCCAATGCGGTGGCTTGGCATTGCCTACAAAAATGCGGGAATCTGCCTTCGGTTTTTTACTCAAGTCATGGCGAAAGCCACTATTATTTCGACATATTGCAGGGTATAGCGGAGCGCGAAATGATGTCCCCCAGCCGTTTTAGCCTGTGCGTGCATAATGCCATTGCCGGGCTGTCCAGCTTTCACAGCAACAACACGCTGCCGTATATGTCTCTCGCTGGCGGGACTGAGGGTCTATTTGCGGCCTTTCTGGAAGTCGGCGGTATGCTGTTGGAAACGCCTCAAGTATTGCTGGTGTGCTATGAGCAAGCGTTGCCCGATGCTTATCGCCCCTACCTTGCCAGCCCCGAGACCACCTGGGCCTTTGCTATGGTACTAGGCAAAGCTTGCCGCTCCCAGCTCACGCCCCTTACCTACATCCCTGTAGGCAAAGCTACCGCTCCTGCTCACGCCCCTTACCTACGTCCTGTAGGCAAAGCTGGCGGTTCCGGCCGGCAATTGCGGCTGACACGTTGGCCGGATCCGAGTGGAACCGTAACCGAAGACTGTGCGCAAAAACTAATCCAGACCATCATGGAAGGTGGGAGCAGTCCGGTTTGTCATCTGGGACGG
>JBCKWP010000105.1:0-5286 GCA_038922455.1 Methylobacter sp. | reverse complement strand
CGCTTATGCCGAACACCAAAAATTGGAATCTTGGCAATACACCGAGGCCAACGGCACCGTGCTCGGGCAGAAAATCACCCCGTTAGACCGCGCGGGGCTTTATGTGCCGGGTGGAAAAGCCGCCTACCCTTCTTCGGTGTTGATGAACGCGATACCGGCCAAAGTTGCAGGTGTCGACGAATTGATCATGGTCGTACCCGCGCCTCGCGGCGAAACCAATCAACTGGTGCTGGCGGCCGCCTATCTGGCTGGCGTAGACCGCATATTTACGATCGGTGGAGCTCAGGCAGTCGCCGCGCTGGCTTACGGCACAGAAACCATCCCTGCTGTGGCGAAAATTGTCGGCCCCGGCAATGTCTACGTCACCACCGCCAAAAAGCTAGTGTTCGGTCAAGTGGGCATCGATATGATTGCCGGGCCTTCGGAAATTTTGATTATCTGCGACGGCCTTACCAATCCCGACTGGATTGCGATGGACCTATTTTCGCAGGCGGAACACGACGAAAACGCCCAAGCCATATTAATCAGCGCCGATGCGGCTTATCTGGACGCTGTTGAGCACAGCATCAATAAATTATTGCCGACCATGGAACGCGCCGAGATCATCAGAACATCGCTGACGACACGCGGCGCATTGATCAAAGTCAGCGATTTAAATGTTGCCGCCGACGTGGTCAACATCATTGCGCCGGAACATCTGGAACTCTCTGTTGAAGACCCGGAAGCCCTGTGCAAAAACATTCGCCACGCAGGCGCTATTTTCATGGGTCGCTATACCGCAGAAGCCTTGGGCGATTACTGTGCAGGGCCCAACCATGTCTTGCCGACCTCCAGTACCGCAAGGTTTTCATCGCCGTTGGGCGTTTACGATTTCCAGAAACGCTCCAGCCTGATCAATTGTTCCCAAGCCGGTGCGGATACATTGGGTAAAACAGCATCTATATTAGCGCGAGGCGAAAGCCTGACCGCCCATGCGCGCTCTGCGGAATATAGGATAAAAACAGGCTAAAGGGGCAAGGCGAAAGGCGAAAAAAACCGCCCACTTTCGCCCTTTGCCCTTCGCCCTTCATCTTTCGTCTTAAATTCTAAACATGACACAATCCGATCCGATTACCTCCCTTTTCCGCAAAGAAGTCCTGGCGATGTCCGCTTATAAAGTTGCAGACGCCACTGGTTTGATCAAGCTGGATGCGATGGAGAACCCCTACAGCTGGCCTGAAGACATCAAGACAAACTGGCTGAAAGCTTTAAAAGACTGCTCGCTAAACCGTTATCCCGACCCTGAAGCAAGACAACTGACTGCAACTATCAAACGCCTGAACCACATACCCGATCAGTTCGATGTGCTGCTGGGCAACGGTTCCGACGAAATCATCCAATTGCTGTTAATGGCGCTGCCCTCCACTGCCTGCGTGTTGGCACCGGATCCCGGTTTTGTGATGTATAAACAGCTGAGCCTATGTTTGGGACTGGACTACCACGGCATTCCGCTGCTTTCAGATAGCTTTGACCTGGATTTACCGGCCATGCTGACGGCTATAAAAAAACACCAACCGTCGGTCATCTTCCTGGCCTACCCGAACAACCCTACCGGAAATTTATTTTCCGCAGCGTCTATTAGGGAAATCATAACAGCCGCCAAGGGCTTGGTGGTGATCGATGAAGCCTATGCGCCGTTTGCCGACGCCAGCTTTATCGACAGCCTAGGACAATATCCCAACCTGCTGGTGATGCGCACCGTGTCGAAACTGGGACTGGCGGGCTTGCGCCTAGGCTATATTGCAGGCTTACCTGCCATCATCGAACAACTCCATAAAATCCGCCTGCCTTATAACATCAACATCCTTACCCAGATAAGCGCAGACTTTGCACTGTCCAACAAAGCCTTGTTCGATCGGCAAACGCAACAGATTTGCGCTGAACGGTCGATCGTCTTTAACCGCCTTAATGTGCTGGACGGCATTACCGCTTACCCCAGCGCCGCTAATTTTATTCTGTTTAAAACACCCGAAAATCAGGCAAACGCAATCTTCGCGTCGATAAAACAGCAAGGCGTTTTAATTAAAAACCTTAGCGCCCAAGGCGGCTTGCTGGCCGATTGCCTACGGGTAACCATCGGCACGCCGGAAGAAAATGTGGCCTTTGTTGCCGCATTGATAAACGCATTATCGGAATAAGTGAGTTTACAAGCCATCGAATACGCACCAACCTATAAAAAAATTAACCTCGTTATCGCAAGCCAAAAAATAACAATATTTTTTAATATCATGCACTTGTGGGACACATAATCGCGGACAGTCATTTTAATACCTAGCAAACACCAAAACCTACGGCATAAGCGCTTCAAATCTTATAAGCTCTAAGGTATATTGGCAGCAGAAAATAATGCGCCCTTAAGAAGCGCAGACCTAATCAGGAGAGTCCTATAATGAATAATAAAGGCGTCGATCAGTCCAAACGCCAGTTTTTGACCTCGGCCTTGACCGTGGTTGGCGCAGTCGGCTCAGGTTATCTAGCTGTCCCTTTCCTTGCTCAGATGCAACCTAGCGCCAAGGCCATGGCCGCCGGCGCTCCTGTTGAAGTTGATATCAGCAAAATGGAATCCGGCCAGCTAATCCGAGTCGCATGGCGTGGCAAACCAGTTTGGATACTCAACAGAACCCCAGCGGTTCTTGAAACATTAAAAACATTAGACAATGAATTAAGAGATCCGCTTTCTAATGAATCCATACAACCGGAATCCAGCAAAAATCCTGCGCGATCCATTAAACCGGAAATTTTTATTGCGGTGGGTTTGTGCACTCACTTGGGTTGCTCACCCACGTTTCGTCCAGAAATAGCTCCCAACGATCTTGGCGACAAGTGGAAAGGCGGTTTTTTCTGTCCTTGCCATGGCTCCTGGTTCGACCTAGCCGGTCGCGTTTATCGCGGAGTGCCCGCGCCAACCAATCTGGAAATCCCCCCTTACCGCTATATTACCGATACCCAGCTGATCATTGGTGAAACCCCAGAGGAAGCAAGCGCATGAAACGTGACCGCATAACTGAATGTAACGAATGGTTTTTGGCGCGGTTTCCGCTGACCAAACTCTGGAACGAACACATGGCGCATTATTACGCGCCCAAAAACTTTAATTTCTGGTATTTCTTCGGCTCACTGGCTTTACTGGTACTGGTCAACCAGATCTTGACCGGTATTTTCCTGGCCATAAACTACAAACCGGATGCCAAACTGGCATTCGATTCCGTAGAATACATCATGCGTGATGTGAACTGGGGCTGGCTGATCCGCTACATGCACTCGACCGGTTCATCGGCATTTTTTATCGTCGTTTATCTGCACATGTTCCGAAGCATCATGTATGGTTCGTTCAAGCATCCCCGCGAGCTAGTCTGGATTTTCGGCATGTTGTTGTTTGTCGCCTTAATGGCTGAAGCGTTCATGGGTTATCTGCTACCTTGGGGACAAATGTCCTACTGGGGCGCGCAGGTTATCATCTCGCTGTTTTCCGCCATTCCAGTGATCGGCGACGACCTGTCACTGTGGCTCAGAGGTGATTATGTGATCTCTGACGCAACCTTAAACCGTTTTTTCGCCTTTCATGTCATTGCCGTGCCGCTGGCTTTGGTCATGCTGGTGTTTCTGCATATCGTGGCCTTGCATGAAGTGGGTTCCAACAACCCTGACGGCATTGAGATCAAGGACTCCAAAGACCCGTGGGGCCACCCTGTCGACGGCATCCCTTTCCACCCCTACTACACGGTCAAAGACTTGGTCGGTGTCGGCGTGTTTATGCTGTTTTTCGCCACAGTCATTTTTTATATGCCGGAAATGGGCGGTTATTTTCTCGAACACGCAAACTTCATCCCTGCCGACCCGATGAAAACCCCTGAGCATATCGCTCCACTTTGGTATTTTACGCCGTTCTATGCCATTCTAAGGGCGATTCCCGATAAGTTTGCCGGGGTTATCGCCATGGGCGGTGCGATTGTCGTGCTGTTCCTATTGCCTTGGCTGGATCGTAGCCCGGTCAAATCGATCCGCTATCGCGGTGGCATTTACAAAAAAGCCTTATGCCTGTTTGTGATCAGCTTTCTGGCCTTGGGTTATTTAGGTACGCAACCTGCAACGCCGACAGCAACCATTTTTGCGCGGATTTTTACCGCGATTTACTTCGGTTTCTTCCTGTTAATGCCGATCTATACCCGCTGGGAAAAAACCAAGCCGGTGCCAAGAAGCCTAACCAAAGTACATAGTCTTGAGGAGCAGTTACATACTTTTGAGGAGCAATTGCCCGCGTTAATTGAGGAAATCACCGAATTAAAACCAGCAGCTACTGAAATTGGTCATCATGCTTTTAAAAGCTCTTTTTTTACCAGAAGACCTAATCCTGAAGGCATAATAAAAGTCATCAGTCGGGTAGCAAAAAAAGCAATAGGGAGCCTGGATTAGTATGAAAAATTTAATAGCATTATTTTTATTGTTATTACTGTCTTTTGGGGTTGCCGCCTCGGAAGACATTGAGCTGCAAGAAGCGAGCATTCATCTTTCCGATAATGCTTCATTGCAACGGGGGGCGAAACACTTTGTCACTTATTGCCTGGGCTGCCATTCAATCAAGCATATCCGCTACCTGCGCATTGCCCTTGATACTGATGTCGATCAAAAAAAGATGTTAAAAGACATCGCGCCGGAAGGAGCCAATATCTACGACCAACTGCACAGTGCTATGAACGCGCATGATGCGGAAAAATGGTTTGGCACTCAACCGCCCGACTTGTCGTTGATTGCCCGCTCTCGCGGTGCCGATTGGCTGTACAGCTATTTAAAAGGTTTTTATATTGATAAAACCAAACCCTTTGGCGTTAACAATACTATTTTCAAAGATGTCGCTATGCCTAATGTGCTTTGGCAATTGCAAGGCGAACAGCATTTAGAAGCTAGAAAAACCATCTGGGGTGAATCTACCCAATTAGTTATTAAAGAGCCAGGTACCTTGTCCGTAGGAGAGTTTGATATTTTCGTCAATGACTTGGTTAATTTCCTGGTGTATGTCGGTGAACCAGTGCAACTTGAAAGACAGCGTATCGGAAAATACGTGATATTTTTCATTTTGATGTTTTTAGTTGTCGCGTATCTGCTGAAGAAGGAATACTGGAAAGACGTTCACTGATTTCTGACAGTGGGAACAACAAGACCATAAAACTATAAGTGTCGATGAACGAAGTACTTCGTTCGTCGACACTTATCATGAACAACAACTGCAAATAAAATCCTCGCTCTTCT
>JBCKWP010000104.1:0-5517 GCA_038922455.1 Methylobacter sp. | reverse complement strand
AGCTGGCTAAAGAGAACTTGCAGCTGGCATTAAAACAGGATTCGGATAACACGCAGGCACATAATGCCATTGCTTTTTTGTATGAGAAACTAAATCAGCCCGACACAGCCAAAGAGCATTATGAAACCGCTCTGGGTCTTGCTCCTGATGATTTGGGCGTGAAAAACAATTTTGGTCGTTTTCTCTGTGAACATGGCGAGTCTGAACAAGGCATGGCGTTGTTGTCTGAGGCGAGCGTAAACCCGTTAAACGACAGGCAGTGGTTGGCATTAACCAATGCCGGACGATGCCTGCTGGGCATGGGCAACAAACAACAAGCCGATAACTATTTCAGGCAAGCGCTGCAACTTGATAAAGCCTATGCGCCGGCATTATCGGAAATGCAGAAAATTGCTTATCAAAACGGCGATTTTTGGGCGGCAAAAGGCTTTTTGCAGCGCTATCTCAGTGTTGCAGTCCATACACCTGAAACCTTGTGGCTTGCTGCGCAAACCGAGCGGGTGATGGGTAATAGGGAGCTTGCCAAGGAATATAAGAACTTATTGCTGGAAAAATTTCCGCTTTCAAATGAAGCAAAAAAAATCGCCGGACTTAAAGATTTTTAACATCGGCACAACCCTTATTAAACATGGCCAATAATATTCAAGCAATTCGCGGCATGCACGATGTGCTTCCCGAACAGACTCCGCTCTGGCAATATGCGGAACAAAGCATCAGAGAAGTGCTCGGCGCTTATGGTTACAGCGAAATCCGGCTGCCCATCGTCGAAAAAACCGAGCTGTTTAAGCGTTCTATCGGCGAAGTGACCGACATCGTCGAAAAGGAAATGTATACCTTCGACGACCGGAACGGCGATTCTTTAACTTTGCGTCCCGAAGGCACGGCTGGTTGCCTTAGAGCCTGCCTGGAGCATGGTTTGTTACACAATCAGGTGCACCGGTTATGGTATTACGGGCCGATGTACCGACATGAGCGCCCGCAAAAAGGCCGTTATCGCCAATTTATTCAGCTGGGCGTCGAAACTTACGGCATGGCAGGTCCCGATATTGATGCAGAATTGATCCTGCTGATGGATCGCTTATGGCTTAAGCTAGGTATCCGCGATAAAGTTCGCCTACAACTCAATTCTTTAGGCACGATTGCCGAGCGTATCGTGTACCGGGAAAGCCTAGTCGCCTATTTCCAAGAGAAACTGGATCAACTGGATGAAGACAGCTTGCGTCGACTGGAGACCAATCCGCTACGGATTCTGGACACCAAAAATCCGGCCATGCAGCAGGTTGTCGCCAGTGCTCCGGAATTGACCGACTATTTGGGCGATGACAGTCGCCAGCATTTTAAGGCAATCACCGCGATATTGGATGATCTGGGCATAGCTTACGAGATCAATTCCCGATTAGTGCGCGGCCTGGATTATTACAGTAAGACCGTTTTCGAATGGGTCACCGACGAACTAGGTTCGCAGGGCACGGTGTGTGCCGGCGGGCGTTATGACGGACTGATAGAACAGCTGGGCGGCAAACCTAACTACGCGGTCGGTTTTGCGATGGGCATGGAGCGTTTGTTGGCGCTGATGGAAACACTGGAGTATGTGCAGTTGGCACGCCCCGTCGATGTGTATATGATTCGGGTCGGTGAAGCAGCCGAACAACAAGGCATGCGTTTTGCCGAAACCCTCAGGAATGAAATTCCCAGCTTGAAATTGCAAGTGAATTGCGGCGGCGGCAGTTTTAAAAGCCAGTTTAAAAAAGCCGACAAAAGCGGTGCCGAATTTGCGATTATTCTGGGTGACGATGAAGTTAGTCGCGGCGAGGTCAGCGTCAAGCCGCTACGCAACAATGAGCAAGTGCAGCAGAATATGTCTCAGCAGCAGGCGATTAAGTTTTTACAAATGCAGTTATACGCACGATAGATGTAATTTGCGTTTTCAAAGAGAATATTAACGCTTGAACGATCTAATGTAGGAGCGGCTTTAGCCGCGATTGTTCGCGGCTAAATCCGCTCCTACAAAGACGCAATCAGTTCATTCAGAACATACCTATATTTTTTCAAAACATTAAACAAGAGAAAAACAAGTGGAAATGTACGATAGCGAAGAAGAACAAGTCGAAGCCCTAAAAGGATGGTGGAAAGAAAACTCAACCGCTACCTTCGTAGGTTTAGCCATGGGACTAGTCATTATCCTGGGCTGGAATTACTGGCAGGATCATAAAAAAGAGCAGGCCGCGCAAGCATCTGCAACTTACGATCAATTGCTGAAAGCATTGGACGGAGATCAAAAGGATAGCGTCGACAAACTGGCCGAACGTATGCAGCAGCAGTTTAAAGGCACCGAATATGCGGCATTCAGTGGCTTATTGCAGGCCAAGTTCTTATCCCAGCAAGGCGATTTCGCCGCTGCCAAGCAGATTTTGAAGGCTATTACGGCAGAGTCAAATAAGCAGCTGAGCAATATCGCCCGGATAAGGCTGATACGCTTGATGTTGGCTACCGGCGAATATGAGCAAGGCTTGCAGCTGATTAACGAAGTGGATGCAAAACAGGCATCCAGCTTTTCAGCCAGTTATGATGAATTGGTGGGCGATTTGTACGTAGCCCTGGATCGTTTGGATGAGGCGCGCACAGCGTATCAAAATGCGCTGAGAGATGGGCAGTCGTCGCCGTTGTTACAGTTCAAAATCGATGACCTGACCGCTCAAGAAAAATTAGACACTCAAAAATAATGAGTAATTATTCAAGCGATATGAGTCAGGCGAAAGGCGAAATGGCTCTCCTGAGCGCAGCCGAAGGGCGAAAGGGCTCTCCTGAGCGCAGCCGAAGGGCGAAAGGTCAGTTCGCCTTGTGTCTGGTGTCTTGTATCTTCCTATTAACAGGCTGCGCGGCTGTTGAAACGCTTAGCGAAGGTGTTACTGGCATTACCGATTACTTTCTTGGCGGTGAAGATAACGCCGATCCGCCGAGCGTCTTGAGTGAGTCTAGCCCTGAAATCCAGGTTGAAGTGATCTGGAAAGAATCGGTGGGTGTAGGTACTAACGCGCCATCTTTCAAACTGATTCCGATCATCGGCAGCGGCAACGAACAATCCTTAAAACTGATTCCGGTTATCGGCAGTGGCAAGATACTGGCGGCGGATCACGCGGGATTGGTTCAGGCCAGAAGCATGACGACTGGCAATTTAATCTGGGAGACTGAAACCGGCGTGCAGTTTTCCGGCGGCCCAGGTCTTGGTCAAGGTAGCGTGATTTTAGGTTCCAGCGATGCCGAAGTCGTTGCTTTAAACATTGAAACCGGTGCTGTGTTGTGGAAATCCATAGTATCCAGCGAAGTGCTTTCGGTGCCTGTGGTTGCTAACGGTATTGTGGTGGTTCGTACTACGGACGGCGCGGTGATTGCCCTTGATGAAAAAACCGGTGGCAAGCGCTGGAATTATGAGCGTACCGTACCGGCGTTAAGTATACGCGGAACCGGATCGCCGTTAATCGTCGAGGATAACGTCATCGGCGGCTATGATAACGGCAAAGTCATGGCCTTGCGTCTAGCTGACGGCAAATATGTCTGGGAAACCAGCATTGCCGTCTCCAAAGGGCGCTCTGAGATTGAACGGCTGGTCGATCTGGATGTCGATCCTATCGTGATTAACGGCGTGATTTACGTTGCCAGCTATCAAGGCGGCATAGCGGCCATTTCAGAGCTGGACGGCGATGTGTTGTGGCGCAATGAAACCATTTCATCCCATTCCGGATTGAGTCATGATGACCGGTATTTATACCTGGCCGATTCACAAAGTCATGTCTTGCAGATCGATCAGCGCAGCGGAGCGGCCTTGTGGAAGCAAAAGGATTTGCATCAAAGACGATTAACCGCCCCCGCCACCTATGAAAATTATGTGGTGGTAGGGGATTTTGAGGGCTATGTGCATTGGTTGTCCATTACCGATGGCAGGCAGCTGGGTCGCGTGCAAGTGACCGATGCTGCAATCGATGCCCAGCCTATTGTGGTAGATAATACCGTTTATGTTTATGCAAAAGACGGCACCCTTGCCGCTTTAAAAGTTCAATAAAAATATGTTACCTGTCATAGCCCTAGTAGGGCGACCCAATGTGGGCAAGTCCACCTTATTCAATTACTTAACGCGCAGCCGCGATGCTTTGGTTGCGGATTTTTCAGGATTAACCCGGGATCGGCAATACGGCCGGGTGAAACTGGGCGACCGTCCCTGTCTGGTCGTCGATACCGGCGGTATAGCTGATGACGCCGAAGGTATAGAAAGCTTCGCCAGAAAACAGGTGCAGGTCGCGCTGGAAGAGGCGGATATCGTGTTCTTTATGGTTGACGCACGCGAAGGCTTGAGCGCTTCCGACAAGGTGATTGCCGATACCTTGAGAAAGCTGGAAAAGCCGGTGGTATTGGTCACCAATAAGATGGACGGCCTTGACGCCAACATGGCCGCAGCGGATTTTTATTCCCTGGCATTGGGCGAGCCGGTGCAGATCTCCGCCTCTCACGGCAGAGGGATACCCGAGTTACTGGAAAAAGTTAACCAATTGCTGCCGGCAGATGCTAATGCAGTCGAAGAGGCGCATGGCGGCATCGGTATCGCCGTGGTCGGACGGCCCAATGTCGGTAAATCGACGCTGGTCAACCGCTTGTTGGGTGAAGAACGGGTTATTGTATTTGATGAGCCGGGGACGACCCGTGACAGCATCTATATCCCATTCGAACGCAACGGCAAACTGTATACACTGATCGATACCGCCGGGATGCGCAGAAGATCAAAAATAGCCGAGACCATCGAAAAGTTCAGCGTCATTAAATCGTTACAGGCGATTGAAAAATCCAATGTGGTCATTTACTTAATTGATGCACAGGAAGGCATCACCGATCAGGACGCGCATTTATTAGGTCTGGTATTGGAAGCCGGACGAGCCTTGATTATCGGGCTGAACAAATGGGACGGCATCAGCGCCGACCAAAAGGCCACCATTCATCGGCAGCTCGATGTCAAACTGTCGTTTCTTGAGTTTGCTGAAAAACACCCGATTTCTGCGTTGCACGGCAGCGGCGTCGGCAAAATGTTCGATGTCGTACAGCAATTGTATGCAGCGGCAATGCTCGACATGTCCACGCCGGTGCTGACCCGAATCCTGAAAGAAGCCACCATCGCGCATCAACCGCCGATAGTGAACACGCGGCGTATTAAGCTCAAATACGCGCATCAGGGCGGACGAAACCCGCCGGTCGTGGTTATTCACGGTGTGCAGACCGATGTGCTGCCGGAATCTTATAAACGTTATTTAGTGAACTACTACCGTGACAAAATGGGCTTGGTCGGAACGCCGATACGCTTGGTGTTCAAGTCGCCGGTTAACCCGTTTCACGGACAAAAGAAAAAAATGACTGAGTGGCAGGTAAAAAAACGCGAACGCTTGATGAAGCGGGTTAAGAGTAAGAAAAAGGATTGATAAGGGATAAGGTTCAAGGTTCAAGGTTCAAGGTTCAAGGTTCAAGGTTCAAGGT
>JBCKWP010000103.1:0-5570 GCA_038922455.1 Methylobacter sp. | reverse complement strand
GTCTTTTGTCTTTTGTCTTTTGTCTTTTGTCTTTTGTCTTTTGTCTTTCGCTCCCCCTCACAGCTCCGAAACAATCCCCAACGCCTCGGAAAGTGTAGAAACCCCGTGAATTTCCAAGCCCTCAATCGGTTTTTTAGGCACATTCGCCTTCGGTATAACCGCCTTTTTAAAGCCGTGTTTTGCCGCATCATTAAGCCGCGCATGACCATTTGCTACCGGTCTGATCTCGCCGCTCAAGCCAATTTCGCCAAAAAAGAACACATCATGCGGAATCACCTTATCCCTCAGACTGGAAACAATCCCCACCACAATGGCTAAATCGGAGCTGGTTTCGGTCACCTTAATGCCGCCGACCACATTGGCATAGATTTCATCACTCGCGGTAAAAATACCGCCGTGCCGGGACAGCACCGCCAACAACATAGCCAGGCGATTTTGATCAAAACCCACCGTCAGCCGCCGTGGATTACCGTACTGGCATTCGGTCACCAGCGCCTGAATTTCCACCAGCAATGGCCTTGTCCCTTCCCACAGCACAGTAACCACACTGCCGGAAGATGGCTTATCCGGCCTGTTTAAAAACATCGCCGAGGGATTTTTAACCTCTTTAAGCCCCGTACTGTCCATCGCGAAAAAACCTAACTCGCCGACGCTGCCAAAGCGGTTCTTGTCCGCCCTTAACACCCTGAACCGGGCGTCATCGGTCGATCCCAACATCACTTGCGTATCGACAATATGGCTCAAAGTCATCGGCCCCGCCAGCGATTGATCCTTGGTCACATGCCCAACCATAAAAATCGACACATCATGTTTTTTGGCATATTGGGTCAGATAGCTGGCCGACTCCCTGACTTGGGAAACCGATCCCGGCGCCGATTCGCTATCCTGAGTATGCATCACCTGAATCGAGTCGATCACCAGAATTTTTGGTTTGACCTGATCCAACACATCGCAGATCCGTTGCACCGAGGTTTCGGCCAGCATCATGATTTTGTCCGCCGGAAGCTTAAGCCGATGCGCCCGTTCGGCAATCTGTTGCAGCGACTCCTCGCCGGAAACATAAAGCACGCTCACACCACGCGCGGCGATATTAGCAATGGCTTGCAGCAACAACGTACTTTTGCCAGCCCCCGGTGCCCCGCCGATCAACACCACGCTGCCGCAGACTATGCCGCCGCCCAGAACGCGGTCGAATTCGGAAATTCCGCTGAAAATCCGCTCCGCCTGGGACAGATTAACATCCGCTAATAATTTGACCTCGGATCGGCTACCGGCATAACCTGTCGAACGGCTATTGCGCTCTTCCCCGCCTAGCCTGACTTCCTTGATGGTATTCCATTCACCGCAACTGGTGCATTGCCCGCCCCAGCGCGGATAATCGGCTCCGCACTGATCGCAGACAAACGCGGTGTTGTTTTTCTTGCTCATATTGATCTTTGCCTTAAAAAATATCGTCAACGGCTATGGGTTCGCGGTTGGAAAAATGGAATAGGGAGGGGTAAGGAGACAAGGCGAAAGACGATGGGCAAAAAGAACGCAATAATTTTTTAGCCTTAGCCCTTTCGTCTTTAGCCCTCCCCCAACAACCGCTGGTATTCATCCGCATCAGGCAGCCCTTGTAAATACGACGCGCCTGGATCGACAATAAACCGGGCATCCATCGCCGTACGCCCCAATAACATCCGAAAGCGCATCGTATCCCGATTAGTCAGCGTCATTTCAGCCCTTATCAGCGACTGCCCCAGAACCAGTTGGGTTTCTATCACATAACGCCGCTGCTTATGACCGCCGGAATCCATCACTATTCGCCGGTCTTTAATCTGCGCATGACATTCAACCGACACATCACAACTTTCTTGCAGCGGATGAATCGCAAACATCACCCAGCGTTGCCCACCTTTTCGATAAGGCTCGATAGCAAACGCATGCAGCGCCGATGACCGCGCTCCGGTGTCGATTTTTGCCTTAATCTTAGCAAGCTTGAGTTCCGGAAGAGCCACCCATTCGCGCCAACCCAACATCGGTTTTTCTATCATCTGCATAACGCCTTAATCTAATTCAAACAACTGCTAGAGCGGCTGTACAATGTGCGCCATTATGCTTGAATACAGCAACCGGTTAAAAATATTTTTCAAAAGGGATACACCATGTCTGAATCACTGAGTTACGCTTCCGAAAAATCGGGTCTGCCGCCCGGATCCTTGGTGCATGTCGGCGAAGTGCATCAACACGAACATAAAATCACCGTCATTGATTACAACAAATCAACGCTCACCAAGCGCACCATCAAAACCATAGACGAGCTGCTGCCCTACAAGACCACCGACACCATCACCTGGGTGATCATCGACGGCCTTAAAGACGTTTCAATTATCGACGCCATCGGTCAACATTTCGACATTCATGCACTGGTGCTTGAGGACATTCTTAACACCCATCAACGGCCAAAGTTCGAGGAATTCGATGATTATTTATATATCGTCATCAAAGCGCTGACCCTGGCGGCGAATGAATTTAACGTGGAATATGAACAGGTCAGCTTGCTGCTGTTAAACAAATTCGTGTTCACCTTCAAAGAAAAGCCCGATGCGCTATTTGACCCCCTCTTCAACCGGCTGAACAACGATAAAAGCCAGCTTAGGAATCTTGGTACGGATTACCTAACCTATGTGATCATGGACAGCATCGTTGACGAGTATTTTACCCTGCAAGACGCCTTCGATGAACTGATTGAAAACGTTGAAGATGAATTACTGTCCGATCCATCCGCGCAAACCCTGAACACCATCCAGAAAATCAAGCGGGAACTGATTTTTTTGCGCCGAACCGTATCGCCGTTGCGGGAATTGCTGGCCGCCATCCAGCGTAGCGAATCGCCACTGCTTAGTGACAAGACCCAGCGTTATTTCGGCGACGTTTACGACCACGCCATCCGCGTGACCGAAGCCATTGAATCGTATCGGGATTTAATCACCGGTATGCTGGACATTTACTTGTCCAGCATCAGCAACAAAATGAACGAAACCATGAAAGTGCTGACCGTGTTCGCGTCCATTTTTATCCCGTTAACCTTTATTGCCGGTGTCTACGGCATGAATTTCGAATACATGCCCGAACTGAAATGGAAATGGGGCTACCCAGCATTGTGGACGGTGTTTATTGGAGTTTCGGTGTTTTTGCTCCGATTTTTCAAGAAAAAGAACTGGCTTTAACAGATAAGGTGCTTTCCAAGAATAAACATACCCGCGTACCCAGTATCACCGGCAATCAGGCGAAGCTCAACTTCGATCACCGTAAGCGGACACAGCCCGCAGCTCAGTTCAATGAATGCTCCCAAGGCGACCGGTATGTGAACCAACGCGATCAAGGGAAAGCGTAGCGCGAAGAGCCCGTCAAAAGTCGATAGATCATTAGGGTATTGGTTCCATGTGGAATACGACCGACCCGTAAGACAGATCGTCGATAGCAATTTACCCTAGCATTGAGGGGCGCAATCGCTACCAAGGGATGCAAAAATAAGAGCAACGACCCAATCAAGCGCCTTTACCTCGATCGCTTATCACCGTATAGACCACATAAATGACAAAAATGACCGTCGAAATATATATGATTACTGACATGTCTGGTTACCACCCTAAATTGAATTTTTGTTATTGTGTCGTAACTATTCAGCGTCAAGCTGTGCCTGGTGTTGGAGGGGCTTCGCCTAAAAGCGCCTACTGTTGGTAGCCACTCCTACGATGGCACGGACTGAAACATCACTAAATAGTTACATTTTGTCTAAAGAGTGCCGGTTTGACCTAGCCTTTAGACAATCCGTAAGCTTAATGGAGAATATACCAAAAGCGATTTGGATGCTATCAACCGGCATCGAAAACAAAGTTGCGTCCCCACCGTACAAGAGCCATTATTGTCTGACTTTTGTTTCTCCGTATTTATCTTATGCCCACCGATAACCGTCTGAAGATTTTGCTGGCGATAATTGTTGTCGCAATTATCATTGTTTTTAGCCTCGACCCCATTGCCCAGGAACCGGCTTACCATCACTTCGCCGACCGGCGTCGCGTCATTAACATAGCCAATTTTTACAATGTGCTTTCCAGTTTGCCCTTCGTCATTGTCGGCATCATGGGCATGCGACTGGTCGTGCTAGATCAGGTAACGGGAGGATTGGCCGAGTTGCGGGCCGTGTATTTGACATTCTTTGCCGGGGTGTTTCTGACCGGCTTTGGTTCTGCGTACTACCATCTTCAGCCCGACAATCAGACCCTGCTCTGGGATCGCCTGCCGATGACTGTTGCCTTTATGGCGTTGCTTTGCGCCATTATCGGAGAATATATTTCGACCCAGCTGGCGCGGAAATTATGCGTCCCTTTGCTGATTTTGGGTATGGCTTCGGTCGTCTACTGGCAGGTAACGGAACTGAACGGTCACGGCGATTTACGCGCTTACGTGCTGGTGCAGTTTTTGCCCGTATTACTGATACCGCTGATTCTGTGCATGTTTGCATCGAGACTGAACGGCGACAAGTATATTTGGATTCTCATCGGTGCCTATGCGGCATCGAAGCTACTGGAGTTGTTAGATAATCCACTTTATAGCGCGTTCGGCTTGCTCAGCGGTCACTCGCTGAAACATTTGGCCGCCGCATTCGGGACGCTGATTTTTTATTGGGCATTGCAAAGACGGCATTAATCTCAAGAGAAAAAATTTCCAAAAAAAAAGGGTACATCGAAACCGATACACCCTTTTTTGAATATGAACAATTGCAAAAATTAAGAGTTTACCGCCTCGGCAATTTCATTAAACGCTTCAACTCGTGTCTTACCTGTCTTAATCAAGTCAACCCCTGCATCGACTATCATTTTGCAAAGTCCTGGCGTCTTGTAAACGATCAAGCCTAAATAGCCGACAGCCGGTACGGCGATAAAGGCCGCAATAAAACCGTTAAGACCGAAAACCCCCATCAGCTTTATCATCAATACTATAGCATCCAAAGGCAATAAAACCATGACACCAAAATAGACGATTACCATGAATATGGATACCACAAAAACTACAAACTGAAGTAGCCTGACCAACGCAACATTAACTTTTTTCATATTACTTTCACAACCTGATTGAACTTAAGAAGTCTTTTTTAGCCGAAAAAACGGCTTTTTGTAGCGGTAAATTATACCTTAACAGCGTCAAATTAATTCATTTTTTTCGACCTGGTCTTTACGCAAAAATAACCGATATAAAAGTGAACCAGCAATAAAGCCGCCTAAATGCGCCCACCAAGCCACATCGACAGCCTCCCCGCCAAACAGCATTGCTGTAGTTGCACTGTGTAATTGAATCAAGACCCACAAACCTAAAAAAGCGACCGCTGGAACATGAATGATTATCGGCAAGAACAGTATCGGAATCCACACCACCACGCGTTCCAGCGGATACAAAAAGAAATACGCCGCCAAGATACCGGCTATGGCACCCGATGCGCCGACCACAGGAATAGCTAGGCTCGGATCGAAAAACCACTGTAAAAAAGTAGCCAGAAGGCCGCACACCAAATAAAAGACCAAAAA
>JBCKWP010000102.1:0-5588 GCA_038922455.1 Methylobacter sp. | reverse complement strand
AGCCGCTCCTACATCAGGGTTTTGTTAAAACAGTTATAGGTACCTACTTACCAACATATTGATGACAATAAATACCGGGGTACGCTATGCTAACCTGACCTACGAACTAAGGAACTCATCATGCAAGCATTAAAAATGCAATTAAAACACCATCGGGCTTTGTTTCTTTTTGGCAGTCTGCTTATCGCGCATCCGGCAATAGCAGGAACAGACCGTGAAGCTCAAGAACTGCTCCTCAAAGCGCGCGTAGCTAGTCACCAGAAGGAAACAGATCACACCGCTCATTTCAACACTCCCGATAAAAGCCTGGAGTTTCATGGTGTTTTTTACGGTTATCTTCCTTGCAACGATTGCGATGGGATTAAAGCCACGCTGTCTTTAAAGCAAAATGACAATTATCTGTTGGTGACTCAACCCGCAAAAGAATCCTCAAAGGAGTTTTATGAAAAAGGGAAGTATACCTGGAATGATAAAAGCCAAACCGTTGTTTTAACACCGCGTACGGGAACAACCACCAGACACTATCGCATTGAAAATGAAGGCACGCTCATTCAGCTTAACGATGATGGAACACGCAATGTCAATCAGTCGGATCGTTATACATTGGAAAGAAGCGATAGGGCAAAGTCGCGAGAGGTGCATATTCACTAACGTAATCCACTAGATTGCTGCGGTACGAAGCGCATCACTCGCAAATGATGCGCTTCAAGGTGGCCTACATTATTTAACCTTAACCAATTCCTTGCCATCGCTGGAAAAGTGGCATTTGCCTACGGTAAAGGTGCTGCAATCTTTCGATTCTTCTACTTTCGCGCCGTTGGGACTCAGTTGAATTTTCAGCTCACAGAAACTAGCTTCGCTTTCAGAATGTTTTTTCATGACTAATTCGTTTTCGCCTGTACTCTTGGCTTTGCCGGAAATAGTCTCGGAACAGTGGGTTTTGTCGGCAGCAGACTCAAAGTCTATATTAGCGCTGACGGTGTAATCGTCGCTGATTTTGGTGATTTTTAAGTGACGAACATGGTCGCCATCGCGCAATACGTAATGATCGGTGGCGGCGCTTACGTTGCCGGAAACCAGCAGCGCAATAGTCAGGAACAAGCTCTTTTTCATGGTATGACCTCTTTTTTGAATTTAACTAAATCAACAGGGCGGCAAGTGATAAGTAGGTGTCCATAACTGTTTTAACAAAACTCTGATGTAGGAGCGGCTTTAGCCGCGATTATCGCGGCTAAAGCCGCTCCTACAGATTGTTAAACAACTTTTTATCCATTACTTAGTTCATTGCTGTTCATGTTGGGCTGGGATGTATTTGGCACAACTCGGAATTATTGTACCTCACTGCAAGCCGTTACTAAAAGGCTGGGCAATGATGATTGAAAAATGAGTGATAGGCAGTCGCTTGTTTATAGTCCAACCATTAGCCGACTTATGCGCTTATAATATTAGACTAATTCCAGTTAATACCGGCTGGCTAAAATTCGTGGCGCGATCCGCCTTAACTGCATATTCCCATGCGGCAGGTGGGAACGGAAGATAAGATTTTTTAATGGCTAACAGTTCAATTTTCTCCCCTAAAACTCCGCAAAAACAAGATCAAACGCTTATCTGGACGGGGTTAACCGGCTGCGGTGATTCTCTGGCTTTGGCTTCCGCCATTAAAAATGAAGCTTGCCTGTTTGTTATTGTCACTCCGGATAATCAGACTGCCTTGCGGCTTGAGCATGAATTAGCGTTCTTCTTGCAAAATGAACATCCCATTTTGCATTTTCCGGATTGGGAAACGCTACCTTACGATGTTTTCTCACCGTTGCCGGAAATTATCTCGGAACGACTGAAAACGCTGGCCTTGTTGCCGCAGGTAAAACGCGGCGCGCTGGTGGTTTCGGTGACTACGTTAATGCACAGATTGGCGCCTCGCGAGCATGTGCTGGCCAACAGTTTTGCGGTTAAGGTCGGCGATGATTTTAACCTGGAACTGAACCGTCTCAAGCTGGAAAGCGTCGGTTATCATTGCGTTTCGCAGGTCTACCAGCACGGCGAGTTTGCGGTCAGGGGCTCGATAGTCGATTTGTTCCCGATGGGCAGTAAAGCGCCGTATCGTATTGAATTATTCGATGAAGACATTGAATCTATCCGCACTTTCGATCCTGAAACGCAGCGATCATTAGAAAAAATCGAGCAGATTCAGCTATTTCCGGCGCGGGAGTTTCCGTTTAGCGATGAGGCTATCAAGCATTTCCGCCAATCCTTCCGCGATGCGTTCCCGGAAATTTCGCCCAAAAATCATTTCTATCAGGATGTCAGTAAAGGCATTACGCCCGGCGGAATTGAATATTATTTGCCGCTGTTTGTAGAGCAAATGGCGACCTTGTTCGATTATCTGCCAAAATCTGCGACCTTGGTGAGGTCGGATAGCTTTGACGCGACGGCGCAGGCTTTTTATGCCGAGGCCGAGGATCGGTTTCAGCAACGAAAATACGCTGTGGACAGGCCATTACTGAAGCCGGAACTGTTGTTTTTATCGCCTGACGAGCTGGTGCAACGGGTCGGGGCATTTGCTCGCATTACCCTCAATGCTGCAGTTGCCGGAGATGTTGATAATATTGTTTTTAACTGCCGGCCGCTGCCCAATGTAACGATTGATGCCAAACTTGAGCAACCGGCTCAGGCGTTGCAGCAGTTTGTCAGCAGTTTTGCCGGTAAGATTTTGTTTGTCTCGGAATCGGCGGGGCGCAGGGAAGCCTTAATCGAAAAATTAAGACAGTACAAAATTACCGTGAAGCAGGTTGAGAACTGGGACAAGTTTCTTCAGTCTGAAGTGTCGCCGTGCATCCTGGTTGCACCGATGGATCATGGCTTGTGGCTCGACAATCCAGCCATCGCGATTATTACCGAAAGTCTGTTGTCCGGTGAAAAAGCCCAGCAACGGCGCAGGCGACGTAAGTCTGGGGCGCATGAGCTGGAAAACATCGTCAATAACCTGACTGAATTGACCGTAGGTTCGCCGGTGGTGCATCAGGAGCATGGCGTGGGTCGTTACTTGGGTTTACAGACCTTGGAGATCGGCGGCATCGCGTCGGAATTCCTAACTCTGGAATACGCTAATCATGACAAGCTTTATGTGCCGGTTTCGTCCTTGCATGTGATCGGTCGCTATACCGGCATGAGTGCTGAAAACGCGCCTTTGCATAAGTTGGGCGGCGACCAGTGGAACAAAGCCAAGCAAAAAGCCATTAAGCGCATCCGCGATGTCGCCGCAGAATTACTGGAGATTCACGCTAAACGAGCGGTCAAACAAGGCCACGCTTTCCAGATCGAAAATATCGAATATGCGGCTTTTGCCGATGCATTTCCGTTCGAAGAAACGCCGGATCAACAGACAGCTATCGAAACGATACTGGAAGACATGGCCAGTCCGCATCCTATGGATCGGGTGATTTGCGGCGATGTCGGTTTCGGTAAAACCGAGGTGTCAATGCGGGCGGCATTTATCGCGGTGCAAAACGGCAAGCAGGTGGCGATATTGGTACCGACCACTTTGTTGGCGCAGCAGCATTATCAGAATTTTTGCGACCGTTTCGCCGATTGGCCGGTGCGCGTCGAGATGACCTCGCGTTTTGTCAGTCCTAAGCGGCAAAAAGAGATTGCCGACGACCTGGAGCAAGGTAAGGTCGATATTATCATCGGCACGCATAAATTATTGTCCAAGGAGATTAAGTATAAAGCGCTGGGATTGGTGGTGATTGACGAGGAGCACCGTTTTGGCGTGACCCAAAAAGAGCATTTCAAAAAGCTGCGCAATGAACTGGATATGCTAACCCTGACCGCAACGCCGATTCCGCGCACCTTGAATATGGCGATGTCGGGTTTGAGGGACATTTCCATTATCGCCAGTCCGCCGCCTAACCGTCATGCGATCAAAACTTTTATCAGCGAATGGATAGACGCGCAGGTTCGGGAAGCCTGTTTGCGCGAAATCAAGCGCGGCGGGCAGGTGTTCTTTTTGCATAATGATGTTAAGTCGATGGAGAAAATGGCCAGGGACTTAGAAATGCTGGTGCCCGAAGCGCGGATTGAAATCGCCCACGGACAAATGCCGGAACGCGAGCTGGAACGGGTCATGCTGGATTTTTATCATCAGCGCTTTAACCTGTTGTTGTGCTCCACTATTATTGAAAGCGGCATCGATATACCCAGCGCTAATACCATTATTATCAATCGCGCCGATAAACTGGGCTTGGCACAGTTGCACCAGTTGCGCGGCCGAGTGGGGCGTTCGCATCACCGAGCTTATGCCTATTTTATTGTGCCGCCGCTTACCTTAATGAGCAAGGATGCTATTAAACGTCTGGAAGCGGTCGAAGCATCCGGCGAGTTGGGCGCGGGCTTTATGTTGTCGTCGCATGACCTAGAAATTCGCGGCGCGGGCGAATTGCTCGGCGATGACCAAAGCGGTCAAATTCAGGAAATCGGCTTTACCTTGTACACCGAATTGCTGGAAAGGGCGGTCAGCGCGCTAAAATCCGGCAAACAACCGGAGCTCGATACGCCGATGGACAGGGGGCCGGAAGTCGATCTGCAAACGTCTGCATTGATCCCGGAAGATTATCTGCCGGATATTCATGGCCGACTGGTGCTGTATAAACGCATCTCCAATACCGAAACCAAGGACGATTTACGCGAGTTACAGGTGGAAATGATCGACCGTTTTGGTTTGTTTCCAGAGCCGGTAAAGACCTTGTTCAGCGTCGCCGAATTAAAGCAGCAGGCCGAAAAACTAGGCATTAAAAAAATAGAAGCCAACGCTAGCGGCGGGCGCATTATTTTTTCGGCAACACCTAACATTAACGCCGACCAGCTGATTTCCCTGATACAAACACAGGCGCAGGTTTATAAATTCGATGGCGCGGATAAGTTAAGGTTTATAAAGCCGTTTGAAACGACCGAGCAGAAGCTTGAGTTTATAACCGAGTTGCTGGATAAATTAACACTTAAACCGGCGATTAAAAAATGACTATACTTAAAATAATGGTTTGCAGCCTGTCCGCAATGCTGGGGCTTTTTAGCAGTCCACTGTTAGCCGAAGGCGGCGAGTATCAGATAGAGTTGATGGTGTTTTCGCAGACAATGCCCAATACCGAGGTGTTTGAGGCGGCCGCCAGTCAAATCAAATGGTCGTCCGCTTTGACTGAATTGTCGGCGTATCAGAAACCGGACAATACCACGCTAGATGACAGTTATGCGGCATTAGCGAAAGATTCGACTTATCGGCCTATCCTGCATGTTGCCTGGATTCAGCAGGTGGAAAATGGGCAAAGCGCTCCTGTGCATATTCAATCCGCCGATGGTAAGTTGAACGGCTACGTCCAGATGCAACATGACCAAGGTTTGCAAATGACGGTCGATTTGGAGTTTACCGCTAACCCTGACGGTGACCTTGGCAGAACAGTGATTTACCGGTTAAATGAAAACCGCCCCATTAAATTAAATGAGGTCTATTATTTGGATCATCCGAAGTTTGGAGTCATCGCAAAAATAAGTCCTTTATAAAGTATCCTGCCCAAGCGCTGGTGCTTTTATCCAGA